>CABUQG010000043.1 GCA_902493535.1 uncultured Collinsella sp. | reverse complement strand
AGACCGGGTCGACCTTGTGCATGGTCAGCTCGTTGCACTTGCCGATCCACCACTGGTAGGTCATGTAGACCGTGCCCTTGTTGATGCGATCGCTTATGTCGGCGCGGCTATATACCTGGCCACGGCGGCTGTGGACCGAGACGATGTCGCCATTCTTGATGCCGCGTGCCTGGGCGTCCGCGGGATTCATGCGGACAAAGCCGGGCTCGTCGGCAAGTAGCGCCAGCGTCTTGCAGTTGCCGGTCATCGAGCGGCAGCTGTAGTGGCCGACCTCGCGGACGGTGCACAGGATGAGCGGGTACTCATCATCGGGAAGCTCGGAGGGCGCCTCCCAGTCGTGCGCCATCAGGTTGGCGCGGCCGTCCTTGGTGGTGAACTTGCCACCAGCGAACATGTCGGGCGTACCGTGGTCGTTCACATCGGTGCTCTTGACCGGCCACTGGGCGTAGCCGCCCTCGGGAGCCATCTTCTCGTAGGTCGCGCCCACAAAGTTGGGGCACAGGCTAATGCACTCGTTCCAGATCTGCTCGGTGTTGTCGTAGTGCATGGGATAGCCCATGCGCGTAGACAGGTCCGCGAAGATCTCCCAGTCGTGACGGCACTCGCCCTTGGGCGGAACAGCCGCGTCAAAGTGCTGGAAGCTACGGTCGGATGCGGTAAAGACACCCTCGTGCTCGCCCCAAGAGGTAGCGGGCAGGATGACGTCGGCGAGCATGGTCGTCTGCGTCATAAAGATGTCCTGGCAAATGAACAGATCCAGCTCGGAGAGCGTCTTGCGCATACCGGCCGAATCGGGCTCGGTCTGCACCGGGTCCTCGCCGTAGTTGTAGAAGCAGTGCACCTTGCCCTCGTCGACCAGGTGGCCCAGGTCGGTGAGCTTGTAGCCCTCCTCGAGCGGGAGCTTTTCCTCGGGCACGCCCCAAGCCTTGGCAAACTTCGCACGCACTGCCGGGTCGGTGACCTTCTGGTAGCCAGGGTACAGGTTGGGCAGCATGCCCATATCGCAGGAGCCCTGGACGTTATTCTGACCACGCACGGGCGCGAGGCCGGAATTGGGTTTGCCGATCTGGCCGGCAACGCAGGCGATGGAGGCGATGGTGTGCACCGTCTTCAGGTTCTGCTTCTGCTGGCATACGCCCATGCCCCAGCCAATGATGGCAGAGGGCTTCGCCGTGGCGTACATCTCGGCAGCTTGGTGGATCAACGCGGGCTCGACACCCGTGATGTCCTGTACGGATTCGGGAGTGTAGTTCTTGATGGTCTCCCACCATTCGTCAAAGCCGTTCGTGTGTTCGGCGACGAATTCCTTGTCGTAGAGGCCATCGTTGACCAAGCAGTTGGCAAAGGCGTTGAGGAACGCGACGTTGCAACCGTTCTTGATCGGAAGGTAGAGATCGGCGATACGCGCGGTTTCGATATGGCGCGGGTCGGCGACGATGATCTTGCAACCCTTTTCTTTGGCTCGCACGATACGCCTTGCGACGATGGGGTGCGAATCGGCAGGGTTATAGTCGAAGAGGAAAATGCAGCCCGCATCCTCCATACCGGGGATGGAGCATGACATGCAACCTGAACCAACCGTGTCCATCAGACCGAGGACAGTAGGGCCGTGTCAAGTACGGGCGCAGTTGTCCACGCTGTGGGTGCCGATGCACGCACGCGTAAACTTCTGCATGACGTAGTTCGCCTCATTGCCGCCGCCTCGCGAAGAGCCGGTGGTCATGACAGCGTTAGGACCATATTCGTCAATTATGGCCTGCATCTTAGATGCGGTGAAATCCAGTGCCTCGTCCCAGCTTACGCGCTCAAGATCCGCGCCCTTAGTGCGGCGGATCATCGGGTGCAGTACGCGAGGAGTCAAGATCTTGGTGTCGTTGATGAAGTCGTAGCCGCTCATGCCCTTAAGGCACAGCTCGCTCTGATTGGTGATGCCGTTGAGCGGTTCGGTACCCACGACCTGGCCGTTTTGGACCAAGAGGTTAAACTGGCAACCGGCGCCGCAGTACGGGCAAATCACTTTATGCTTCTCCATGACACCCTCCTTCCTTTCTCTGCTACCGAATACTCGGTACTTATTTGACAATCATTGGGCCTGTCGCCCGACGCTTACGCCTCGTTTTCGATGGTGGCGCGGGCACGCTCGGCAGTCAGCTCCGCCAAACGTTCCTCGTCTACCAGGGTGAGGCCCTTGGTCGGGCACGCCTCGGCACACGCCGGACCGCCGGGACGGTCCACGCACAGGTCGCACTTGAGCACGAAGCTCTTAGTCTGCGAACCCACTCGCACGTCACCCATCAAGACGGGGACCTGCGTGGTCGCCACGCTCACGGCGCCAAAGGGGCATGCCATGACGCAGCTCTTGCAGCCGATGCAGTTGTCCTCGTTGACGCCGATGCGATGGTTCTTTGGATCAAAGAACAAGGCGCCCGT
>CABUQG010000042.1 GCA_902493535.1 uncultured Collinsella sp. | reverse complement strand
GGCTGCTCGGTTTGGTAAAATACCGCCGCACTTGGGAACGGATGGGCTCCGGTGGGCTCCGCGGTCCTCAAAACCGTTGCGAGGCGTGCAAAACGTCTTGGATGTGTTCGATTCACATACGTTCCCGCCATACGCTACCAGCGCTTTTGTGCTCGCGGTCTTGCTGCGTGCCGCAAAGGCGCTGTTTTGTTTTTGTACGGGTCCGCCGTGTCGCCTGTCATGTCGTCTACGGTAACTGATCCCGTGTGTCGGGTTTCGAGCATGCCGATGGAGGTGTTTTGCCGTATGACTACCGTAAGACGGGCCGATCTTTCTTGCGTCGTTCAAGCGGGCGGGATGTCCTCGCGCATGGGCTGTGATAAGGCTCGCATGGCGTTTTGCGGCGAGCCGCTCATCGAACGTGTGCTGGGTCGGCTGGCGCCAGTTGCCGGCGAGTTGGTCGTGACGACGTCGCGTCCCAGCGAGCTTGCCTTTCTTGAGGAGTGCGCGTTTGGCGGCTTGGTGCCGCGTGTGGTGGCGGACCTAGAAGGGTCGGCGGGCGCCATGCGCGGCATCGCGAGTTCGCTGACTGCGGCCCGGCTGCCTCTCGTTGCTATCGTCGCCTGTGATATGCCGTTTGTCTCTTCGGAGCTAATCGGTGCCCTTGCTGGCTGTGTCGAGGCCGAGGCGCTCGACGTGTGCGTGCCGCGCGAGGAGCGGGGGATTGAGCCGCTTTGCGCCGTCTGGCGCCGTGACGCGTGTGCGCCGGTTGCCCAAGAGCTGCTCGCCGATGACCGTCAGCGAATCCGCTGCCTGATCGACCGGGTGAATGCCGGGTATTTGGACGAGCCTCAGATTGTCGCGGTCGCCGGCTCGACGTTCTGCTTCGAGAACGTCAATACGCCCGAGGAGTTTGCGGCGGCCGAGTTACTCGCCTAGACGATTGGAGTTGCCATGTCTCACGATATTTGTCCCGACACGGGAGAACCTTGCACTTGCGACGGGTCCGAACCCTGTACCTGCGGTTGCGGTGGCTGTGGACATACTGCGGAAGAGGAAGCGGCCGCCGCGGCGTATCGCGATGCACACCGCGAAGGCCCGTCCGGTGATGCTCTCGACCATGAACGCAAAATCATCGTGTCGTTCGACAGCACCTTCGATGTGATGGAATGCGAACAGCTGTGCCTTGCCGCCGGTGTTCCTGGGCGCATCATGCCGCTGCCCGGCTCCATCACCGCCGGCTGCGGACTGTGCTGGGCCATGCCGTTCTCGGGCGATGCCCTCGCCGCCTTCCGCGCCGCCACCGAGGGCCGCGTAACCCCCGCCGACTACCACCAGCTCGTCCTCTAACCACCAACACCACCACAAAGGTGCCTGTCCCCAATGTGGTGGTTTGGAACACGTGGACGAAACAGGTTTGAAACACGGGTTTTGCACGTCAGGCACTCAAAAACGCTTCTACCTGCATCGTAATCAAAACGAAACATCCGCTCGTCGGCTTATGCGAAACTTTGCTGCAACAGTGCGATATTATCCATACTCGATAAAGCTCGCGGCGCATGGGGCGCCTCGAACGACACTTTTCTTTTCCATCAATTGGAGGAAGCATGAGCTACACGCAGAAAGTTCTCGACGAGCTCAAGGCCCGCTATCCCGAGCAGCCTGAGTTCATCCAGGCCGCGACCGAGATCCTCGGCACCATCCAGCCGGCGCTCGACGCCCATCCTGAGTACGAGGAGGCCGCCCTGCTTGAGCGCCTCGTCGAGCCCGAGCGCATCGTCATGTTCCGTGTCCCCTGGGTCGACGACCAGGGCAAGGTCCAGGTCAATCGCGGCTACCGCGTCGAGTTCAACTCTGCCATTGGACCTTACAAGGGCGGCCTGCGCTTTAACCCGACGGTCACCCTGGGCATGCTCAAGTTCCTGGGTCTGGAGCAGATTCTCAAGAACAGCCTGACCACCCTTCCCATGGGCGGCGGCAAGGGCGGCTCCGACTTTGACCCCAAGGGCAAGTCCAACAACGAGATCATGCACTTCTGCCAGTCCTTCATGACCGAGCTCTATCGCCACATCGGTCCCAACACCGACGTTCCCGCCGGCGACCTGGGCGTTGGCGGCCGCGAGGTTGCCTACCTGTTCGGTCAGTACAAGCGCCTGACCAACGAGTGGACCGGCGTCCTCACCGGCAAGGGCCTCTCCTTTGGCGGCTCGCTCGCCCGTACCGAGGCCACCGGCTACGGTCTGGCCTACTTTGTGGACGAGTACCTTAAGAGCCGCGGCGACTCCTTCGAGGGCAAGAACGTCGTCGTTCACGGTTCCGGTAACGTCGCCATCTACGCGGTCCAGAAGGTCGCCCAGCTCGGCGGCAAGGTGCTGGCCTGCTCCGACACCCACGGCTGGGTCGAGGATCCCGACGGCATCGACTACACCGTGCTCGAGCACATCTACAACAAGAAGCGCTCTGGCCACGACAAGGGCGTTACGCTCGCTATGTACGTTGACGAGAAGCCCAATGCCACGTGGCACGAGGGCGACGGCCGTGGCGTGTGGCAGCTGCCCTGTGACATCGCGCTGCCCTGCGCACGCGAGAACACGCTGCTGCTCGAGGACGCTCAGGCGCTCGTCGCCAACGGCTGCAAGGTGGTCGGCGAGGGCGCGAACATGCCCACGACCATCGAGGCCACGACCTACTTCCAGGAGAACGGCGTCGCCTTTATGCCCGGTAAAGCTGCCAACGCCGGCGGCGTGCTCGTGTCCGGCCTGGAGATGAGCCAGAACGCCGAGCACCTGTCCTGGACCTTCGAGGAGGTCGACGGCAAGCTCGAGCAGCTCATGCGCGGCATGTTCCACAACGTGGACGATACCGCCAAGGAGTACGGCGAGGAGGGCAACTTCGTCATGGGCGCCAACATCGCCGGCTTCCTGAAGGTCGCCGACGCCATGCTCGCTCAGGGCGTCTGCTAAATCTTGCTCGACATAGCATGTGATGAGGCTCCCAGCTATCTGGCTGGGAGCCTTTTCTATCCCGGAGGACTCCTCATAACTTGCGGTGATATACGGACTGTTTAGTGTACCAGAACGGCTAATCAGTCCGTATATCACCGCAAGTTATGGATGGGTGGGTGGATTTTGTCCTAAAACGGTGTGCGGCCCCTCGTTTGGTACACTTAAAAGTACTGGACAAGTGAAGAGATGGGGGAGAACGTGCTCAAGTTCGGTACCTACGTCCGTGTTGGAAACGCGGCCGAAGCCTATGAGCTCTTACAGAAGAACCGCAACAACAAGATTGTGGGCGGCGGCATCTGGATGCGCCTGGGTTCGCGTCGCGTGGCGACGGCGATTGACCTTTCGGCCTGCGGACTCGATCAGATCGAGGAGACCGAGACCGAGTTTCGCATCGGTGCCATGTGCACCCTGCGCCAGCTCGAGCGTCATGCCGGGCTCAACGCGCTTGTCAACAATGTCTTTGAGTTCGCCGTCCACGATATCGTGGGCGTGCAGCTGCGCAATACCGC
>CABUQG010000041.1 GCA_902493535.1 uncultured Collinsella sp. | reverse complement strand
TAGCCGAGCGCGATCAGAACCGCGCCGCCCACGATGTTGCCCAGCGTGGCGGCGGACAAGTTAAACGCAATGCCCGCAGCGTTGAGTGCATCGGCGCCGGCGACGTCGGCACCATAGCCGAACGCGTGCATCACGGCACCCATGGGCAAAAAGTACATGTTGGCGACGCAGTGCTCAAAACCGCAGGCCACAAAAGCGGCGATGGGCAGCAGAATGCCCACAACCTTATCGACCACGGTCTTGCCGGCGGTACCGATCCACACGGCCAGGCACACAAAGATGTTGCACAGGATGCCACGGAAGAAGATCGTCACCCAGTCGATCGTCACCTTGCCGGCGGCGACGCTCACCATGGAATTGGCGACCGCCTCGCCGTTGAGCTTGTAAATGCCGGCCATATACACCAAAAAGACGATGAACAGGGCACCGACAAAATTGCCGACCCACACGACGACCCATGCCTTGAGCATCTGAGCCAGGGTGATCTTTTTGCTCTTGAGCGCGCAGACCATAAGCGAATTACCGGTAAACAGCTCGGCGCCGCACACCAGTACCAGCACCAGGCCCAGGCAAAAGCACAGACCGCCCACGACGCGCTGGGCACCCCAGCCCAGCGTGCTGTCGCTCAAGAACACGGTAAAGAACAGGCCACCGAAGGCAATAAACGCACCGGCGAACATTGCCAACAGAAAGGCCTTTGCGACCGGCAGGTTGGCCTTGGTCACGCCGGCGGCCTCGGTCTTGGCCTCGATCGCGGCGGGCGCCAGGCAATCGGGAGCGGGATATTCTGCCTTGGAATCTGCCATGTCAATCACTTCTTTCCTAATCAGCAGGGACAAGCGCACCTATTGCTCTTGTCCCAAGCGGACAAAGTGGGAAAAGTCGTTGGCGGCCACGGCGTCGTACACGGCGTCGACGGCGTCAAAGACTTCCGGGGACATGGGGTTGTAGAACTCCGTGTCGCCCGGCTGAATCCCTATGAAGACGATATCTTCGCACGATTGCTCAATCTCTTCGATCAGAATCGACAAGGGAAGCGAATGCGTGGTGAACATCGACTTGCGCGCGACGTCGGTCTTATCGAGCAGGCGGATGGCACCGACGGGCAGCGCCATGTCGGCGGCATCGACCAACACTAGGCGCGGCGGACGCTCGCGCTTGACCTCGATGATGTCGTCCTCGGGCGTCTGACCACCGTCGATGGTGTACCAACCGGCGATGGGCGTGTCCTCCATCTTTTTGGAGAGCACGGGGCCAGCGGCATCGTCGGCGCGCAGCACGCTTCCCGCCGTGAGCACAATGCCCGCAAACGGGGCGTCGTTCACACGGCCATCCACAACGCGACCCATTACTGCAACCTCCCCGTCAGATACACGCCCGACACATCGCGCACGCGCTCAACCAGATCGCGAAACTTCATTAAGAACGCAACCTGCTGGGCATGCAGGCCAAAGTCGTCATCGAACACCGAGATGCCGGCCTTGGCCGAACCGCGAAAACCGCGATCGTCGAGCAGCGTGTCACAGGCCTCGAGCAGCGACGGCACCGCCGCCTTGTCGAGCTGGCACTCGCCAAAGGAGCGGATGGCCTCGAACTTGGTCTTGGCCTCCCCCTCCGGCAGCGCGTCGACGAGCGAATAGAACACGTTCACCGGCACCGACAGGCGCGGCTCAAAGCAGTCGAGCACGCCGGTGTGGTGGCCCACGGCGAGCGTGTAGTACAGCACGTCGCAGGCCTCCTGGGGAACGTCTTCCTCGGTCTCCACAAACTTACGCGTGAGCTCATAGAAGACCACCTGGTCGGGCGTATGGCCCAGGCAGGGGTCGGCGACGCCCTCGGCGGCCTCGTCGCTTGCGCGCGAGGCATCGCCAAAAGAGCCGCCGAGCATGCCGGGGCCCGCAAAGTAACCAGAGCGGTCCGTGAGCTCCATCTAGCGACCTCCGGCCAGTACCAGATCCTGTAACGCCGAGTACACCTCAACGCGGCGAGGATCATCCTGCTTGTCGATGAGCAGCGCCATAGCACCGCGGATATCGCCCTTGGGCGCGCCCTCGAGCGTATCCATAAACTCGTTGGCCAAGTCGCGGCCGTAACGGTAGCCGCTCATGGCGCGAGCCTCGCGCTCGATGGCAACGCGCAGCTTGTACGGCACGCCGGGGTGCAGGATATCGGCCTGCTCGCCGGCGGCCTCCACCGTGGTCTCGGCATGGAGCTTTTGGTCCAGCAGGCCAAGTGCCATGGCAAAGCCGTAGATGGTCTGCGCGGGGCTGGGCGGGCAGCCGGGGATATAGACATCGACCGGCAAGATCTTGTCCGTGCCACCCCAGACGCAGTAGTTGTCGTAGAAGATGCCGCCGGTGCAGCCGCACGCGCCATAGGACACCACGATCTTGGGATCGGGTGCGGCCTCAAAGGCGCGCAGGGCCGGCATGCGCATGGCACGCGTTACGGCGCCGGTGTACAGCAGCACATCGGCGTGACGGGGCGAGGGCACGACCTTGATGCCAAAGCGCTCGACGTCGAAGACGGGCGTGATGGAACCGAAGATCTCGATCTCGCAGCCGTTGCAGCCGCCGCAGTCAACACGGTAGACGTACACCGAGCGCTTGATCTTCTTAAGAAGGGTCGCCTTGGCCTTCTCGATACTCTCGTCGAGCTCGATCTTGGTCGGGCGGTACTGGAGCCGCTCGGGCAAAAGCGTGGGTTCGGCCATGGTTACTCCTCCTTCGTTTCAAAATCCATGATGATGCCCTCGACCGGCGCCGGACCGGCGGGAATCTCGGGCGCATCGGGGTTGAGCTCGCGGTCGATATACTCCGGGTTCACGCCGTGGCCGCCCAGATACTCCATGCCGG
This sequence comes from uncultured Collinsella sp., assembly GCA_902493535.1. Classification (GTDB taxonomy): domain Bacteria; phylum Actinomycetota; class Coriobacteriia; order Coriobacteriales; family Coriobacteriaceae; genus Collinsella. Next base: position 1,316 of record CABUQG010000041.1, on the reverse strand, counting down.
GGCCCTGGGGCTCACCGGACGCAAGCGTCTCGTTGGCAGCCATGCCGGCAGCGTTGCCGGTCTTTACGGCCGAGGCGGCGCGCAGGGCGTCGAGCTCGCGCTTGCACTCCTGGCACATACCGACGGTACGGGCAGCCTGCTCGGCCTCCATGCCGCCGGCCTTTTGCAGCAGGCGCTTTGCGTAGTCGATCTCCTTGTGCGGGGCAAACGGCTTGCCGCAGCGCGAGCAGTGCTCGAGCGTATAGACGCTCTTGCTGGTGAGGTCGTCCTTGCTCATGACGGCAAGCTCAAACTCCTCGGTGAGCTTGATGGCCTCCATGGGGCAGGCTTCCTCGCAGCGGCCGCAAAAGATGCAGCGGCCGTAGTCGATCGACCAGGTAATGGTATCGGCCGCAAGGTCGGTGTCCATGCGAATGGCATCGGCCGGGCACGCCACGCCGCAGGCACCGCAGGCGATGCAGAGCTCGGCATTGTGCTCGGGCTTGCCGCGCATGTCCTTATTGGTGGGGAACGGCGCAAACGGGTACTTGACCGTCGCGTCGCCGGCCTTGGCGTTAACCTTCCAAAGCTTCAGCATATTAGAGCGCCTCCTCATCGAGCGGAGCGGCCAAGGTGCCCTCGCCCGCAAGCGGCGACTTGTCGCGCCAGACGTTCTCGAACTGCTCCTTGTCGAGCACGTGGTCGCGCTTGGCGGCGACATCGGTCACCGTCACGCGATCGGTGCAGGAGTAGCACGGGTCGAGCGAGCCGACGATCAGCGCCGCGTCGCCCACGGTGTTGCCGCGGAACATGTAGCGCAGGACCGGCCAGTTGCTGTACGTGGCGGCCTTGGCGCGCCAGCGGTAGCACTTCTGGTTATTGCCGAGCATGGCCCAGTGCACGTCCTCGCCGCGCGGCGCCTCGGTGGCGCCGATGGCGTACTTGTGCGGGGTGTACTCCCAATCCGTGGTGAGGATGGGGCCCGACGGGCAGTTCTCGAGCATGGTCTCGATCATGTCGATCGAATCGTAGACCTCCTGGATGCGGACGGCGGTACGGCCGAAGGCGTCGCAGGTGTCGGCCGTGGCGGCGTGCATCTTTTGGACGTCCGGATCGGCGTAGCCGTCGAAGGGATGGTCAAAGCGCACGTCGCGGGCATAGCCCGAGCCACGCATGAGCGGGCCGACCGGCGAGAAGTCGCGTGCAATCTTGCGGTCCAAGATGCCGATACCGCTCGTACGCTCAATAAAGTTGGGCGTGGAGAGCAGCACGTCGACGAGCTCCTGAACCTCGGAGCGCAGCTGGTGGATGGTCGTGAGCGTGGAGAGCTTCTGCTC
>CABUQG010000040.1 GCA_902493535.1 uncultured Collinsella sp. | reverse complement strand
CTGGCGTATGCTCAACCTGCGGCGTTGCTATAGTGGCTACCCGCGCCACGTAAACAAAAGGAGGCCTCCGCGGCGATGCGGAAGCCTCCTTTTTTGCGCACGGTGTACTTTTGAGTGTGCAAGTGGGGGGAGTTGTTACTCCTCGACGATCTCGGTGATCGCGCCGGCGGGGCAAGCGTCCTGGCAAGCGCCACAGGCGACGCAGGAGTCCTCGTCAGCGACGGTAGCGACGTCCTGGAGCTCCAGAACGCCAGCGGGGCAGGAGTCGACGCAAACGCCACAAGCGATGCACTCGTCGGCATCAATTACGGGATGAGCCATGGTAGTTTCCTCTCTGTTGACCGACGCTACAGACGATGCGCGCCGGTTTGATTCGGGCAAAAACATACCACGGGAGCGACCGTTTGCAATACCCTCTGGCCGGCATCTTCATACCGTTCGCCGAGTATGCCAAGGTTTACTAAAAAACGTGCAGGTGGGGCCGTTGAGCTGCGTAAATGTTAGCTAAAGGTGACTTGAAATATTGAGCTATTGGGCGCGCCTGCGGAAAGGGCATCCCGTTATTTGGCCGAAAACCGGGTCGCAGTTTCCGGTTGGACCGTCCGGCGGAAACTGCGACCCGGAATCCACGCTCAAACCGGGATGAGCTTTCCGCAAGACGGCCCCTAGGCACCCCGGACGCAAACCTCAGCCATCTCTACATAGATCTCGATAGATTTGCCTAGAACTCAAACAGTGCGTCTACCTGCGTATTTGCGAACCTAAACTCTCGGCAATAAGAAATCTTATATGAATTGACTTAGATTTTGTATATTCCGGCCCATAAGGGGATACACTACATCCTGAAAGACAAGCCGAAACACTGCTCGGCAGACCGCCGAGTCGGTGCAAACGCACAAGAGAGAGGGAATTTCTAATGGGCAAGATTCTTGGTATCGACCTTGGTACTACTAACTCCGCTATGGCCGTTCTCGAGGGCGGTTCTCCGACCATTATCGTGAACGCCGAGGGCGACCGCACCACCCCGTCCGTCGTGGGCTTCCGTGCCGACGGCGACCGCGTCGTGGGTAAGGCCGCTAAGAACCAGGCTGTCACCAACCCCAAGAACACCGTGTTCTCCATCAAGCGCTTCATGGGCCGCAAGTACTCCGAGTGCACCTCCGAGATCAAGACCGTGCCGTACGAGGTCAAGGAGGGCCAGGGTGGCCGTGCCGTCGTCGACATCGAGGGCAAGGACTACACCGCCGAGCAGGTGAGCGCTATGACGCTCGCAAAGATGAAGGCCGACGCCGAGAAGTATCTGGGCGAGACCGTCACCGACGCCGTCATCACCGTCCCGGCCTACTTCAACGACGCCCAGCGTCAGGCCACCAAGGACGCCGGTAAGATCGCCGGCCTCAACGTCAAGCGTATCGTCAACGAGCCGACCGCTGCTGCTCTTGCCTATGGCTTGGACAAGCAGGGCACCGACCAGCGCATTCTGGTCTTCGACCTGGGCGGCGGCACCTTCGACGTCTCCATCCTCGACCTCGCCGACGGCGTGTTTGAGGTTCTGTCCACCTCGGGCGACAACCACCTGGGCGGCGACGACTGGGATCAGCGCGTCATCGACTGGATGGCCGATAAGTTCCAGCAGGAGAACGGTGTCGACCTGCGTCAGGACCCCATGGCCCTGCAGCGTCTGAAGGAGGCCGCCGAGAACGCCAAGAAGGAGCTCTCCGCCGCTCAGCAGACCACCATCAACCTGCCGTTCATCACCATGAACCAGTCCGGCCCGCTGCACCTCAACTACACGCTGACCCGCGCCGAGTTCGAGAAGATTACCCGCGACCTGCTCGAGCGCTGCAAGCAGCCTGTCACCAACGCCCTGCGCGACGCCAAGCTTAAGCTCTCCGATTTGACCGAGGTCATCCTCGTCGGCGGCTCCACCCGTATGCCCGCCGTCCAGGAGCTCGTCAAGACCATGACCGGCAAGCAGCCCAACATGTCCGTGAACCCCGACGAGGTCGTTGCCGACGGCGCTGCCGTCCAGGGCGGCGTGCTCACCGGCGACGTCGAGGGCATCCTGCTGCTCGACGTTACCCCGCTGTCGCTGGGCGTCGAGACCATGGGCGGCATCATGACCAAGATGATCGACCGCAACACCACGATCCCGACCTCCAAGACCGAGGTCTACTCCACCGCTGCCGACAACCAGACCAGCGTCGAGATCAACGTGCTCCAGGGCGAGCGCGAGCTTGCCCGCGACAACAAGTCGCTCGGTAAGTTCCAGCTGACCGGTATCCCGGCTGCCCGCCGCGGCGTGCCGCAGATCGAGGTCACCTTCGACATCGACGCCAACGGCATCGTCAAGGTCTCCGCTAAGGACAAGGGCACCGGCAAGGAGCAGCAGATCACCATCTCCGGCTCCACCGCTCTGTCCGACGACGAAGTCGATCGCATGGTCAAGGACGCCGAGGCTCATGCCGAGGAGGACAAGAAGCAGAAGGAAGAGGTCGAGGTCCGCAACCAGACCGACAGCCTGTGCTACTCCACCGAGCAGACCCTCAACGAGCTCGGTGACAAGGTTTCCGCCGACGTGAAGTCCAAGGCAGAGGCCGCTATCGCCGACGCCAAGAAGGCGCTCGAGGGCTCTGACGTCGAGGCCATCAAGGCCGCCGGCGAGTCCCTGCAGTCCGTGGCCTACGAGCTGGCTCAGGTTGTCTACGCCGACGCTCAGCAGCAGACCGACGGTGCCGCCGGCGCCCAGCCTGCCGACGATGACGTCGTCGATGCCGACTACGAGGTTGTGGACGACGAGGACAAGTAATCATGTCCGCCCGTAAAGCTCGCACGGAGGCGGCCGCCGCTGGCGCCGCCCCCGTTGACTCTGAGGAGAAGGACGTGAAGATTCCCGTAGAGGCCGTCGACGATACCGAGGCCAACGAGGCCGCGGCCGCCGAGGCTGCCGAGAACCAGGTAGAGGATTCCAACAAGGAGGCGACGATGACCGAGGACGAGATGGTGGAAGCCGCTATCCGCGCCGGTGAAGAAGCCGCCGACAACGACTTTAAGCTCAAGTTCGAGCAGGCCCAAAAGGAGCTCGCCGACGTGCGTAGCGAGCTCGATGCTGCGGCAGAGGCCCAGAAGGCCGCTGAGGACAAGGCAAAGGACGCCACTGAGCGTACCGCCCGTCTTCAGGCCGACTGGGAGAACTTCCGTCGCCGCACCGCCAATGAGCGTATCGCCGAGCGCGAGCGCGCGACCGAGAAGCTCGTCACTGCGCTGCTGCCGGTGGTCGACGATATCGAGCGTGCGATCGACCATGCCCGCAGCCAGGAGCTTGCCGACGACTTTAAGCAGTTCGTCGACGGTGTCGACGCGGTGCATGCCAAGCTGCTCGATGTGTTTGCGCACGAGGGCGTTGAGCCCATCGACCCCAAGGGCGAGGCGTTCGATCCGCTCGAGCATCAGGCCGTGGGTCGCGTCGAGGACGCATCGCAGTACGACGAGACCGTCAACGATGTATACCAGAAGGGCTACCGCATGGCGGATCGCATCCTGCGTTCCGCGATGGTGACGGTGACCTACGGTGGCGAGAAGCGCCCCGCACCGGAGCCCGAAGCGGCGCCCGAGGATGCTGCGGCCGATACGGCCGAGAGCACCGAGGAGTAATTGAGAAGGGCCCCGGGGCAACACCCGGGGCCCTTTCTGGCCTAGTGCCATATGAAAGCATGAGCCGCCGCCCGCTGGGCGGCGGATGAAACAGGAGAGGAGCTACGATGGCTGCAGGCAAAACCTTCTATGACATCCTGGGCGTATCCAAGAGCGCCTCCGACAAAGAGATCAAGAGCGCGTTTCGCAAGCTCGCGCAAAAATATCACCCCGATGCCGGCGGCGACGAGGCCAAGTTCAAGGAGATCAGCGAGGCCTACGAGACGCTTTCGGACGAGAAGAAGCGCAAAGAGTACGACCAGATGCTCATGTTTGGCGGCATGCCGGGCGCGGGCGGCGCGTATGGCGGCGGCTACGGTGCCGGCGCGGGTGCCAGCGGCTGGGGCGACATCTTCGACAGCATCTTTAGCGGCAACGGCGCCTGGGGCAGCGATTGGGGCTCGGGCTTTGCCGGGGCTGCGGGCGCTGCCGGTGCCGGCGCGGGTCGCAGCCGTGCTCGCAAGGGCGGCGACCTGTCGCTGACCGTCGATGTGACGGCTGAGGACGCGTTCCGCGGCGTGACGCACAAGGTCACCTATCGCATTCCCTCGACAGGCGAGCAGCAGACCATTACGGTCTCGGTGCCCGCGGGCGCGGTCGACGGCGGCAAGCTACGCTACAAGCGTCGCGGCGAGTATGGCGTTGCCGGCGGCGAGCGCGGCGACCTGGTCGTGACCACGCATGTGGAGGAGCACCCGCTGTTTAAGCGTAAAGGTGCCGACGTGACCATGGAGGTACCGGTCTCGGTCTATGAGGCGGCGCTCGGCTGCACGGTGGACGTGCCGACGCCCGGCGGTGCGACGGTTCGTCTGAAGGTGCCCGCGGGTACCCAGACGGGCAAGAAGTTTCGCTTTAAGGAGATGGGTGCGCCTGACGTTAAGCATCGCGGCCGCACGGGTGCGCTGCTCGTCGAGATTAAGGTGCAGGTCCCCACGAACCTGTCCGACGATGAGCGCGATGCCATGACCAAGCTGCGCGAGGCCGACACGCGCGATTATCGCGAGAAGGTCAACCGTTACAAGGCGACGTACTAGGGCGGTCGTGGCGCACGCCCGCGCCCGCGGGCTTATGATGGACGATAACGAGACGGAAAGGGATCAGGTAGCATGGCCGAGGACAATAGGAACAAACCGCTGTACATGATCAGCGTGGCGGCCGAGCTGACCGGCATGCATCCGCAGACTCTGCGCGTCTACGAGTCCAAGGGCCTGGTGAACCCCCAGCGCTCGGGCGGCAACACGCGTCTGTATTCGCGTGCCGATATCGAGCGTCTGGAGCTCATCAACCAGCTGACTGACGAGGGCATCAACCTTGCCGGCGTGGTGCGCATTCTCGATATGAAGGAGCGTGCCGAGGAGCGCGAGCGCGAGAACGAAAAGCTCCGCGCCCGCGTGCGCCAGCTCGAGGACGAGCTGCACGAGTACAAGATGCAGAAGAAGATCACCGCCCTGGCCCCGCGCGACGGCTCGGTTAACCCCGAACAGGTCATGCGCAAGCTGCTGGGCGCCGGAGGGGATTTGTAGTTACGCGGGTTTACCAACCCGCGTAACGGGCCGACGCTGCGCGGGCCGCATTTGGACAATCTGACGTTCAACTTCAAGGGCGCGACCAGAAGGTCAGCGCCCTTTCGTTTCACGTCACCTTGTCTCAAATGCGGCCCGCTCGCTCATATGACCCAATCCGCTGTCAAGAGCCACAATGGCCCCGCCGACCGCTT
>CABUQG010000039.1 GCA_902493535.1 uncultured Collinsella sp. | reverse complement strand
CCCACCATTCCACCCCCAATATGTTGTAAAACACCCCCGAGCATATGTTCGAAAACACAATATGTTGTGTTTACAGCAAAGGCGGGATGCCACCTGTGGCACCCCGGCTTTCAACCTCAACCTTCAAGTTGACCTTGAGGCGATTTTTGCGTCCTTTTACATGGCGTTCACATCGCCCCCAAACTCCCCCACCCAAGGCACGTGCGGCCCACCACCGCGACGACAAGTGGCGAAAAATGGGACGGGCCCCAGATTGCCCATGCGCGCGCAAAAGCACGCCGCAGCAATCTGGGGCCCGTCCCCAAATACCTATAAATATGCAGGCCAGCGATGTGTTAACGATGCGCCAGCGGATGCGCCGCCAGATAGACCTCGGTCAGTTGCGTGCGGTCGACATGCGTGTAGACCTGCGTGGTCGAAATATCGGCATGGCCCAAAATCTCCTGCAGCACACGCAGGTCGGCACCGCCCGCGAGCATGTGGGTGGCAAAGGAGTGGCGCAAGGTATGGGGATGGAGCCCCACCAGCCCCACCTGACGCCCATACCGCTCGCATATCGCATGCACGGCCTGGCGCGACAGGCGACGTCCGTTCTTATTTAAAAAGACCGCCGAGGTCTCGGTTCCGCGGGCATGGGCCGCCAAGCGAGAACGCCCCTCAGTTACATAAAGCGTCAGAGCTCGCGCCGCGCTTCCCACCAGCGGGGACAGGCGTTCCTTCGAGCCCTTACCGCGAACGAGCACAAAGCCATCGTCGATATGGATATCGCCCACATCGAGTCCCACCAACTCGCTCACACGCAAACCGCATCCGTAGAGCACTTCCAAGATGGCATGGTCGCGCAAGCCCATCTCGCCCTCGGGGAAGTCTTGATCGAGCAGCGCCGAGACATCCTCCACCGATAGATACTCCGGCAAACGCTCAGCCTTTTTAGGCAGGCGCAACGCCGCCGTTGGATTTTGGGCCACAGCCCCATCGCGCACCAAAAAGGCATGCAGGCCCTTCACGGCCGCAAGCGCACGCTCCACCGAGGCATCCGAATAGCCCCCATCGCGACGGTCGGCGACAAAGCCCTCCACGACCTGACGGGTCACCTCTTCAAAAGACACAATACCCACCCGCTCCAGATAGGCGCAGTACGTCGTCAGGTCACGACGATAGGCCGCAATCGTGTTGCGCGCCAAACCCCGCTCGACCGCAAGGTAATCGAGATACTCCCCCGCCGCCACGGCGAGCGACGAGGGAGTAGCTTCGGTATGTTCCTTATTCGCCGGCACCCTTAGTCCGTAGCGAGGTTCATGGGCGTCACCTGCAGACGGTCGACACCCTCGTGCTGGCCGATCGAAGCGCGCACGAACTCGCGGAACAGCGGCTGCGGGTTGGTCGGGCGGCTCTTGAACTCGGGATGAGCCTGGGTTGCCACATACCACGGATGCACGTCGCGCGGCAGCTCGACCATCTCGACCAGGCGCTCGTCAGGCGACAGACCCGAGATAACCAAACCGGCGTCCTCGAGCTGGTCACGGAAGGCGTTGTTGAACTCAAAGCGGTGACGGTGACGCTCGTAGACGAGCTCCTCGCCATATGCCTCGCGAGCAAGGGTATCGGCGGCGAGCTTGCACGGATAGGCGCCCAGGCGCATGGTGCCGCCCTTCTCGGTCACGTCCTCCTGCGAGCTCATCAGATCGATGACGCTAAACGGGCCGTCCGGATCGAACTCGGAGGAGCTGGCGCCGGCAAGGCCGACGACGTTGCGGGCGAACTCGCACACGGCCACCTGCATACCCAGGCAAATGCCCAGATACGGAATCTTGTGCTCACGGGCAAACTCGGCCGCGAGGATCTTGCCCTCCAGGGCGCGCTTGCCAAAGCCGCCGGGGACCAGGATGCCCGAGGCGTCGCCCAAAACCTCGGAGACGTTCTGCTCGTCGAGGCTCTCGCCGTCGACCAGCTGGACGTCCACATGGCGATCGTAGAAGACGCCCGCATGGTGCAGGGCCTCGATAACCGACAGGTACGCATCGGGCAGCTGCGTGTACTTACCCACGACGGCGATCTTCACCTTGTCGGCGTGATGGTTGGCGTGATTCTGTTTGCGCAGGAACTCGTTCCACTCGCTCATGTCGCGCTCACGCGGATCCAGACCCAGGCGTTCGCAAATGCGCAGGTCAAAGTCCTGCTCGGCAAGCAGCTGCGGAACATCGTAAATGCTCGCGCAGTCCTCGTTGGTAAAGACGCAATCGGTGTCGACGTCGCAGAAGCTTGCGATCTTTCCGCGGATAGCGTCATCGATATGGTGGTCGGAGCGCAGCACGATGATATCGGGCTGGATGCCAAAGCTGCGGAGCTCCTTGACGGAATGCTGCGTGGGCTTGGTCTTGACCTCGTGGGCGGCGGCGATATAGGGAACGAGCGACACGTGGATGTAGCAGACGTTCTCGGGGCCGGCCTCCTTGCGGTACTGGCGGATGGCCTCGACAAACGGCTGCGACTCGATGTCGCCGATCGTGCCGCCCAGCTCGGTGATGACTACATCGGAGCCGGTCTGCTCCTCGATGCGGCGGAACTTGTCCTTAATGGCATTGGTGACGTGAGGAATCACCTGCACGGTACCGCCCAAAAAGTCGCCGCGACGCTCGCGGGCGATCAAGCTCTTATAGATGGCGCCGGTCGTAAAGTTGGAATCGCGGGTCAGGTTCTCATCAATAAAGCGCTCGTAATGACCCAGGTCCAGGTCGGACTCGTAACCATCCTCGGTAACGAAGACCTCACCATGCTGGAAGGGGCTCATGGTACCGGGGTCGACGTTCAGATACGGATCGGCCTTCTGCATCGTTACTTTGTAGCCACGCGACTTGAGCAGACGGCCCAGCGAGGCCGCGGTGATACCCTTGCCCAAGGACGAAACCACGCCACCGGTTACGAACACATGCTTGGTCATATTGAGTTACCTGCGCTTCCCGTAGAAGTTGTTTATCCACATCTTACGGGTCTTCATTGTAATACTCGCGCCGCGGACCGTTCGCAATTTTTCTCGCGTGCGATTGCATTTCTCAATCTTGAAACAAAACGCCGCCCGGTTTCCCAGGCGGCGTCGCTATGGCAAGGGTTACATGCTGCTATCGATCAGCAACCTCGTCCTCAAGCATTTCTTGAACGAGCATGCCGGTACGGACGCCCTCAAGATACCACTCGCCACGTTCGGTGAGGCAAATGCCATTTGCAAGCTGACCGCCGTCGTCGCTATAACGCGAGACGACATCAATCATGCCTTCGGAATCCAAGCGATCGATTGCGGCGCGGGCACGATACGGCGAAACCCCCACGCGCTCGGCAAGCGTTTTGCGCGAGAAACCATACGGCCCGCCATTGTCTTCGGTTTGCTGGTCGATTTCCATCAACACCAGCACCTCAACACGCTTCATATCGTTGACACTCGCACGACCCTTGCCCGCCATAGCAGCCTCCTCAAACCGAGCACGAGCATCTAACGCGCCGTGCGCGACCGACACACCTCACGATGGCAGGTAATATCCATCATGCGGCATCCCGCTAAGGATGAAACAGTTACGGTTATTGTATACCGCTCAAATTGTTTCTAGGCAGGTAAACGGCTATTTTTCGCCGAAATAGGCGCTTTATTGATCAAAAAGCCGTACCGGGCGCCAACCCGATACGGCCAAAATGCAATGCAATTACCGCGGTGCTTCAAACTTAGCGGTGGAAGAAACCGCGGCGCTCAAACTTGGGCTCGCAGCACACGTTGATACCCAGTTTGCGCAGTACCGTCTCGTCCGTCGGCGAGATAATCACGCTAAAGAAGGCATCGCAACCGCGCAGCTGCTCCAGGCCCGAAAGGACGCGAGCGGCCGTCTCACTCGTGGCCGAGGTGATCGACAGCGCCATAAGCGTCTCGTCGGTGTGGAGGCGAGGGTTTTTGCTGCCCAGGAAATGCGTCTTGAGCTTGCTGATGGGCTCGATCGCCTCATCGCTAATGACCTCGAGCTCAAGGTCGACGCCCGAGACATGCTTGAGGGCGTTCATAATGAGCGAACTTGCGGCGCCCAGGCGCGTGGAGGTCTTACCGGTCACCACGGAGCCATCGGGCATGACCATGGCACCCACGGGACCACCCGTCAGCTGCTCCCTGGTGAGGGCCGCCGAGCGCGCCGGTGAGTAGTTCTTATCGATGCCGGCTTTCTTCATAATAATCTTGAGACGGTCGACTTGCTCATCGCCCATGCCGGTACGGCGCACATTTTCGACCGCGGTAAAGTAGCGGCGGACGATCTCCATCTTGGAAGCGTCGCGGCAGGCATCGTCATCGGTGATGGCAAAGCCGACCATATTGACGCCCATGTCCGTAGGACTCTGATAGGGGCTCTTGCCCAGGATCTTTTCCATCAGAGCACGGACCACCGGGAAGGCCTCGACGTCGCGGTTGTAGTTGACCGTGGTCTTGTTGTAGGCCTCCAAGTGGAAGGAGTCGATGATATTGGCATCGTCGAGATCGGCCGTTGCTGCCTCATAGGCGATGTTGACCGGATGCGTGAGGGGCAGATTCCAGACCGGGAAAGTCTCGAACTTGGCGTAGCCGGCGGCGGTGCCGTGCTTGTGCTCGTGATAGAGCTGCGAGAGGCAAGTGGCGAGCTTGCCTGAGCCGGGGCCGGGAGCGGTGACCACGACGAGCGGACGAGTGGTCTCGACAAACTCATTCTTGCCATAGCCGTCGTCGGACACGATCAGGTCGACGTCGTGCGGATACCCCTCGATGGGATAGTGCAGCTTGGCGGGGATACCGAGCGCGTTCAGGCGGTTGCGGAATACATCGGCAGCGGGCTGGCCGGCGTACTGGGTGATGACCACAGCCGCGACGGCAAAGCCGTTGCCGCGGAACAGGTCAACCAGGCGCAGCACATCCTCGTCATAGGTAATGCCAAGGTCACCACGAGCCTTGTTTTTCTCGATGTGGTTCGCGTTGATCGCGATGATAACCTCGACATCGTCGGCGATGCTCTTGAGCATGCGGAACTTGCTGTCCGGTTCAAAACCCGGCAGCACGCGGCTCGCATGATAGTCATCGAACAGCTTACCGCCAAACTCCAAATAGAGCTTGCCACCAAACTGCGAGATGCGCTCCTTAATGTGAGCAGCCTGCAGCTCGATGTACTTCGCGTTGTCGAAACCCTGGCGCATGTGTGGCTCCCGTCCCGTTTCCATTTAATGTCCTAGGCGATTATAACGGAGCCCGCCCTCCCCGATACCCAGACCATCAACAGGCACCAACCAAACACGCTCACCACAACCACCGGGGACCCGGGGCAGCTCGTTTAGAACGGGGAACAAGTCACTCAGCACCAACAACAAAAACGTCGCAGGCAGAGCTGAAGCCAGCGAACGGGCACCAGAGCGAGCAAGCTTCCCCCTGCACCAACAAGGGGAACGTCGCAGGCTGAGCATAAGTCAGACACTATGACCCAATCCAGGGGCACGGAAACGACAGGAGCCCCCGCTCGTGA
>CABUQG010000038.1 GCA_902493535.1 uncultured Collinsella sp. | reverse complement strand
CGCCTTCCTGGCCTCGACATCATGCTTCACCCTCAAATCAACGCGCATAAAGAAAGCCTCCCATTTCTCATGTCCAAGAAATGGGAGGCAGTTCATCACATCGGACGGGCCGATAACTTGAGATGGGGCGGTCGCGGTGGCGTAAGCTGGGGCGCCGGCGAGCACGCCGGTAAGGAGTGCGGCGGTCAAGCAAGACGGGGAAGAGGTCTTCTCATGGCAGTTTCCTTAGTCCTTAGCCAGAATGTCTGGTTGAATATCGGATTATCGACATAATATGCGAAAACCGCCGCAAGGACGTCTGTCCCTTTGCGGCGGTTTTGGTGTTTGCGCAGATAAAACCTGCCAAAATAAACCTGTCCCTTTTTGGCACGTTTTAGCTCAGCAGCATGCGGTCGTTGGCGAGCTCGCCGCCCGAGACCTCCTCAAACTTCTGCAGCAGGTCGGCTACGGTGAGCGACTTCTTCTCATCGCCCGCCACGTCGTAGATCACGTGGCCTTCGTGCATCATGATCAGACGGTTGCCCAGACGGATGGCGTCGTTCATGTTGTGCGTGACCATGAGCGTGGTCAGGTGGTTCTCGTCGACGATCTCCTCGGTCAGGTTGAGCACCTTAGAGGCCGTCTTGGGGTCGAGGGCCGCGGTGTGCTCGTCGAGCAGCAGCAGGCGCGGCCTGGTGAGCGTGGCCATCAACAGGGTGAGTGCCTGGCGCTGTCCGCCCGAGAGCAGGCCGACCTTGGCGTTGAGACGCGTGTCCAGACCAAGGTCCAGGCGCTTGAGCAGCTCAACGTACTCATCTTTCTCGGCCTTGGTGACGCCCCACGAAAGGCCGCGACGCTGGCCGCGACGCTTGGCGAGGGCCAGGTTCTCGGCAATCTGCATGTCGGCTGCGGTGCCGCGCATGGGGTCCTGGAACACGCGGCCCAGGTACTTGGCACGCTGCGACTCGCTCAGACGCGAGATATCGTTGCCGTCGAGCTCAATAACGCCCGAATCGAGCGGGTACACGCCGGCGATCATGTTGAGCAGCGTGGACTTGCCGGCGCCGTTGCCGCCGATCACGGTTACAAAGTCGCCGTCATTCAGGGTGAGGTCGACGCCGGTGAGCGCGCGCTTCTCGGTGACGGTGCCCTTGTTAAAGGTCTTCTTGACGTGCGAGAGCTTAAGCATCTGCCTCATCCCCCTTCGTGTAGGAGCTGCGGAGCTTATAGCGCTCCCAAACCACGGGTACGCACAGGGCCACAGCGACAATTACGGCGGAAAGCAGCTTCATGTCGTTGGCGTCCATGCCCAACTGCAGCACGATGGCGCGGATAAGGAAGTACACCACGGAGCCAAAGACGGCGGAGGCAAGACGGACGCTAAACTGCGTGAGGCCGCCGGGCAGCAGACGGCCGAGCACCTCACCGATAACAATGGCGGCAAGACCGATAACGATGGCACCGGTGCCCATACCAATGTCGGCATACTTTTGGCTCTGGCAGATGAGCGCGCCCGAAAGGCCGATGAGGGCGTTGGAGAGCACGAGGGCGATCATCTTGGTGGAGTTGGTGTTGACGCCCAGAGCGCGGATCATGTACTCGTTGTTGCCGGTGGCTCGCAGCGCCGAGCCGATCTCGGTGCCAAAGAACCAATACAGGATGGCAACGATAGCCACGGCGAGCAGGATGCCCAAGATGATGGCAACGGTGGACTGCGGCAGACCGGTCATATTGCTGACGGCGGAGAACACGGTGCCCTTGGCAAGAATGGGCGTATTGGACTTGCCCATGATGCGCAGGTTGATGGACCACAGGCTGATCTGGGTGAGGATTCCGGCGAGGATCGCGGGAATCTCAAAGACGGTGGTCAGAATGCCCGTGACGGCGCCCGCGATGGCGCCGGCGCACATGCCGGCCAGCACGGCGAGCAGCGGGTCGACGTTGTTATTGACGATGAGCACGGCGCAGACGCAGCCGCCGAGGGCAAAGCTGCCGTCGCAGGTCATATCGGGAATGTCGAGCAGGCGGAACGTGATAAACACGCCAAGCACCATAATGCCCCAGAGGACGCCCTGCGAAACGGCGCCCTGCAATGCAATGAGCATGCTTCATACCTCCTAGGATAGGGTGGACACGTGAGTCACCATGATAGCGGTAGCAATGCATAAAAGAGCTGCGGCCGGATGTTTTGACTCATCCGAAACAAGCAGGGCGAACGCCGGTCTTTGGCGTTCGCCCCTGTGGCTCAGATATTGAATAACACGTCAACGGCGCGAGTGCGTGCCCTAGACGCGCTACCGCGCATGGCGCTACTCGTCCAGAGCGGAAAGATCGATGCCCAGAGCCTCGGCCATCTCGTCGTTCTTGACGACGACCAGGTCTTTGCTTGAGAGGTGCTTGATCGCCATGTCCTCGGGCTTGGCTTCGCCCTTCAGGATCTTGACGGCCATCTCGCCTGCGGCGTAGCCCAGATCCTCGTAGTTGATGGAGAGGGTGAACAGGCCGCCGGCCTTGCACATGCCCTCCTCGCCGGTCACGAAGGGGAGCTTGTTCTCCTTACAGATCTGGCCGACCTGCGAGGCACCCGCGGCGATGGTGTTGTCGGTGGGGGAGTACAGCGCATCGACCTTGCCCACGGCAGACTCGACGACGGACTGAATCTCGTTGGAGCTCGAGACGGTGAAGTCAGTGTACTGGAGGCCCAGCTTGTCGAGCTCCTTCTTGGCGGCCTTGATCTGGACGTCGGAGTTGGACTCGGCGGTGCAGTAGAGCAGGCCGACCTTCTGTACGTCGGGCAGGACCTTCTGCATCATCTCGAGTTGCTCGGCGACCGGGGTAAGGTCGGAGGCGCCCGTGACGTTGGTGCCGGGCTTGTCGTTGTCCTGGACCAGGCCGGAGGCGGCGTAGTCGGTGATGGCGCAACCCACGATGGGGATATCGGCCGTGGCACCGGCAGCAGCCTGCGCGGCGGGCGTGGCGATGGCATAAATCAGGTTGACGTTGTCGCCCACAAACTTGTCGGCAATGGACTTACACGTGGACTGGTCGTTCTGGGCGTTCTTCTGGTCGATCTTGACCTTAAGGCCGCTCTCCTTGATGGCCTTGACAAAGCCGTCGTTGGCGGCATCGAGTGCGGAGTGCTCGGTGAGCTGCAGAACGCCGATGGTGTAGTCGGAACCGGCGGCAGCAGAGCCGGAACCAGAGTTGCCGCCGCATCCGGCGAGCGGGGCGAGCGCGAGCAGGCCGGCGGAGACCAGAAGGCTCCTGCGACTGATGGTGATGTCCTTCATATCATTACCCCCAGTATAAAAATGGCTGGAAACACTGCACTGGGACAAAGTGCAAGTGGAACTATAGTAGCGCTGATGTCCATTTTTACAACAGCCTGGCGGGTTTTTTAATACAGAATCGGATGGGCGGTACGGGTAGTCGAATGGGCGGCGGAGGGTCTTATGCGGCGGAGGAGGCGTCGTCCTCCTCGTCGAGGGCGGCGAAGAGCTTCTTGCCGTCGAGGAGACGTGTGGTGACGTTTCTCATGCGACCAATCTCTACGGTGCGCAGCGTGTCATCGGCACCTCGGGCGTCATAGACCGTTCCCAGCAAATACGAGATGCCATCGCGCTGCCTGATGGCAAAGGGGCGGAGTGTCATCCGTGCTGCTTCGGTTTCGCCGCGTGTCGTGACGCTCGAAATATCAAAACTCACCGTGGTTCCGTGGTCGATGGCCTGCTCGACGAGCTCGCACGTGTCGATGCGCTTGATGGGCGTGCGTGTTGCCTTGGTAGCCTTGCTGCCTGCGCTTGGAGCGGGTTCGGGTGTATCGAGGTAGCCGCGAACGTCGGCGCTCGCCATGGCAACTAAGTGCTGCGCCATGCTCTTGCGGATAGCGATAGGCGTGGAGCGGTTGCGCATGACCATACCGTGGAGCCGGATGATCTCTTCATCGGTGAGCGGGCGGGTAAGAAGTTTGTAGCCCACGCCGCGTTTGTATTCAATTTCGTATCCGGCATGGCGAAGCGCGGAGATGGCGGTGTAGATGCTGCGCCGCGCCGCCGAGATGGGCATGCGGGCGGGGTCGTCGGGATGGGCGAGGCGCCGGATCAGCTCATCGGAAAGCATGGCCTTGTCTTCGCCGGTGTTTTCGCTCAAGAGCTGCAGGATACGAACGGCGCGATAGGCTGCCATCGAGGCGGCGCCCCTCGTCGTGGTGTCGTAGGTTTCAACAGCGGCTTCGGTCATGGTGCCCACGTCCTTTCCGTTTTGGGTGGCGACGGTATGGAGCCTAGGACGCGGGGCTTTCCCAGGGGCGCAGGGCACTCTGGGCGGTCGGTAGTCGTCGGCAAACGGCGGGTCGAGTTTTCAACAGCCCTGCTCAACTGACCAAAAACTTGCCAAAAGCTTGACGGATGCTGTTGAAAAAAGCGTCTCTCGACCGATGTCGAGAGACGCTTGTGCGATGAGCGTTGGCGTGTGGCGACGCGAGCTAGCGTTCGACGATTAGAAGTCGGCGTTGCCCACGGTGCGCGGGTGCGGCAGGACGTCGCGGATGTTGCCCACGCCGGTCAGATACATGACCAAGCGCTCGAAGCCCAGACCGTAGCCGGCGTGCTTGCAGGAACCGTAGCGGCGCAGGTCAAGGTAGTACTTGTACTGCTCGGGATTCATACCCAGGTCCTTGATGCGGGCCTCGAGCAGATCCAGGCGCTCCTCGCGCTGGGAGCCACCGATGATCTCGCCGATGCCCGGCACCAGGCAGTCGGCGGCGGCGACGGTCTTGCCGTCCTCGTTCATGCGCATGTAGAACGCCTTGATCTCGGCCGGGTAGTCGGTCACGAAGGTCGGGCGCTTAAAGTGCTCCTCGGTCAGGAAACGCTCGTGCTCGGTTTGCAGGTCGATGCCCCAGCTCACGGGATAGTCAAACTTGTGACCGGCGGCGACGGCCTGCTCCAGGATCTCGACGGCCTCGGTGTAGGTAACGCGGGCAAAGTCGGAGTTGGCGACATGGTCCAGGCGCTCGAGCAGACCCTTGTCCACAAACTTGTTGAGCATATTGAGCTCGTCGGGGCAGGTTGTCATGACGTCCTTAAGGACGTACTTGAGCATAGCCTCGGCGTTATCCATGTAGTCGTTAAGGTCGGCAAAGGCCATCTCGGGCTCGATCATCCAAAACTCGGCGGCGTGGCGCGTGGTGTTGGAGTTCTCGGCGCGGAAGGTGGGACCAAAGGTGTACACGTCGCCAAAGGCCATGGCAAAGTTCTCGGCATTGAGCTGGCCGGACACGGTGAGGCTTGCATGCTTGCCAAAGAAGTCCTGGCTCCAGTCGACCTCGCCGGACTCGGTGAGGGGCGGATTTTTGGGGTCGAGCGTGGTCACGCGGAACATCTCGCCGGCGCCCTCGCAGTCACTCGTGGTGATGATGGGGGTGTTGACGTAGACAAAGTCCTGCTCCTGGAAGAAGCGGTGGATGGCGGCAGCCGCGACAGAGCGGATGCGGAACACGGCGCGGAACAGGTTGGTGCGCGGGCGCAGATGCTGCTGGGTGCGCAGGAACTCGACGGTTGCGCGCTTCTTCTGCAGCGGGTAATCCGGGGCGCTCGTGCCCTCGACCTCGATGGAGGTGGCAGAAAGCTCGAAAGGCTGGGGCGCATCGGGGGTCAGCTTGACGGTGCCGGTGCAAATGAGTGCGGCCGAGACGTTTTGATGAGCGATCTCGTCGTAGTTGTCGAGTGCCTCGCGGTTCATGACGACCTGCAGGTCGCGGAAGCAGCTGCCGTCGTTGAGCGTAACAAAGCCAAAGTTCTTCATGTCGCGGACGGACTTAACCCAGCCGGCGACGGTGACAGTCTGGCCACCGAGCGACTCGGCATCGGCATAGAGCTGCGCGATTTTGGTGCGGTTCACGTATCCTCCCATAACGGTTGAATGATAGTTATCCATACAGTTCGATATTCTAGCAGCTCGGCTCATTTGGGCTATACAGATAAGGCATTGGCGAGATGGTTTTTCAAACGAAAAGTGCCCGCGGCCAAATGGTCGCGGGCACTTGACGAGGTGCCTTTTGGCTGTGTGGCGCGGGGCCTGGCTACTTGGTCTTGGCTACCAGCAGCGGGTCGCCAAGCTTGACGAGCGGGTTGCCGCCGATAAGCGTTCCAGACTCGCCGACATGGTCGATGCTCTTAAGACGATCGAGCTCGGAGACGATGACGGTCACGATGTCCTCGTGACCAGCGGCCTTAATGGCCTCGCAATCGAAGCTGATGAGCGGCTGGCCTGCCTTGACCACATCGCCCATCTCGACAAAGCGGGCAAAACCCTTGCCGTTCATTTCCACGGTGCCCAGGCCGACATGGATAAACACGCGAAGACCGTCCTCGGTGATCATGCCAATGGAGTGGTTGGTGACAGTGGTGGCGCCGATGCGGCCGTTGGCGGGCGCATAGATGGTGCCGGTAATGGGCTCGATGCCATAGCCCTGGCCAAGCATGCCCGAGGCGATCGTCTCGTCGGGAACCTCGTCCAGGTTGACGAGCACGCCGTTGACGGGGGCGTAGATGACGCCTTCGCGGGTAGCGAAGCTTGCTGCGGGCGGAACGGACGCCTCGCCGGTCGAGGTGAAGGTGGACTTAAGCGAATCGAGCAGACCCATAGTTGCCTCCAACTTAAATAGGCGCATATCGCGCGTTTGGTTTGCCGGAAACATTTCACATGTGTTTCGCGGCTTGGTCAACGCCCCTATTCTACGCTGCTCAATGATACCTCTGAACTGGGATTATGTGATATATCAGTTGAAGGGAAACTTATTGCCGGAGTGTTTCTGCGCCACGGGTTCAAGTGGGGTACGCTTGAAGGCGAAAAACAAGGGCGCATAATTTGCGCGAAGGGAGCACATATGATTGTCGAGAACCATGCGCTGTGGGGCGAGGAGCCGACCGAGGATTATCCGGCGGCGTTTACGTATTTGGGTGCCGAGCCGTTGCCCGATAAACCGAATGGCCGCCGCCCCGCGGTGATTATCTGTGGCGGAGGTGCGTTTACGCATATCGCTCCGCATGAGCAGGATCCTGTGGCGTTTGCGTTTTTGGATCACGGTTACCAGGCCTTTGTGCTCAACTATGTCACGAGTTCTACAGGTGACGTGAGCTTTCCGCACCCCCAGGCAGATCTTGCCAAGATGGTCGCCACGGTGCGCGCCAACGCCGACGAGTGGCATGTCGATCCTAAGCGCGTGTGCGTCGTGGGCTTTTCTGCTGGCGGCATGATTTGCGCCTCGCTGGCAACACAGTGGAAGACCGGCCCCTTTGCGGCACTTGCCGGGGCGCGTCCGGACGACATTCGTCCCGATGCCGTGGTGCTGGGCTATCCATTGCTAGACTTTGCCTATGTGCGCGACATGCAGACGCGCGATCCGCGCATTGACTTGCGTGTGCCCAAGACGGGCGGCAAGACGGGGCGCGATTTGCTCAACGACTACCTGTCGATGGTGACGGGCGGCGAGGCAACTGACGAGCATCTGGCCGACATCTGCCCCACCACGCATGTTTCGCGTCAGATGCCACCGACCTTTGTGTGGGGCGTGTCCGACGACAAGACGGCGCCGATCGCGCAGGTCTACCCGTTTGCGCAGCGCATGGCCGAGGAGGGCGTTGCATGCGAGATGCACGTCTTCGACCAGGGTGGTCACGGCCTTTCGCTCGGCAACGCCAACACCGCGGTCGACAACGAGGACAAGCAGGTTTCCGTCCGTCCCTGGATCCGCCTGGCCTTCCGCTTCCTCGAGCGCCATCTGTAAGAGTCCCGGCATCCAAGCCCTTCAATAACTTGCGGTGAAATAGTTCCTATCTGGGGCATCAACCAGCCCATCGGGGGTGCGGACAGAAAGTTGGACCGTGAAGCGGTCCGGACTGGAGGTTCGCATG
>CABUQG010000037.1 GCA_902493535.1 uncultured Collinsella sp. | reverse complement strand
CATGCGAACCTCCAGTCCGGACCGCTTCACGGTCCAACTTTCTGTCCGCACCCCCAACACAACGAAAAACCGCCCATTGCCCGCGTCTTTTGGTGCGCGATGCTCCTCATCCCGCTCGGCATGGTAGCTGCATGGATTACGAATCAATTGCTCGTAAATGAGGACTGTTCCCTATGGGTCCTTTCTTATTCGGCGCTCGGTGCTGCCGCCGTCATACTTCTTGTCGAGCCCTTGGTTTCGGGACTTATCGACCAAACCGATCTTGCGACGGGAACGGTTGCCTGTATTTGCCGCGACATCCTTGTCGTCGCCGCTGTTTCAGCGCTCTCGTTCGTTTCACTCGAAATTGCCTGCAACGAAACGTTCTATCGCATTCCCGCCAACTCATTCGGGTTTTCCGTTGGGCTGCTCGCGACGGTTCTGCTCTCCCTTTATTTGCTGGGACAGCGTCATGGAGGAGTCATGGCCCTCGTGCCCGTCGTCTGTTGTACCCTTGGCATTGCCGAGCACTTCGTCATAACGTTTAAAGGCGAGGCCATCCTGCCGAGCGACATTTTGGCATTGGGCACCGCAATGGAAGTAAGTGAGGGATATGAGTTCACCTTCACTGCAGGAATCGTAACCTCACTCGCCCTGCTGGAGATTTCCCTGGGGCTTCTTTCGCTTATCCGACCGCGAAAGCTCCGTACGCCCGCCCATGTCTTCCCCGCAATCGCCGCTAACCTCTGCGCTTTTCTGCTAGTGACCGTTGTGGGGCTCTTGGGCTTTTCCAACATCGACTTGGAGCAGTCGCTGGATTTTGGATTTGACCGTTGGCAGCCCATCACCACGTATGCGTCTCAGGGTTTTATCACTTCGTTCACCGAAATGGTCAACGAGTTGCCCATTGAAAAGCCCGAAGACTATACGCCCGATGAGGCGCAGAGCATCGAGCAGGAGCTCGCCGCCGCCTACGACAGCACGTATGGCTCGAGCGAGCAGCGCGCGGCGGCCGTTGCCCAGTTCAATGAAATCAAGCCGACGATTGTTGCCGTCATGAACGAGAGTTTTAGCGACCTTTCGTGCTTTGAGCAGCTCCAGGCGGCCGGGTACACCGGTCCCGCATTCTACAACTCGCTTCCCGACACACTTGTTCGCGGCACCATGCTCGCTTCGGTCACCGGTGGCGGAACGGCGAACTCCGAATTCGAATTTTTGACCGGAGCGACAACGGCCTTTGTCGGATTAGGCAAAATCCCCTATCAGCTGTATCAGATGAATGGCGTCAACAGCCTGGCAAAGGACCTTAAAGAGCTCGGGTATACCACTACCGCTATGCACCCGCAAAACCCCGTCAACTACCATCGAGATAAAATCTATCAGCAGCTGGGTTTTGGAGACTTTCTTTCAATCGGCGATTTCGAAGGTGCGCCCTATTACCATGCCGGCGTATGCGACTACGCCACCTACGACAAGATACTCGACCTGCTCAGAACCGACGAAGCCCCGCAGTTCATCTTTGACGTCACGATGCAAAATCACGGCGGCTACGACTATGGCACCGTTCCCGCCGAAGAGCTGACAAACTATTGGGTCGAGGGAGCCAGCGAGGGCGCCAATAGCGCGCTCAATACCTATCTCACCTGCATCAATGCATCCGACCGGGACCTCGAGTACTTTATCAACGAGCTCCGCAATATCGGCAGACCGGTTGTTCTTGTCTTTTTTGGCGACCATCAGCCGAGCGCCGCAACGACTCTCAACGACGAGCTGTACCCTCAGGAAGATACGGCAAGCCACGCTTTCCGTATCTATCAGTCGACCTATTTCGTCTGGGCTAACTATGAAATCGCCGGCAATACCGAGCTCAACGTCTACGACACCGTCGGGGCAAACGAGATTGCAGCTATTACCCTTAATAAGATCGGCGCCCCGCTCACTGACTATCAAAAGGCCCTGCTTGCAACAAGGTCAGATGTGCCCACCATCAATGTCGCCGGCTATCTTGGTGCCGACGGGCTGCGCTACGACTTGGAATCTGAAGACAGCCCATACGCCTCGACGATCGACAAGCTGCAGCGCATGCAATACCTCGAGTTCGCCAGCAAAGTTCAGTAAGCCCGCCCATTCGCTTGGACCCATCGTATTGCAAGCACGCTCGGCCCAAATGCATCGCAAATGACTCCCGCTCGCAAACGAGGGTACAATGACGCTCGTGTCACATCGCGGGGCCCCGGCCCCAACATATACAAAGGAGTCATACATGGGTTGCGAGCACGCACAAGCAGCCGGCGGACAATCAACGCCGTCGCAATTTGAAGAGAATACGCTGTCGGAGGTCAAGCGCGTTATCGCTGTGCTTTCCGGCAAGGGAGGCGTCGGCAAGTCGTTTGTGACGGGCGCCATCGCAACCGAGCTCGCTCGCCGCGGCAACAAGGTTGGCATTCTCGACGCCGACATCACCGGCCCCTCCATCCCCAAAATGTTCGGCATGAGCGGACGCCATGTCCATGCCCTCGGCAACCTCATGCTGCCCGAGATCTCCGAGCACGGCGTCAAGGTCATGAGCTCCAACCTGTTGCTCCAAAACGAAACCGATCCCGTCCTTTGGCGTGGCCCGGTTATCGCGGGCGCCATCAGGCAATTCTGGAGCGAGACCTCGTGGGGCCCCATCGACTACCTGCTGGTCGATATGCCTCCGGGAACGGGTGACGTCGCGCTCACCGTTTTCCAATCGCTGCCCGTCGATGGCATCGTCATCGTCACGAGCCCGCAAGACTTGGTCTCGATGATCGTCGCCAAGGCAGTCAACATGGCCGAGAAGATGAACGTCCCTATTCTGGGCATTGTCGAGAACATGAGCTATATCGAGTGCCCCGACTGCGGCAAGAAGATCGAGGTCTTTGGTAAGAGCAAGCTCCCCGAAGTCGCCGAGCGCTACAACCTCGACATCTTGGGTCAGCTTCCCATCAATCCGTCACTCGCCGAGGCCTGCGATAAGGGTGAAGTCGAGACCGCACTGCCCGATGACATGCTGCCCAAGGCCGTCTCCGCCGTTGAGGCCATCGCCCCGCACAAGACAGACGAGGCCTAAGTGAACGCAAGCGCCTTCTATGACGTCTTGGTGATCGGCGGCGGGGCCTCGGGCCTCGCCGCCGCCATTACGGCGGCGCGTGTCGACAAAAGGGTCTGCGTCGTCGAGCGCGACGTCGCCTGCGGTCTCAAGCTGCTCGCAACCGGAAACGGCCGCTGCAACCTCTCAAACGAATCCATCGACATTCGGCGATATAACCGCCCCGCCTTTGTCGAATCCATCATGGGCCCCCAACCCGAACAAGAGCTTATGGGTTTCTTCTCCTCGCTGGGCATCATGACAACCTCCGAGGAAGGCCGACTGTACCCGCGCTCCCTTCGCGCCGAATCGGTGCGCGACGCGCTTCTCAACGTTTGCGACCGCCTAGGTATCACCTTAATCTGCGGAGCCAACGTTGCCTCGGCGCACAAAGCTTCCGAAGGCTGGACACTCCAAATAGACCGTCCAGCGCGGGCACTCAAGGCAAAAAAGCACGACGACCGAAAATCGGAGCTCCGCTCGCTTCGGAAAGCGCTCGCCGATGTCCCTCGCAAGAACGAGGCCCTGCAGGCACATACCGTAATTATCGCCACGGGTGGCAACCCCACCGGTATCGCCGATACGTTTCGCCTCCCCCTCACTTCGCTGCGCCCCATCCTCTGCCCCGTATCGGCAACGGTCGTCGGCGATCGGGCGGCACTCAAGACGTTGGATGGCCTGCGCGTCCGCGCCCGCTTGACGCTCGCCCGCAATCATAATGAGCTCTGGCACGAAGACGGTGAAGTCCTGTTTCGAACCTTCGGTATCTCGGGCGTCGCTGTCTTCAACCTCTCCCGTCGTATCCAGCACGGCGATACGATCTTGCTCGACGTTTTCCCCGACCTCTCCAAAGACGAGCTGCTCGATATGCTCAACCGGCGCGTTGAGCTGCTCGGCTGCTTTTCGCCCCGCGATCCCCGTTGGCTCGACGGCATGCTCGCCCCGCAACTCTCCCGCGTCGTCTGCACAGCGTTCGAGCAGTGCCATCCAGGCTCCAACGATGTCATCCACCTGGTCTCGATCCTCAAGCACTTTAAGTTGCTCGTCGAGGGAACAGCCGAGGAGCGCTCGGCGCAGGTCACGCGTGGTGGCATATCTGTCGAGAGCATCTCAACACCCAGCCTACGCGCGCGCAGCGTTGTCGACGCCCCGCTTTACGTCTGCGGCGAAGCGCTCGACATCGACGCCGATTGCGGAGGCTTTAACCTTGCGTGGGCATGGCTCTCGGGCATTCGCGCTGCAAGCAGCCTGTAGCCGCGCAGTCTATAATCAAAAACGCATTCGGGCCGTCTGGGATACCGGACGGCCTCTTTCTTGCCTCTAAGGAGACCTCGATGATCGAAATCACCCAAGTCAACGCTTCGCTCGATGAAGTCGGCGATGAAAATGCCTGCCTCATTGTTGGCAAGCGAGTCGCCAAGCGCGTCCTACGTTGCAAGGACTCCGAGATCAAGTCCATCGAGCTCCACCGCAAGTCAATCGACGCTCGCAAAAAACGAGACGTCCATTTTATCCTGAGCTTTCGTGTTGAGCTGACCAGTCCCCACCTCGAGCGAGAAGCGGTCGACAGCGTTTCCGAACGTGACCGCTCGCGCGTACGCGCGATAGAAGACGATGGGTCTTCATTCCCCTCCCCCGTCTCCGACGCACCTCAAGAATGCCCTGTCGTTGTCGGCGCCGGATGCGCTGGCCTTTTCGCTGCGCTCACCCTTGCCGAAGCGGGTCTTAAGCCCTTGCTCATCGAGCGCGGCGACCCAGCATTTCGCCGCTCGCATGCGATCGATCTCTTTCTAAAGGAGCGCATCCTCGACCCCGAGAGCAATATCCAGTTTGGCCTGGGCGGCGCGGGGACCTTCTCGGACGGCAAGCTCAATACGGGAACCAAAAATCCCGCCCATCGCCTTATCCTCGAAACTTTCGTCGAGGCGGGCGCGCCCCGCGATATTCTGTGGGATGCCAAGCCGCACATTGGCTCTGACATCCTTCCCACGGTTGTCACCGCTATATCCCAGCGCATCGAGCAGCTCGGAGGTGTCGTCCGTTATCGAACAAAGCTCGTCGACATTCGCATCGACGCGTCTGGCGCCATCACCGGTATCGATGTCCAATCGTCCCAAGACGCCGCTTACGAGCCAATTGAGACAAAGCACCTCATCCTCGCCTGCGGGCATTCTGCTCGCGATATTTTTGAGCTCCTTAAGGACCACAACGTGGCCCTCGCACAAAAGACCTTTGCCATGGGCGTTCGCATCGAGCATCCGCAGCGCGACATCGACCGAGCCCAATATGGAGCCTTGGCGGGACATCCTGCCCTCGGAGCAGCCCCCTACAAGCTCGTCGCCCATCTTCCCAACGGCCGCAGCGTGTTCTCGTTTTGCATGTGCCCCGGCGGACAGGTTGTCGCCGCCTCTTCCGAGCAGGGCCACCTGTGCGTCAACGGCGCTAGCCTCAATGCCCGCGACGGACGCAACGCAAATGCCGCCTTGCTCGTTAACGTCACGCCTGAGGACCTTCCCAACGATGACCCGCTCGCCGGCATCGAGCTCCAGCGTGCCTGCGAGGCGGCCGCCTATCGCCTGGGCGGTTCCAACTGGAACGCACCGGCACAACTCGTCGGAGATTTCCTCGCAGGACGCGCCAGCAAGGCGCCCGGAAAGGTAAAGCCCACCTATCCGCTCGGTGTGACCTGGACGGCAATTGACGAAGCCCTGCCGCAGCATATCGTCGAGTCGCTCCGCCTGGGACTTCCCCTACTCGGAAAAAAGCTACGAGGCTACGACCGTCCCGATGCCGTTCTTACCGGCGTGGAGACTCGTTCGAGCTCACCTGTCACTGTCACCCGAGACCGAACGTGCCATGCCGTGTCGACCCCGGGCCTCTACCCTTGTGGTGAGGGAGCTGGATATGCTGGCGGCATCATGAGCGCGGCCACCGACGGCATCCGTTGTGCCGAAGCCCTGATCGCGGACCTCTAACGCACGAATTCCAGCGCGCAAAAGACACAGGCCCCGAGCTCCACAGGGAACTCGGGGCCTGTTCGCTATTTCTTAAACCGTGTACCCTGGCGTTTTCTGCCCGATGCGAACGTGGAACCCTTGCGGGCCTGCGAACGTAAGCGCTCGATCGTCTCGTCCTCAGACGCACCCTCGAGCATCGCCCGAATCTGAACGACGGCATCGCGCAGGCGCGCCGCCTCCTCAAAGTCCATGGCGGCAGAAGCGTTACGCATATCCTCTTCCATGGTTTCGACAATCCGCACAAGCTCGTCATGCGGCAGTTCTTCCAACTGCTCCGCAAGTGTCTGCTCGGGCGCCACCGTTTCCGGCACGCCGCCCTCGCCCGACTCATCGGGCGTATAGAATGCACCATGGCCAAGAGAGTCGCCCTTCGAGCGTCCCTTGGAACCCACGGTTTTTTCGGCCTCGGCAATAAAACTCGAAATGTCGTTAATGGCCTTGCGGACCGTCTTGGGCACAATGCCATGCTCTTCGTTATATGCCATCTGAATCTCGCGACGGCGCTGCGTCTCCTCGATGGCTTCTTTCATCGAATCGGTCACAACGTCTGCATACATGATGACCTCGCCGTCGGCATTACGGGCCGCACGGCCAATCGTCTGAATCAACGAACGACGGTTGCGCAAGAAGCCTTCCTTGTCAGCGTCGAGAATTGCCACCAGCGAGACCTCGGGAAGGTCTAGACCCTCGCGGAGCAGGTTGATGCCAACGAGAACATCGATCTTTCCCTCGCGCAACGTTCGCAGGATCTCGACACGGTCCATCGTCGCTGTATCGGAGTGCATGTAGTTGACCTTAATGCCGGCATCAAGCAGATGGTCGGTCAGGTCCTCGGCCATGCGCTTGGTGAGCGTGGTCACCAGCACGCGCTCCTTGCGGGCCACGCGCTCGCGAATCTCGTCCTCAAGATCGTCAATCTGGCCTCGGACAGGACGAACGTCGATCTTGGGATCAAGCAGGCCGGTCGGACGAATGATCTGCTCAACGTCGTTTTGACTCACGCGCAACTCATAGTCGCCCGGCGTAGCCGAGACGTAGATGAACTGGGGAATCCTCGCCTCAAACTCATCAAAACGAAGCGGGCGGTTATCGAGTGCCGAAGGCAGACGAAAACCATGCTCCACCAGCGTGACCTTACGCGAGCGGTCGCCTTCGTGCATGCCGCGGATCTGCGGCACCGTTACATGGCTCTCATCGATGATGCAGAGCATATCCTTGGGAAAGTAATCAATCAGGGTAAACGGCGGCTCACCCGGCTTGCGACCGTCCAGATGACGCGAGTAGTTCTCGATGCCGTTGCAAAAGCCCATCGTCTCGAGCATCTCAAGATCATAATCGGTGCGCTGCTGCAGACGCTGCGCCTCGAGCAACTTGTCGGTCGCCTTGAGCTCCGCGACGCGCTTCTCGCACTCTTCGCTGATCGATTTCAGAGCCGCCTTGACCTTCGGCTTCTCGGTCACGTAGTGCGATGCCGGCCATACGGGGATGGCCTCGTACTCACGCAGCATTTCACCGGTGACCTCATCGATCTCGGCAATCAGCTCGACCTCGTCGCCAAAGAACTCAAACCGCAACGGATGCTCGGCATAAGGCGGATACACGTCGACAACATCGCCGCGCACGCGAAACGTGCCGCGTGCAAGGTCATAGTCATTGCGATCATATTGAATATCGATAAGTGCATGGATAAAGTCATCGCGCTCGAGCGGAACCTTCTTGTCGACGTTTGGAGCTAGGCCCGCATAGTCCTCTGGAGAGCCGATGCCATAGATACACGAGACCGATGCGACGACGATCACATCGCGTCGAGAGAGCAGTGACGCGGTCGCCTGATGTCGCAGCATCTCGACCTCTTCGTTAATCGAGGAGTCTTTCTCGATATATGTATCGCTTTGCGGCACATACGCCTCGGGCTGATAGTAGTCGTAGTACGAGACGAAGTAGACCACAGCGTTGTTGGGAAAGAACTCTTTGAGCTCGCTCGCAAGCTGAGCAGCGAGCGTTTTATTGGGGGCCATGACCAGCGTCGGCTTTCCCAGGGCCTCAATAGTCTTTGCCATCGTGAAGGTCTTGCCCGAACCAGTCACGCCCAGCAAAACCTGATAGCGGTCTCCGTCCCTCACGCCCCGCACAAGTGACTCAATGGCCTTAGGCTGGGAACCAGCGGGCTCGTATGGAGACACGACCTTAAACGGCACATCAGCGCCCTCAACGCCAAAGCGCTTAAGTTCACCACCAACGCGTTCTACTTCAAATTCCGCCATGGATACTCCTAACTCGTACATCTGCAGTATACGCAGGCGGTGGGCTTAGTCCTATACGAACCGATCGGGATAGAGAGTCTTATATCGAACCCAGGCATTATTGACGCGAATCAGATAAGCCTGAGTTTCAGGGAAGGTAATCGCATTATGGAGTGACGTGTTCTGCTGCGCCCATCCGTCGACATTGCCCATACCGGCGTTATAGGCGGCGATGGCACTATCCGTCGACCCGTTGAAATAGGCGAGAAGATACGAGAGGTATGCGCAGCCAAACTCGATATTCGTAGCCGGATCGTTAAGATTGTCGACCGAATACTCCCCTCCGTCGACAAGGCCCTTGGCGATCATGTCCTGGGCAGTCTCGGGCATCAGCTGCATCAATCCCTGAGCACCCTGATTCGACTCGACCTCGGGATCCCAATTCGATTCCGACTTAATGACAGCGCACACCAGATACGGATCCAGATTATGCGAAATACTGGATTGCTTTACATACGCCTCGTAGTCAATCGGATACAGCGGCTTAAAGAAAGCAGCAGGGGCACACGAGTAGACGAGCGAAATAAGGCCGAAGACGAACACAACGGCAAGTGGCGCCACGCGATACCACGTAAAGAAACGTGCCTTAGGCATCGGCCTCCTCCTTATCCGGAGTATCTATAAACCCGTGGCATGCAAGCCATGAGTCAAGCTGCTCAAAGAGCGAATTATCGCCTGCGGCATTATCAATCACCGTAGTAGCGAGATTGCACAGCGCAGACTCATCGGGCTGACAAGCAGAACGGGCATCGAAATCAGATGGCTCCATGCCACGTTGAATAGCGCGCTCGCGACGAACTGACAAAGGGGCGCTGATGACCAGAATTTCATCAGCCAAGCCAAATGCATCCTCAAAACCAGTCGGAGCAGAAACCTCGACCACCGCAAAGGGATAACGGGGAGATGAAACCGTACAACAAACCGGATCGAGAATCCTAAGCGAAAGCTGTTCAATCAGAACGGGATGCACGATGCCATTGAGCCGTGCGACCGAATCAGGAGAAGCGAAAGCTCGAGAAGCGAGGATGCTGCGGCGAATGCCGCCTTCCTCATCCAAAATGTCCCAACCGAATTCATCCGCGAGAGTATTGACGATATCAGAGCCCGGCACATACAGAGATTTTGCAAGCTCATCCAGATCGATAAGCATAGCGCCACGAGATTCGAAATAGCGGCAGGCTGTCGACTTACCCGAAGCAATATTGCCCAAGACAAATACGGTAAACATCAAGCCCTCCCTAACGCCAATGCGAGTAATTATCGCTCAAATACACTAGAAGGACTCAAAATACAGCCAAAGAGTAAGAGCGCATACGGGGGAGCTAGGTCCCAAAGCACAACGTGTATACAACGCAAAAAAGGGGGAGGCCGCGAGGCCTCCCCCTTCTCAG
>CABUQG010000036.1 GCA_902493535.1 uncultured Collinsella sp. | reverse complement strand
TGCGCATGGCGGCTCCTTGGTGCTGCAGGTGCAAGTGGCTCAAGGATACCGCAGGACGCAGACATCGCGGCGTTTTGCTGAGAAGTTGCGGCTTGGATGGGTTCGAGATGTGTTGGTCTCGGCCTCGGTGACTATTGGGGCGGTTTTGATTGACTGCGGAGTCAGCCGGGATAGGCACTTGGGTCGCTGACGCGGTTTTGTGTATGGGCAGGGTGGTTGCTTGGGCGGTTGGAGCTGCCAGCTGATTTGGCGACATAAAACAAAACAGCCCAGAGGACATAGCCTCTGAGCTGCGAACATTTGGTGGGCGTTAGAAGATTTGAACTTCTGACCTCTTCCGTGTCAGGGAAGCGCTCTCCCCCTGAGCTAAACGCCCGATCAAGGGTGCGCAAGCGCGCAAGGGATAATATAACGGAGCCTGAACTCGGTGGCAAGAACATTTTTAAAAATCGCTTACATTGTGGAATTCGGGGGCTTTGTCGTATCCATTTCAAAAGAGCCTGCTGCCGCGATTTGGCTGTCGCATAATGCAAGGCCATTGCGGTATCGAGCTATGGAAAGACGCCTGCGGAATTGTCCTACCGATAAGCGGACAAGCCTCCAGCTGGTGACTTCGCCGTGGTAAGGTAAGCCGAATTGTTTCCAGGCTGTTTCGGGGGAGTGGAATGAGCAAAGAGTGTGTCGAGCAGGTCGAAGGCGCAGGGGCTTCGGTGCCGATGACCGATATATCGAACATTGATGTGCCCGAGGGCACCGACGAGCTCAGCCGCAACACCCGTCGCGCATGGCGCGACCGCCTGAACAGCGCTTCGACGCGCAAGATGATCACGGGCGTCTTGGCTACGCTGGTGGGCGGTTCGTTTTGGGGCTTCTCGGGCACCAGCGCGAGTTTTTTGTTCGATACCTACCATGTCGATACGCTGTGGCTTATGAGCGTGCGTCAGATTCTCGCCGGCCTGCTCTTTATGGCTGTGGTTGTCACGCGCGACCGCGCACGCCTGGTCAAGCTTTGGACGACGCCCGCTGATCGCAAGCAGCTGCTGCTCTTTACCGCTTTTGGCCTGCTGTTCAACCAGTTTTGCTATCTTTCGGCCGTGCGCCTGACGAACGCCGGAACCGCGACGGTGCTCCAGTGCCTGCAGCTCGTTATCATCATGGGCTACGCCTGCGTGACCGATCGCCGTATGCCGCGTACTCGCGAAGTCATCGGCATTGGCCTGGCTCTGGGTGGAACCTTTTTAATCGCCACCGGCGGCGACCCCACCAGCCTGAATATCTCGCCGCTTGGCCTGGCAGCAGGTCTTATGTGTGCGGTCAGCGCCGCGTGTATGGCGGTGATTCCCGCCAAGATCCTGCCCGAATACGGCAGCCCCATCGTCACGGGCTCGGCAATGCTCACGGCGGGCGTGATCTCATGTGTCTTCGTGCAGCCCTGGGCGCATGTGCCGGCACTCGACGCTGCCGGCGTCGAGGCGCTCGCGGTGTTCGTGGTTATCGGCTCGTTTTTTGCTTACATGCTCTATATGCAGGGCGTTAAGGACATCGGCTCGGTGCGTGCGAGTCTCATCGGAACCGTGGAGCCCGTCTCGGCGACCATCACCAGCGCCGTTATGCTGGGCACGGTGTTTTTGCCGACCGACCTTATCGGCTTTGCCATGATCATCGTGATGATGTTCCTCACGGTGTAGCTGGCGCCGCTGCCAAGACGGAAAAGGTGTTGTGCCGCATTTTCGCCAATTGATGTCCGTGTCTGGAGTTTAGCTGTCGATGCTCAAAATGCCATAAACTAGTAACGTTATGGACTTTTTCATTGCGACTCAATTGCGAGGATTTCTTTATGGCTGGTAATCACTTTAAGGGCAGCGATAGCGGCCGTCCTGCAGTTCCGCCGCGTCCGAACGGGGCTGGTAAGGCCGGCACGCCGGGCGGCGCTGGACAGGGCGGTTCCGGTAAGCGCGTGTCCCCGGGCGAGACAGCGATGTTTACCGCTCTGTACGAGCAGTCCCAAAAGGCAAAAAAGACCGGCCGTGCAAGAGGGAATGTCTTTGCGGGCGGTGCAACCTCCACGTCGCAGCCGAGCGGGGCTCCTTCGGTACCTGCGAACAACGCAGGTACTGCCAACGCCGCGAATGGCGCCGGCAACGTTAATGCCGGCAAGGCCGACAACAATACTCCCTCTGCCGGTGGCGCGGGGCTTACGGGTAACCTCGGCACGATTTACACCGGCGCCTCCGAGACAGGCACGTTCGCCCGCCTGGATGATAGCGGTGCCGAGTTTGCGGGCTCGGGTTCCAAGGAAGATTATTACGATTTTGGCTTGAACTACGGCGGTGATTCCTCGACGAGCCCGACCTCGAACGGCCTGGTTCGCCATCGCCATCGCAAGGGCGAGCGCAAGAAGCGTCGCGTTGCAGCCGTTGTCGCTGCCATCGTCGCGGTGGTTCTTGTCGCTTTTGGCGTGAGTGGCTTCATGCTGTTTAACTCGGCAAAAACCGTGAAGAGCCAGGCAAAGGAAACTGTCGAGATTGTCGGCGGCCTTAAGGACAAGGTCACGTCGGGCGATTTTTCGACCCTGCCCGACGATGCGAAAAAAATTGACGAGCTCTGCAGCAGCATGAAGAAGGAGACCTCGAGTCCGGTGTGGACGATGGCCTCGTTCATTCCGGTGTACGGCGGCGACATTAATGCCGCCCGCACCATGGTCGACGCTCTGTCCGATGTTTCGAGCGGCGCGCTGGTCCCCATGGCCGATAATCTCGCTCAGGCAACGCCCGGCAAGCTGTTCCAGGACGGGACAATCAACGTGTCCGCGCTGCAGGCGGTCGCCGATTCGCTCTCCGATAGCTCGAAGGCGTTCAAGGGCGCCAACAAAAAGGTGCAGGGTATTGGCGATACGCATATCGCCCAGGTGACCGAGCTGGTCGATAAGGCAAAGGACGGCTTTGCCACCCTGGACGGTGTGGTCGATGCGGCAGAGAAGATCGCCCCCGTTCTGCCCCAGATGCTCGGCGCCAACGGCCAGACGCGCCATTATCTTGTGCTCGCGATGAGCAATGTCGAGATCCGCGCCTGCGGCGGTTTCCCGGGTTCTCGCGGCGTGATGTCAGTGACTGACGGTAAGCTCGAACTGGGCGATTTTGTCAAAGTCGACATGATGAAAGAGCCCTTGAGCCCGCTTCCCATCACCGATGAAGAGGCAAACTTGTTCACGACCGGATGGGGCCTGACCGGATTCAACACGCTCGGATACACGATGGGCGATGTTACGATGACGCCCGATTATCCGCGTGCGGCTCAGCTTGCCAGCGATATGCAGAAGGCCATTGTCGGAGATGACATCGACGGCGTATTTGCAGTCGATCCGGTATTTTTGCAGTATATGCTCGGCATTGTAGGTGGCACGCAGCTTCCCGACGGCACCGTCGTCGACGGAAGCAACGCTGCAAAGGTGCTGCTGCACGATATTTATTGGAATTACCCGGTAGAGGAACAGGACGCCATTTTTGCGGCG
Source organism: uncultured Collinsella sp. (assembly GCA_902493535.1). GTDB lineage: Bacteria > Actinomycetota > Coriobacteriia > Coriobacteriales > Coriobacteriaceae > Collinsella. The sequence continues at coordinate 6,691 of CABUQG010000036.1, read as the reverse complement.
GTTGCCGGATCGGCTTTTAACAAGATCGTGGACGAACTGGGCTCCAGCGATATTACTAAGATCGCTGCCGCCATCGAAAAGGGCGCTTCCGAGGGTCGCATCCTCATGTATTCGAGAAACGATGACGAGGAAAAGGCCGCGAAGGCTCTTGGAATATCGGGCGCCCTCCAAGCCGATACGTCGGAGGCTCCGATCTTGGGCGTCTATGTGAACAACTACAGCTATTCGAAGATGGATTGGTTCCTTGATAAGCGAGTCACCATCGATTCTTCGGTTGAAAATGCCGATGGCTCGACGACGTATCGAGTGACCACCACGCTCAAGAACACGATGACCCCCCAGGAGAAGGCCGAGATGCCTGGTTATTTCCAGGGCCATAACGGCATTAGCCAGGATATTGATGACGAGGTGCTGAGGCTCTATCTCTATGCTCCCGCGGGAGGCAGCATTTCGGACATTAAGACTTCGGGCTCCGGTTCTATCGAGATGAACGAAGCGACGCACGATGGCCTGAAGGTTGCATGGGGCGGCGTCCACATGCTTCTTGGACAAGACATAAAGGTCGAGTACACGGTTACGACTTCGAAGGACTCTGGGCACAAAGCGCTTAAGGTTCGCACCACGCCAACCGCTCAAACGTTTGAACAGGATAAGTAAGATATGAAGTACTTTGGCACCGACGGCTTTCGCGGCGAGGCCAACGTTGGGCTGACGGTAGAGCACGCTTATAAAATCGGCCGCTTTGTGGGCTGGTATTACGGCGCCAATCGCGGGACCAAGGCACGCGTGATCGTGGGCAAGGACACGCGTCGCTCGAGCTATATGTTCGAGGCAGCGCTGGTGAGCGGCTTGGTCGCGAGTGGCGCGGACGCCTACATGCTGCACGTGATCCCGACGCCGGGCGTGGCGCATCAGACCGTGGAGGGCTGCTTCGATTGCGGCATCATGATCAGCGCGAGCCACAACCCGTTTTGCGATAACGGCATTAAGCTCGTCAATAGCGACGGCTTTAAGATGGACGAGGACGTGCTGGAGCTCATCGAGGACTATATCGATGACAAGGGCGAGGTGCCGCTGGCAACGGGCAACCACATCGGCGCCACGGTGGACTATATGCAGGGTCGCAACCGCTACATCGCCTCGCTCATCGCCAGCGCGAACTTTTCGCTGCAGGGCGTCAAGATTGGTCTCGACTGCGCCAACGGCTCGGCATCCTCGGTGGCCAAGCCGGTGTTCGACGCGCTGGGCGCCGACGTGCGTGTGATCAACGCCGCGCCCGACGGCTTTAACATCAACGTCGACTGCGGCTCCACGCATATGGAGCGCCTGCAGCGCCATGTGGTGGAGCAGGGCCTGGACGTGGGCTTTGCCTACGACGGTGATGCCGACCGCTGCCTGGCCGTGGATGAGCGCGGCCGCGTGGTCGACGGCGACCAGATCCTGTACGTGTGCGGCGTGTACCTGAACAAGCACGGGCGTCTCTCGGGCGGTACCGTGGTGCCGACGATTGCCAGCAACTTTGGCCTGATCAAGTCGCTGGAGCTTGCCGGCCTAAGCGCCGTGACCAGTGGCGTGGGTGACCGTCACGTGTACGCCAAGATGCGCGAGGGCGGCTTTAGCCTGGGCGGCGAGCAAACGGGTCATACGATCTTTGGCGATATCGAGCGCACGGGCGACGGCATTATGACCTCGCTGCGCGTGATGGAAGTGATTCGCGCCGAGCGCGAGACGCTCTCGCAGCTCACAGCTCCGTGCAAGCTGCTGCCGCAGGCGCAGGTGGCCGTGCACGTGGCGGACAAGGACGCCGCGCTCGAGAACATGGGCGTGCAGAACGCCATCGCCGAGGCCGAGGCTGCGCTGGCAGGCGAGGGCCGCGTGCTCGTGCGCAAGAGCGGAACCGAGTCGGTTATCCGCGTGCTGGCCGAGGCGCCCGACCAAGCATCCGCCGATGCCGCCATGAAGCGCATCGCCAACGCGCTCGAGGCTCTGTAAGGTAGTCATTGGGGACGTTCTTAAACAACTAGGTGGAAAGGGGGCGCCGCGGATTGGTTCCGCGGCGTCCCCTTTGCGTTGACGTGTCGGTTATGCCTTACAACTCGTAGAGCGTGGTGAACTTGTCCTGCAGGTAGCTGCAGTAGTAGCGGGCATCGAATGCCATGCCGCACGCGCCCTTGATGAGCTCCGGCGCGTCCTTGGCGCGACCCCACTGCCAAATGTGCTCGCCCAGCCAGGCGCGGACGGGCGCCAGATCGCCGCTCGCGCAGGCACCGGTAAGGTCGACACCGTCGCGGCACATGGCCGGCACGAACATGGCGTCGTAGGCGCTGCCCAGCGCATAGGTGGGGAAGTAGCCAAACGAGCCGCCGCTCCAGTGCGTATCCTGCAGGCAGCCGTGCGTGTCGTCGGGGACGGGAATGCCCAGGTACTCATCCATAAAGCGATTCCAAAGCGCGGGGATGTCCTTGGCCGTGGCCTCGCCGGCAAACAGCATGCGCTCGATCTCGTAGCGCACCATAACGTGCAGCGGATAGGTGAGCTCGTCCGCCTCGGTGCGGATCAACGACGGCTGCGCGATGTTCACGGCGCGGTAGAGCGTGTCCTCGTCCACGCTGCCATAGACCTCGGGCGCGTGACGGCGCAGCACCTCGAGCAGCGGGCCCATAAAGGCGCGGCTGCGACCCACGGTGTTCTCGAAAAAGCGGCTCTGGCTCTCGTGGATGCCCATGGAGGTGCCACCTTCAAGACAGGTGCGCGCATAGGCAGGATTGACGCCCAGCTCGTACATGGCGTGTCCCGCCTCGTGGATGATGCTGTACACGTTGGAGATACAGTCGTCCTCGTAGATGTGCGTCGCGATGCGCGCGTCGCCCACGGCAAAGCCCTCGCTAAACGGGTGCTCGGTAAAGGCAAGCGTGGTGTCGTTCAGGTCCAGGCCGACGAGCTTCATAAGGTCGAAGCTCATGGCGCGCTGGGCGGTCTCGGGCACGCGGGCGTGCAAAAAGTCGGCAGCGGGCTGCTGGCCGCGCTCGCCGATGGCGTGCACGAGCGGCACGACCGTGGCCTTGACCTCATCGCAAAACGCATCGAAGCTCTTGGCGGAAAGGCCGCGCTCATACTGATCGAGCCAAACATCGTATGGGTCGCGCTTGGGGTCCATGAGCTCGGCCTGATGCTTAAGTTGGGCGACGATTCTATCCACATAGGGCTCAAAGCTCGCCCAGTCATTGGCCGTCTTGGCCTTGTGCCACACGGCGTCGGCCTCACAGGTGAGCCTGGTCCAGGCCTCGGCCTCCTCAGTGGGAATGACGCCCGCTTCGCGCTGGTCACGGCCGAGCACGCGAATCTCGTCGAGCAGCTGCGGGTCGTCGATCTTGCCTCCGGCGACGGTCTCACGTGCCAGCGAGCGCACAAGTTCGACAGACTTTTCGCTGGTCAAGAGCTTATGGTGCTCGCCGGCAAGGGTGCCCATGGCGTCGGCGCGGGCGGCGGCGCCGTTGGCGGGAGCAATGGTTGCGCCGTCAAACTCGGCAATCTTGAGCAGGTACTCGCGGGTCCACAGCTTGCCTTCGAGCTTGCGGAATTTTTTGACGGCCTTATCGACCTTCATGCCTTTGGGCGTCTTGGCCACGGCGGCCTTGGCCTTCTTATCGAGTTTCTTTCCCATACCGTATCCTTAATCTCGCAGGCCGAGCGCCGCAGGCGGGTGCGCGGCCAGTTTGCACAGCTACCTGCCTTGTACCCAGCGCGAACAAAACGGAACGCGGCGATGCGCTCGCGAAATGTGTTATCCTATAGCCCAATGCGTTGACGGAGAGGGTTTTGCCCGCCGCGTCGCCGGCAAGAGAGGGAAGGTCATGGGCTGCAAGCCTTCCTGCGGTGGCAAGGGCCAAGCGTTCACTCCCGAGCAGCGACCTCAACGGGCACGCGGCCAGTGGCAGCAAAGTCCCAGTAGGGAAGCCGTGAGCCTCGCGACAAGAGGCACAGAGTGGGCGCGGCGGGCCAGACATCCGCCGTGTCAAACAAGGTGGTACCGCGGAATTCAACCGTCCTTGGGCAATGTACATGCCCGAGGGCGGTTTTTTTTGTTACCGAACCGGGCCGCGCATCCGCAACATCGGGCGGCGTCAGCCGTCCCGGAGCGCGGATGTGCGAGAGACGAAAGGGAAGACATGAGTCTGATTGATGATCTGGTCAAACTCGAGGAAGAGGCCAAGGAGCTCGTCACTAGCGCTGACGACGCCGCCAAGCTCGAGGCCGCGCGCGTTGAGCTGCTCGGCCGCAAGGGCCGTATCACCGGCCTGATGCGCATGATGGGCAAGCTCGCTCCCGAGGATCGTCCCATGATGGGCAAACGCGCCAACGAGATGCGCCAGCTGATCGAGGGCATGCTCGACGAGCGCACCACCGAGATGAAGGCCGCCGCCCTCAAGCACGCACTCGAGCACGAGGCCGTCGACATCACGCTGCCGGGCATCCGTCCGCAGATCGGTCACCAGCACCTGATCAAGCAGATCATCGAGGAGGCCGAGGACATCTTCTGCGGCATCGGCTACACCGTCGAGTCCGGCCCCATGGTCGACACCTCCTATTACAACTTCACCGCGCTCAACGCCCCCATGGATCACCCGAGCCGTTCGGCCCGCGATACCTTCTACGTGGTCGACAACAACCCCGGCAGCGTCGCACACCCCGAGGCTCACGCCCACGGCGAGTCCGACGTGCTGCTGCGCACCCAGACTTCGGGCGTGCAGATCCACACTATGGAGTCGCAGAAGCCGCCCATCTACATGATCTGCCCGGGCACCGTCTACCGTCCCGACACGGCCGACGCCTGTCACCTGCCGCAGTTCAACCAGATCGAGGGCCTGGTCGTCGACGAGGGCATCACTTTTGGCGATCTTAAGGGCACGCTCGACTACTTTGTTAAGTGCATGTTTGGCGAGGATCGCAAGACGCGCTATCGCCCGCACTTCTTCCCCTTCACCGAGCCGAGCTGCGAGGTGGACGTGAGCTGCCACGTGTGCGGCGGCAAGGGCTGCAACTTCTGCAAGCACAGCGGCTGGATCGAGATCCTGGGCTGTGGCATGGTCGACCCCAACGTCCTGATCAACTGCGGCATCGACCCCGAGAAGTACACCGGCTTCGCCTTTGGTATTGGCGCCGAGCGCGTCGCGGCCCTGCGCTACGACCTGCCGGACCTGCGCACGTTGATGACTGGTGACATGAGGTTCTTGAACCAGTTCTAGAACGCTTTCTTCTTAGTTGCAGTTTCCGGCTCAAAGCCGCATTTATGAAAGGAGACCAGTTAGATGCGTGTTTCTTACGACTGGCTCAAGACCATGATCGATATTCCGGAGGATCCCAAGACCCTTTCGGACGAATATATCCGTACCGGCACCGAGGTCGAGGCGATCGACACCGTGGGCGAGTCCTTCGACCACGTGGTGACTGCCAAGGTGCTCACCAAGACCCCGCACCCCGATAGCGACCACATGTATGTGTGCTCGGTCGACGTGGGCGACAAGAACCTCGACGCCGACGGCAACCCCGTCCCGCTGCAGATCGTCTGCGGCGCGCAGAACTTTGAGGCCGGCGACCACATCGTCACGGCCATGATCGGCGCTGTGCTTCCCGGCGACGTCAAGATCAAGAAGAGCAAGCTTCGCGGCGTCGTGTCCATGGGCATGAACTGCTCCGCGCGCGAGCTCGGCCTGGGCGGCGACCACTCCGGCATCATGATCCTGCCCGAGGATACGCCCTGCGGCATGCCGTTTGCCGAGTATGTGGGCTCGAGCGACACCGTGCTCGACTGCGAGATCACGCCCAACCGTCCCGACTGCCTGTCCATGATCGGCATGGCCCGCGAGACCGGCGCCATCTTCGACCGCGATTTCCACGTTGAGCTGCCCGCCATCAAGGCCGAGACCGGCCGCGCGACCGACGACGAGCTTTCGGTCGAGATTGCCGACGAGGGCCTGTGCGACCGCTACGTCGCCCGCATCGTGCGCAACGTGAAGGTCGGCCCCTCGCCCGACTGGATGGTCAAGCGCCTCAACGCCCTGGGCGTGCGCCCGCACAACAACATCGTCGACATCACCAATTACGTGATGATGCTCACCGGTCAGCCGCTGCACGCCTTTGACCTGGACACCTTTGCCGAGCGCGATGGCAGCCGTCGCGTGGTGGTTCGCGCCGCCCAACAGGACGAGAAGTTTACGACCCTCGACGGCGAGGAGCGCACGCTCGACGCCGGCATGGGCCTCATTACCGACGGCGAGCGTCCCGTGGCGCTGGCCGGCGTTATGGGCGGCATGGATTCCGAGATCGAGGACGACACCGTCGACGTGATGGTCGAGAGCGCCTGCTTCAACGCCGGTCGCACCTCGCACACCAGCCGCGACCTGTCGCTGATCTCCGATGCCTCCATTCGCTTTGAGCGTCAGGTCGATGAGACCGGTTGCGTGGATGTCGCCAACGTTACCTGCGCGCTGATCGAGGAGATCGCCGGCGGCGAGGTCGCTCCCGGCTACGTTGATGTGTTCCCCGCGCCCAAGACCATCGATAGCATCAAGCTGCGCTTGGCCCGCGTGCACGCCATCTGCGGCGCCGATATCGAGCCCGACTTTATCGAGCGCTCGCTCACCCGCCTGGGCTGCACCGTCGAGCGCGACGGCGAGGACTTTATGGTCAC
>CABUQG010000035.1 GCA_902493535.1 uncultured Collinsella sp. | reverse complement strand
GCGCCCTCGCACGGGCAGGGGGCGGCGGAGACCCAGGCGACCTTTCCCGCCAGCGCCGCGCCGAGCGGATCGAGGGCGGCGCCGCAGTGCGGGCACGTCCTCGGCTCCGGCTCGTCGAAGGAGAGCCCGGCCGCCCGGGCCTGCTCCAGGGTGATGAGTCCCGCTCGGTCCATCGGGCGCCCCTTCCTTATCTTCTGAAGTCCTCGTTATCCCTTTTTGATATTGGGTGGCATATCGTCAGGGGTTTGCCTGACATCTCGTCAGGGGTTCGGGCTGCGAACCCTGACGGTTCGTCACCCTTGTCCGCGGCGAACCCTGTCATTTCGTCACCCTTTCGCGCCGGGAACCCTGACGAATCGTCAGGGGTTGCCAGCGCTCCGGGCGGCAGCCTCTCGCGCACGATGCGGTACCGCTTGGTGGCGTGCCCGCGCGCCGGGGCGTGCACGCCGCATTCCTCGATGAGGCCCCGGTCGAGCAGGTCGCGGATGGCGCGGTGGGCGCTGCGCTCCTGCACGTTGAGGAAGCGGGCCAGGCCGCCCTTGCTCTCGAAGTAGTCGCACCCGGCGTCGCAGAAGCCGAAGATGCGCGCGTAGACGAGCAGGGGAAGGCCGGAGAGGCCCAGGTCCGCCATCATGAAATGCCGTACCGCCGTGAACTCGCGCGGGGAGGGGCCGTCGCGCCCCCTCGGGCCTGCGGCCGCCATCGGCGCTAGCCCCTTCTGGGTGAGCCGACGACGCTGTTTCGCTCGACCCATGCGACGAGCTCGTCGTGCAGCACGATGCCGTCGCGCGTCTTGCCGCCGATGTAGCGGATCGGGAACGGGTCGTCGGGGTCCTTGGCGAGCCGGTACATTGCGTCGCGGCTGATGCGCAGCATCGCGCACGCCTCGTCGGCGCCGAATATCGCGTTGGTCGATGCGATGAGCCTCACCTGGCTCCTGCTAGTGCTCTTGGTCATGGTCGTCCTCGAGCTCCTTTCGTCTCGAGGCTCCCTCGCGTGCCCGGCCGCGGGCGGCTCCTGGGGCGGTCGCCGCCGTCATTTCCTGCCGCTCCTCGACTCGATGTAGGCGTCCACTGACGCCCTCGACACCAGGAGCTTCCTTCCGAGCCTGTACGAGTCGACCTCTCCCGACCAGATGAGGTCGTACGCCTTGTTTCGGCTCGCCCTCATGTACTCCTGCATCTCGATCACCGTCATCCATTCGTCGCGATCTTGGTTGCCCTCGGGCGCGACGCATTCGGCCGTGCGTGCCATGGTTCCTCCAATCTTCCCGTGCGGCACCGCGCGAGCACACCGCACGGCACCGTGTGCCTCTTCGTCTGCGCGACGATTGAACCGCCTGATGGCAATCTGTGCGCCCGACGGGAACGGAGACGGGTCGAGGTGGGTCGAGCTGGTCGGGCCTTCACGAAACGGCCATGAGTTGCGCGCCTTAGCTCGTGGCTAAGTCCCCGAAAAGCAAAAGGCGCCCATGCGGGCGCCTGGCTAGGATCGAGGTTCGTTCGGTCGTGGTCGGAATGCACGTCTTCCGCGGTGCTGTGGTCCGGGGTCCGGCATCTGTCGTTCGCCTCTTCTGTCGTGTTTGATGTTGCGTGTTATGCGAGCGACCTTTCGCGGGCCTGCCGGCCCGTTGCCCCAGGTGCACCCGGGTAAATGGTACCCATCCGTTGGGACAAGGACATTGCGGGAGGGCCGTCTGGGCAAGCTGGGATGGACGAGCGGGCGTCGACGGCTCGATTAGGGCTTCTCCGTTACCCTGCAGCTGTTCTCGGTCGCCCGAACGACAATATCGCCGAGGTCCGCCACGCCCTCGTCGAGCTGAACGACTTGAGGCCAGACCTCGCGGACCATGGCCATTTGGTCGTCTATCAGCAGGCATTTCGCCATTCGCACCCTATTCCTCATGCCGATGACCTCTTCTCCAAGCCTTTCCGGGTCTTCTGGGTCGAACATTCTCGTACCGCTCTCGTTGACTAAGTGCCCATCAGGATCGAATCGTTCCGGGCTTGATTCTGGGCTAAGGCAATATTCGCGACAGCGCTCACTTTCCAGTAGATTCGCGTTGTCGTTCCGGGATTTAGGAGAATTTCTCTCAGTGAAATCGGATATACCGCATCCATTATTCCGGGCTTCTCAGTTCTGTCATTGACCCAGGTATCACCCGTCTCCTATAGCGAGTGAATATAAAAATAGGGCAGAGTCGCTTGCGCAAGTCCGCCCCTAAAACCGTGAAGGTTTTGCTATCTGCAGGCTATTCTACCAACCCGAGCGATTCTGTCAACCTGCGAAGGAACTCGAGCGCGGAGCGAGCTGCGGCGTCGGGCCCCTTGTCGGGCAGCGCCTCGGTTTCGCCGTCGGCCCTGGCGAACATCTCGGCGAGCTCGGATGCGGCGCGCGAGCGCGAGGAGCCCTCGGGTACCAAGCCGGAGTGCGCCACGAGCACGGTCGCGACCTCCTGCATGGCCGTATTCCCCATCCACTTCCTCCTGGTCGCCTTGGGAATTCCCACGGCGGCGACCCTTCGGGAGACGCCGCTGGACGCCGAGCCCCGGGCGGCGCCCCTCTCGGCGAAGCAGTTGATCAGGCACGAGCCGTGCGCGGCGCAGTTGCGGACGGACTTCACGCGCTTGAGGTCGTAGTGGGAGGCCTCGAGGCGCCTGTCGCCCCATCGCCTGGCGCAGAAGCGCACGAAGTCGATGAGGGTGCCGAACGAGGTGAGCTCAAGGAAGGCCCAGGCAGGCATGTCGCCGGAGTACTTCGCGTAGAGGCTCGAGCTGTAGGGGCTGCGGCCGCTCATCTTGAGCTCGCGCAGGCGGTACTCCCTGTTTGCAGTGGTAAGCGATGCCATGTAGTCGGCCACGATGGCGTAGCCGTCCTCTCCACGGTCCTCCATCTCGCGAAGCAGTGTCACCTTCTGGAAATGCTCGATGTCGAGCGTCATGCCGAGCAGGGCGTGGCGCAGCTCCTGGTCGAGCGCCGCGAGCAGGCGCAGCTGGCCGAAGTCGAGGTCTACATAGCGGCCGTCGCGCGGGCCTCCCTCGTATTTCGAGAAGAGTTTGCGGTAGGATGCGAGCTTGAAGAAGTTGCACTTGTCGCGCAGGTAGTCCGCGGCCTCTTCCTCGGAACACAGCTCGAAGGCTACGCCCTTCTGCTTGAGGTGCTCTATCTGCTGCTCGATCGTGAGGATCGGCTTCCTATCGTGGGGTTCGGCCATGCTCGGTCTCCTGTCATTGATTTGAGAATCCTATTCTACCAGCATGTTTGCCCTGAATCCTGAAGGCCCGTTCGCCAACTCATAAGCAAGCCACCTGAGACTACTCACTTTGTTCACGAATGGCGAAGACCTGCGACCTGGGGTTTTGCAAATGGCGCGCAAGCCACCCGCGTTAATTCACTTGCGATTGCAGCTGGCGGCTTGCAGGCAAAAGGGCGGTTGAGTTTCAAAACGGGCGTTTTCGGCGCCATCGAGCCTCCAAAGGCGACCCGCCGCGCACTTTGGGACAAAAACAAAAACTCAAAGCCCTGAGTTTGAAAAAAGTTTTTGAGGTTGTCCCAACTTTTGTCCCCGAAGCCGACGAAACGCGACATCGCGTCATTCGGCGGCACGCGTTCCGTGTCGATGCCGAAAACTGGGTGTAACTGGAATGACGGGACGGCAGAACCGACGCCATCGAGTGGGAATAGTAAATAGCCCTTTGCGAGGGAGGTCGGAAACGGCCTCCCTCGTTTTTTTATTTGGATACCGCGGGCTTTCGTTTGCTCTCGTGCGTGTGGTGCATACAAGCCGTTGGAACAACCTCTCAAGCTGTCTAGCTGGGATTATTGTTTGATGGTATGTTTCGGCTCAATTCCAATTCGTCAAACCGCTCCATCAATCTTTAGCGAATTGATGCTGACCGGCCGATCGTTGTCGTCGGCGAAAAGCCGCGTGACTTGGTACTCAGATTGTACTCACGACCTTTTGAGGGTCGAATGTCGCGTACTCACGGGGTCTAAAAACGACCTTTTAGCTTGTGTTTTGGATTATTCCGTCAACGTTCAACCTTTTAGGCAAAAAGCGCTTCTCAAATAGGTCAACGCTTAGCAGCAGATTCCTCTTTGCTGTTTCTTATACGTAATTACGTAATTACGTAATTACGTATAAAATCAGTACAACTGAACAAAGGAGGCCCACATGCCCGAAGCGAAACTCAAGGAGAACGCGAAGGAGCTGGACAAGTTCACGCTCTCGATAACCCGCGAGGACAAGCGGGCTCTTAAGTCGTACGCAGCGCGTCAAGATAAGACCGTTGCCAAAGTTCTGCGCGAGTGGATCGACGAGAAGTGTAAGGGGGAGAAGTAGTGTCTCAAACAGCACAGGCCGTCGTTCAAAACCTCGTTGATCGCGCAGTGAAACTGGGTGACCGCCAGCTTGCCGCCGACATTCGCGCCTTCGCGGTGCAGCGCCAGTTTGGACTTGTGTTCGAACACAATCGTCCGGAACGACTGCGCCTTTATGGCAAGCCCATCATGGCGGGCGATGTCGTGCAGGTCCTTCCCGAGCGTGGCAAAAAAGAGGATTCTAGCTCCCAGCTGCTATGGTTGGTAAAAACCCTGCGGGGGGGTTGCTGATCTAGAGCCATATCAATCGCCCTCATATGACGAAAACAACCTCGAGCCTTGTTCTGCTGCCGCAGATGATGTCGTGGCGGTTGCTGAATACGATCAGCCGATTTATGCCGGCCTAAAGGAGACTGGACGCGTCGAGCGCGGCGGCGACAAGCCCTATCAGGTGGTCATCAACGGCGAGAACTATCATGCCCTCGAGACTCTGGCCTTTGCCTATGCAGGCAAAGCGGACTGCATATATATTGACCCTCCATATAACACTGGCGCCCGCGACTGGAAGTACAACAACGATTACGTCGACGGCTCCGACGCCTATCGCCACTCCAAGTGGCTGGCATTCATGGAGCGCCGCCTCAAGCTCGCCAAGCAGCTGCTCAACCCCAATAATTCGGTGCTCATCGTGACAATTGATGAGAAAGAGTACGCGCGTTTGGGGCTGTTGCTTGAGAGGATATATCCAGGCAGCCGCATACAAATGGTCTCTTCGGTAATTAACCCCGCTGGCGTTGCTCGCCAGGGGGAATTTGCGAGATCAGATGAGTATATCTATTTCGTCTATTTCGGAGAGGCCGGTCCCAAGAAGGTCCCCCTCGGCGACGACTGGTTAGGTGGGGTCAACAATTCTTGCAAAGGTAAATTGCACTGGAACTCTTTGATGAGGACAGGAACCAATAGTCTAAGGTCCGATAGGCCCAATCTGTTCTATCCCATATATGTAAAAGAAGATGGGGGCAAAATCGACCATATAGGGGCATCACTTTCTCGTGACGAATCGAGGGAGGATGTTCCATCTTGCCCAGGATGTAAGACAGTATGGCCAATAAGGACGAACGGGGCTGAAGGAAACTGGCAAATTTCCCAGGCAGCTCTTCGAGTTGCCTTAGAAAAGGGTTTTGTTAAGTTGGGTCGATTTACCGAACGGGGTATGGCGATTTCATACCTGAAGAGCGGAGAACAGAAAAAGGTAGAAAGCGGGCTATTTCCAATAATTGGCCGCCGTGCTGACGGTTCGGTTATTGTTGACGACAGCAACTATGAAGCGAATTACATTCCCAGTACGCAGTGGCGCATCGCATCGCACGATGCATCCAGAAATGGCTCCGGTATGCTGAGAAAAATGATTCCAAACCGCAGCTTCCCTTTCCCAAAGTCCCTCTATGCCGTCGAGGACGCTATTCGTTTCTTTATCGCCAGCAAGCCCAATGCGCTCGTGGTCGACTTCTTTTCTGGGTCGGGCACCACGGCACATGCCGTCATGCGCTTGAACCATCAGGACGGCGGGCGCAGGCGCTCCATCAGCGTAACGAATAACGAGGTCTCCGAGGACGAATCCAAAAAGCTCACCAAGCGCGGTCTTCGCCAGGGCGACCCCGAATGGGAGGCGCTGGGCATCTGCCAGTACGTTACCAAACCACGCGTCACGGCGGCCATCACGGGCAAGACGCCCGAGGGCGATTCCATCAAGGGTGACTACAAGTTCACCGACGAGTTCCCCATGGCCGACGGCTTCGAGGAAAACGCCGTCTTCTTTGACCTCACCTACGAAGACCCGGACGCCGTCGAGCTGGGCGTGGCCTTCGAGGAGATCGCGCCCCTGCTCTGGCTGCGCGCTGGTTCGCGTGGCAGCATCATCAAGCACGAGCAGCCGGGCTTTGCCATGGCCGACGCCTACGCCGTCCTCTTCGACTTTGCTTCGGTCGGCGCTTTCATAGACGCCGTCAAGCAGAATGCCAGCATAGGGTGCGCCTATGTGATCACGGACGACACGGCTCGATACGCCTCCGTCAAGGCACAACTGCCTGGGCTCGACGTCGTCCGCCTGTACGAGAACTACCTGCAATCGTTCAAGATTGCCGCCGAGGATGCGGTGAGGTAAACATGAGAGTCGAACTTAAGGATTTCCAAGCCGGTGCGGTCGCGACCCTGGCGAACAAGTTGCAGTCGATGCACCGACGCTACGAGCAGGACGGCGAGCTGTCCTCGATATGCCTCGCATCTCCCACGGGGTCGGGCAAAACGGTCATGTGCGCAGCGACGATCGAAGCGCTCTTCTTCGGAGACGACGATCTGAGCCTCATGCCCGACGAGAATGCCGTCGTTCTTTGGCTCTCGGATTCCCCGAGCCTGAACGAGCAGACGAGCGTGCGTTTCTCAAACGTAGCGGACAAGCTGGCAGACAGCATCCTTGACAGGCGCCACCTGGTCACAATTACCAACGACTTCGGAGCCGCGCACGACATTCTCGAGCCGCGCCACGTCTATTTCCTCAGCAAGGACCTACTCAGTAAGAACGGCCTGCTCACCAAGGGTAGTGAGTCCAACTCCGGTCGCGTGTTCTGGGACATCCTTGACCGCACCATCAGGGATCCGGAGCGTAACCTCTATCTGTTCATAGACGAGGTCCACCGCGGCCTGGGGGCCAATGTCTCGAGCGAGCGCGGCACGGCGACGATCTACGCCAACCTCATTGATGGTCTAGACGGTCGTGCGGCAATGCCCATCGTCGTTGGGGTCTCTGCCACGCCGCAGAGGTTCGAGGCGGCTATGGACCAGCGCGCTGATCGCGTGCGTATGCCGAAGGTTGCTGTGACCCCTCGCGAGGTCCAGGAATCGGGCCTGCTTAAAGATATTATCGAGCTGCGCGTGCCCGAGAAGGACGATCCGGTCGAGCACCAATACCTTACTATGGCGTGCGAGCGCTATGCCCTGGCTTGCAACGAGTGGGGTGAGTACTGCGCCCGTGAGGGCGAGAGCTACATCAACCCCCTGCTGCTCATCCAGGCCGCTGACAACGTGAGTGGCTCGGCCTTGGTCGAGATGTGCGACCAGATCATGGGCTTAGTCCCCGGCCTTTCTGAGGCGATGTCGTTTGCCAATGTCTTCGGCGAGCACAAGGACATTGCGGCGGGAAAATACCTTATCCGCTATGTAGAGCCCGAGTTCGTTCAGGTCACCTCGAGCGTCCGCGTACTTTTCGCCAAGGAGGCCGTCTCCAACGGATGGGACTGCCCACGAGCGGAGGTCATCTTCTCGCAGCGCAGGCGTTCGGACTCGACCTATATCGCACAGCTCGTGGGGCGTATGGTACGCACCCCACTTGCGCGGCGCATCGAATCCGATGACCTTTTGAATTCCGTCGCCTGCTACCTGCCCCAGTTCAATCCCGAGAGCACTCAGGACGTGGTTGACTACCTCATGGGCCGCAAGGACGACATGGGCGAGAGCTCAATCGGCAAGCAGAACATCGTTTTCAACCCCGTGACTATCACGGCGGCTGTGCCCAAGTCCGAAGCCGACTATCAACAGGAGCTCAAGGCGTACGAGGAGAACGAGAAGGCCATCGAGGCGGCGCGGCAGGCACAACCCGGCTACCAGGCGTCGCTTGCCGGCATCGCGATTCAGGAGCCGTTGGACATGCAGGGAGCGCAGCCCTCGCTTGCCTCGGCGGTCAGGCCCGTCGACGTCCCGGCGCCAGAAGCGGAGCTGGCGCCTCAGCCCGCAACGGGCAACTACGTTGCAGCGTCTGCCCCGCAGCAACTTGCGACACCTGAGCCAAGTTCCGCACAGACCGAGCCGACCCAGCCCGTCTCGATCGTAATACCCGTGCCCATGGCAAAGCCCAAGCCGCCCACCAAGCGCGAGCAGTCTTTCACGCATCAGGAGTGGCAGGGCATCCGCACAGCCTTCGATTCCATTCCCGTGCAGCGCATTCCGAAAAAGGCCAGGAATGAATTCCAGAGCCTGGTTAAGACGGCGACTCTGCTTGTCGAGACTGGCCTCGATGTCAATGCCGCGGCCGACGTGAAAAAACAGTTCGTCCAGAAGCTCAAGGGATACATCGTTGCTAACGAGGACGAGTACCGCGAAGCCAAACACGACGTAGAGGTTGCCGAGACCGTCAAGATCACGCTCGACAAGCTCAACGAGACCGAGGACCAGGAGCAGGAGGAGGCCCGCACGGACGCCGAAGGCCTCAGAAAGGCCGCCCGCGACGCCGACATGCATTTCACTAAGGAGTTTGCGAATGAGTATCGTCGCGCCAACTTCAAGGAGCTTGGGCGGCCCGAGTGCGACCTGCGCCTTGCCGCAGCGGTGCGCACGCAGGCCATCGTTGATGCGCTCGAGGGCTGGGCGGCTCAATGCCGAAAGGAATACTTCGATAAGGTCGATGGATCTGGCGATTGTGACTACCTTAACGACGCGGCAAAGCAGCGCTACGACGAGCTGGCCCGTGAAACCGAGGGCAAGCGCCTCACAAAGATAGAGTGGCCCACGTCTACCAGCACGTCGGACGACTTCGCTAAATATCCGTGCCATATCGTGCAGAAAGAGGACGGCCTCTGCCCGCTCGACCTGAACCCGGCGGAAGACTATATCGTTAGGAACGAATTGGCAAAGAATCGCACGGTTGCCTTCTATCGCAATCCGTCGGGCAGCATGTCTGCCAAGGCGTTTTCGATTCCGTACATGTCTTCGGTGGGACGCAAGGCCCTGCATCCAGACTTCCTCTTCTTCGTGAAGGATGCAGCGGGCGTTATCAGGCCGTCCATCGTTGACCCTCATGGCGAGTTCCTCGGCGACACGCTAGCAAAGCTTAGGGGCTATGTGACCTATCTGCGCGATTATCCCGATGTGTTCAAGCAGGTACTCTTCGTCGGGGATATGGGCGAGGGCGTGTACAAGGTGCTCAACCTCTTGCGATCCGATGTGCAGGATGCCGTGATGGGCTACAGCGATGTCGACTGTAAGGCGCTCTTCTACGGCTCCTTCGCAAACGACTATCACTAGGATTGTCGGGATTTGCCCGGCGGGCGTCTCGGATCATATACCAGAACCGAATTAGCAAGGCTCGCTAAGGCGGCCGTCCGTTAGGGGCGGCCGCCCCTCTTCAGTCTTGACCAATGATTTCAAGCGTTTCGGTGGCATTCGCCGGTCATGACCTCGTATCCGTTACGTGGGTGGCACCTCCGCTACGCCGCGTCAAGGGGCCCATGAGACCCCGCACAAACCTCCGCTCCGCTCCGGTTGGTGGAGGTCGTCATGGACTCCCTTGACCCGTCTTCGCTCCGGTGCGGCTTTGCAGGGAGCAAAGCCGCACCGGAGCGCGGCGTCGCCATTCGGCTTTGCCCGCAAGGGCGAGATGTTCAGGGCAGCGTGCCCGGAAACGGAGGAAGACATGCAGGAGCTGATGACGAGGGAGATTGCGGAGGGGCTACCGAGGCTCTATGAGCAAGACTGCGCGGAAGACCCCACGGTATACGTCCACTACTTCTCGTGCGTGAACGGATGGGACTGGTGGCTGCTCAAGTTCGATGGGACGGACGAGGCGTTCAGCCTCGTCGAAGGCTATGACGACGAGCTCGGCTACTTCAGCATCAAGGAGATGGAGGAGCTGAACCGCCAAATGGGGTTCGCCGCCGTCGAGCGCGACGAGCACTTCGAGCCGAAGCCGCTTAGCGCCGTCAGGGGGAGGTAGCTCCATGGAGATGGACGAGTTTGACGCCGTGGGCAGATTCGGCAAGTCCCCGGGGCACGGCCCACTTGCTTAAACTGCTCAATTTTTCGTGCTCACGTTGCTTATTTCCCAGTGATCACTCGGACCACTTTTTAGTGAACATCAACAAACATCCGTGAAGCGGCGGACGAGATGGCGACTCGCATCGCCGACATGCTCATGCACATGGGCGGCGACTAGCCAGGGCGATCCCCGCAACGGGCATTATTATCCGGGAAGCGTTTGGTTGCGAGGCACGCCCCTGTGCGGGGCCTGAGTCGTCAGGCCCCGCACAGGGGGACCGCGATGGTGGCCACCGCGCCGCCCGAGGGGCTGTTGGCGAGCGAGACGGAGCCCCCGTGGGCGCTCGCGGCCTCGGAGGCGGCGTGGAGGCCGAGCCCGTAGTGGCGGCCTCCGTCGCGCGAGGAGCGGGAGGAGTCGTCTGTGAAGAGGCGCTCACAGCCGCGTTCGAGGGCGGCGGGAGAGAAGCCCGGTCCGTCGTCGGCCACCTCGATGACGAGGTGTCCGCCCGCGACGTCGCAGGAGACCGCCACGCGCGAGCGCGCGTGCTCGGCGGCGTTGACCACGAGGTTCGCGGCGGCTCGCGTCAGGGTGGTT
>CABUQG010000034.1 GCA_902493535.1 uncultured Collinsella sp. | reverse complement strand
CGCAGGAAGCTTGGATACGCCTAGGCGCGGTCCAAGAAATCGTCCGCACCCCCTAAGGGGGCTCAAAGTGGGAGATTTTCCACGCTCATCTTGCGGGTGCGATACAGCGGCGATCAGGCGCTGATGATGTGGGGTAGCGGCAGGTCGTGGGCGTCGGTGGGAACGTGGCCGACACGCTGCTCGTCAAAGGCTATGCCGATGATTTGGCATGCGGGCGAGAGCATGGGCAGGTAGCGGTCATAGCAGCCGCCGCCGTAGCCCAGGCGCGCGCCGGCGCGGTCGAAGGCTACAAGCGGTACGACGATCATGTCGAGAGCTTCGGCAGGCACGATAGGGAAGCGGCTACTGTCGATGTCCGTGGCCGCAAAGGCTCGCGTGGGGTGGCCGATAAACGGAGCCGAGGACGCATCGCCGGCGGCAACTGCCCGCATGCACATGCGCTGGCCACAAGCTGCGGCGTCTGTTGCCGAGAACATGCACGGATAGGCCACGCGCCAGCCGCGTTTGGCGGCCGCTGCGGCAAACGCGGCTGGATCGACTTCGGAACCCATCGCGGCATAGACGGCAACGATGCGCGGCGCCGCGGCATCCGAGCGATCCAACAGCTCAACAAGCCGCGCACAGATAGCGGCGGACTTTGCCGCCCGCACATCCAAATCGAGAGCATCGCGCCGAGCAATCATCGCCCGTCGCAACTCAGCCTTGTCCATCCCAGCCTCATCTTCCAAACCTACCAAAAAGGGACAGGTTTATTTTGGCAGGTTTTATCTGGGCAAACGTCGAGACCGCCACAAAGGTACCCTTTGTGGCGGTCTCGACTCGACGTTGGCTTCACAGCGCCGCAGCGATTGCTTCAGTCACAAACTTATTGAGTGACTCACCCTTCTTTGCCGCTGCCAGCGCCGCTTGCTTGTGGAGCTCAGAGCCCGTTCTTACGTTGAACGAGCCCTTAAAAGCCCGCTCGGGTTCCTTGCCTTTCTCGGCGCAAAACTCAAGGTAATCGTCGACGGCGTCGTGGAAGCATCGCTCCACCTCTTCAGCTGTGGAGCCTTCAAATACGATTGCGTCCCTAATGCCGGTGACCATACCTGTTAGCACATGCTGTTCGGCATCGAACTCGACTGGGGCGAAATAACCCTTGTATGCCAAAACGTTACTCATGACTACCTCCGACATCTTGCAGAAATCGAACGATGTTTCGAATGGTCCCCGCCGTCAATTCGTCAGATGGATGTGGCGCGTGCATTACGAACATCCTGCCATCTGATGGCCTGTAGAAGCGAATGCGCGATCCGGATGTCTTGCCTTTGTTGTCCATTTCAAAGCCATATGAAGCCATGACTTTTAAAAAATCGGTATACCGATACGTCGAAGGGCAGCTAAGCAGTTGGGCGATGAGTTTATCGGTCCGAGTCATCCCGCCTCACATTCTGCAACTATATCCTAGTTGCAATTTAAGTCCGATGCAAGCACCCCTACTATAGAACATCTGTACGTATAGAACAAGTGTTCGAATCAACGCAAAGGCACCTGCCCCTCCGTGGGGGTTTTGCTGGTGGGGCGGGTGTCTGCGGCGGTTTGTCTCGATCTGTAACATCTGGAGCCAATATTGCCGCCTAGATGTTACAGATTTAGACAAACTGGTGGGACGGGCTGAGCTGCCCTACCCAAGCAGCGGCAAAAGAAAAAGGTAGATTTTTAGGCATGTCCCAAAAATCTACCTTGTTGCGGTTAGCCCAGCAGGTCGACTACGTTAAAGCCGGCGTTGCTCTTGGCGATGACGTCTCGGCCGCCAAAGACGCACGTTGGCGACTTGGCTGCGATTCGCGTCACGTCGGCGCCGAGCGAGCGAAGCTCACCGGGCGTGGCGGCGAGCATCTGGGCGCGGCGCTCCTCGCGTGCATGCGGATCGAGCCCGGCCAGGTAGGTCGTGTTGCGGCGCTTGGTGAGCGCGTACGGCTTCATCGGCGCGTCCATGCCGCTCACGCAGCTCACGATAAAGCCCTCAAAGGCGGCCTCGTCGGGCTCAAAGCTGCCGAGCCATTCACCCGCGCGCACCACGCGCTCAATCGAGGGATCGATTGCCGGGTCGCGGTAGGTGTAGAACGCCGCCTGACGCTCGCCGGCCGCGCGGAATCCGCAACCGTACGCACCGCCCTTCACGCGGATCTCGTTCCATAGGTAGTCGTAGGAGAGCGCGTTGGCAGCAACCGCCCAGGCGCCCGTCACGTCGATGCCCAGACGACGAGGGTCGCACGCGCTTGCCGCAAAGCAGATATCGCTGGGGATGACAAAGGCCTCGTGGCGGTCGCACGGCGCCGGCACCACGAGCGTGTCGCGGCCGGCATCGGCACCGTCGCCCGCGCCCAAACCCAGGTCGCCTGCGGCGGCCCAGTACGCGTCAAAGTCCTCGTCGCTGCCGGTAAAGCTCGCCATGCAGCCATCGGCCACAAAGATGCGGTCTGCCAGCTCGGCAAGCTTGGCGCGCAGGTCATCCAGGCGCTCGTCAAAGTGCTCGAGCAAATCGCGCAGGAACAGGTAGAAGTCTACGCCCGAGAGCTGCTCACGCACCACGGCCGAAGGCGAGCTGTAGCTCATCGCGCGACCGAGCGCCGCCGAGTGGCCGTTGTTGATAAAGCCCTGCTCAAGCCCAATACGAATCTGCGTGAGCACGTCGCGCACGCGGTCGGCGTCGGCATCTGCCAAAAGCGTGCTCGACCATACCTCGCGCGGCAGGCTCGCCAGCGCATCGATCTTCTCGGACAGGGCGCCGGCGCTCACCAGCAGGTAGGGGCGTACGCCGTCCACTTCGGGCTGCGTCATGACTTCGGTCGTAAAGCTCAAAAAGCCGAGCTTGCCAGCGAGCAAGTTGTCGAGTTCTTCGGCCGAGTGCTCGCGCGTGGGCAGCTGCTTAAACAGGCGGCAGAGCAGTGTCGCATAGGGCAGATCCTCAAACGCGACGCAGCTCAGGTCGAAATACTGCATGGCGTAGGCCAGACGGTTGGTGGGGATGCCGTGGCGCAGGCAGGGGATGGGTGCGGTCGTGTCCACGATCAGCGGCGGCTCGGGGCGCGCCTCGCCAATGTCGGACACGCGCAGGCGCGGCAGCGTGGCCTTGGCCTCGGGCGTGTCTTCCGCCTCCTGCGCGGCACGCAGCGCGGCCGTGCGCTCGACCACGTCGGCCAGCTCGGCATCGGTCATGGCATCGCGCTTGGCTGCCAGTTCGGCGGCCTCGGCACCCTCCGAACCCTCGGCGGCGTCCACCGGCACCAGCTCGACCAGGGCCATGTGATCGTTCTGCAGCACCAGCTCGCGCAGCAGGTCCTCAAAATAGCTGCCGTCCAGCTCGCCGCGCAGTTCCTCGTACACCGGGCCATACTTGAGCGCCAGCGTCGCGGCGTCGTCATCGTAGAGCCAGGTACTCAGCGCGTCGCACGCAATGGCCACGCCGTCGGCGATACCGTAGTCGCGCTGGCGCAGGTCGTATTCGTTGCTGCTGATGATGGCTTCCAGGCGCTCGCGCGGAACGCCGTGCTCGCACAGGTCGCGGCAGGCGTCCTGGAATACGCGACGCAGCTCGCGCGCCACGTCGGGCTGCGCGTTTTGCAGCATGATGAGCTCGTAGGGCTGCAGGCTCTCGGCCGCGGTATAGCTCACCACGTTGCCGCCCAGGCCGGCGGCCAGAATTGCCTTCTTAACCGGCGCTTCGTTGGAGCCCAGCAGCGCCTCGAACAGGATATCCGCCGCGATCGTGCGCTTGCGGTCGAGCGCGCTGCCCAGCACCAGGCCCAGGCCAACCAGGGCGTTCTCGGGCGTGGTTGCCATCTCGATGCGCTTATACTCACAGGTCACGGGCGCTTGCACGCCCAGCGGATTGGGCGCCAGTGCGGACGGGTCCTCGCCGGCGGCAACGGCAGTGTCCATGCGGCGGCTCGCGGCACTCGGCTGCGACAGATAGCGCTCGTCCAAAAAGGCCAGTGCTCGGTCCACGTCCAGGTCGCCGTAGAGCGTTATATAAGAGTTGGAAGGATTGTAGTGGCGCGCGTGCGTGTCCAGGAACTGCTCGTAGGTGAGCGTGGGAATCGCGCGCGGGTCGCCGCCGCTCTCGTGCGCATAGGCGGTGTCGGGATAGAGCGCGGCGTTAACAGCATCGTCCAGCACGCTCATGGGGTCGGACAGCGCGCCCTTCATTTCGTTGAACACCACACCGTTATAGCGCAGCGTGCCCTCGCGCAGGCTCGCGGAGCTGCCGTCGACCTCGCCCTCGGCGCCCTCCGGCAGGTCCAGTTCGTAGTGCCAGCCCTCCTGCTCAAAAATAGTCGGCTTGGTGTAGATGGCCGGGTTGAACACCGCGTCCAGGTACACGTCCATCAGGTTGTACAGGTCCTGCTCGTTGGTGGTGGCAACGGGGTAGATGGTTTTGTCGGGGTAGGTCATGGCGTTGAGGAACGTCTGCATGGAGCTCTTGATCAGATCGACGAATGGCTCCTTGACGGGGAACTTGGCCGATCCGCACAGCACCGAGTGCTCAAGAATATGGAACACGCCGGTGGAATCGGCCGGCGGCGTCTTAAAGCCAATGGCAAAGGCCTTGTTTTCGTCGTCGCACGCCAGGTACAGCAGGCGAGCGCCCGATGCGGTGTGGCGCAGCACGTAGGCGTCCGAGTCGAGCTCGGGCACGGTCTCGCGGCGCTCGACGGCAAAGCCGTGGCAGGTGGTGCCGGGCACCAGCAGTGCGGCGGCAGCGGTGCGCGGGTCGGTTGAGGTGGTGGACATATGCAGTCTCCTTTGACGCCCCAGCGGGGGCGAATCGAGTCGAATCCTCGAGAGTATACCCATATGGGGCCGCGGTTCTGCAGCGAACTGAAGGCGATACCGGCGGATTGGGTAAAGGCCCCGCGTGACCGCCGCGCGAGCGTGGAAATTTGGACACTCGCCAAACGAGAGTGGATATTCGGACGGACGAGCGAGGATTTCCGGATACCTATCGAACGAGAGTGGATATTTGGACGGAATTTGCCTCAAAAGCCCCAAAAACCGTCCAAATATCCACTCTCGATATCCGACCGTCCGAAAATCCTCGCTCATCCATCACTCGCGTATCTCTCGTCCCTCATTCGTCACGAATACGAGAGATAACAGAAAGACGAGAGATTAATATGAGAGATAACTGAGCAGCAAAGAGACGGGCAATCATGGTATTGTCTCAATACCGATTGTTCTACCAGCAAAAATATGTATAAATGAAGCAAATGGTAGACATTCCACCTCTATCTATCTCTTATCTCTAAGCCGAGAGATAGAGAGATAAATGAGAGATAATTACGAGAGATAACTGAGAGACGAGGGAAATCTATCCGCGGCATTCTCCGCAGGACCGAGCGAAAGGACGTGCAGATGAACGAAAACGAGCTGACCGGTCTGCTTGAGTCTTTAAGGCGTATGGGCTCGGATGATCTTAACGTCGAAGTGAAGGAGAGCGCCACGACGCTTTCTCGCGACGTGTGGGAAACGGTGAGCGCATTCGCGAACACTGCCGGCGGAATCATCGTGCTCGGAGTGAGTGAGCGCGCAGGTTTTGTCCCGGTTGAGAACTTCGAGACCGAGAAAGTGCTCAACCAATTTGTGTCAGGCATGGGTGATGCGGGCGGTCGAGGAAAGCTGGCCAATCCGCCCAAATACACGATCGAGCGAGTGGAGCTTCAGGGCGTCATCGTTCTCGTCATTACGATTGAGGAGCTCGATCCGTCGAGCAAGCCCTGCTATGTCATAGAGCGGGGCGCCCAGGGCGGCAGCTACAAGCGCATCGATGACAAAGATGTGCCGCTTTCATCGACCGAGGTGCTCGCATTGGCGTCATACGGTCGAGCGACTCCGAGCGATCGCGACGCGGTGGCGGGTGCGGGCGCGGACGATCTCGACGAGACGCTGGTCGACCGTACGATAGATCGGGCTTTCTCGTTGACGCCCCGGGCAATGCGCGGCGCGCCGGACAAACAAACGAAGCTGGAGCGCCTAAATATCTTTGATTCCCAGGGCAATGTCACCAAGGCTGGACTCCTAGTTGTGGGCACCTACCCTCAGCAGTTCTATCCCAAGCTCTTCATTGACGTGGCTGTCCATGCGGGAACTCAGAAGGGCATGGCGGGGTCGCTGAGGTTCATGGACCGCACAATCTGTGAGGGAACGTTGGGCGAGATGATCTCGGATGCTGTCGCGGCCGTCGCCAAGAATTTGCGGCGAACCTCGACCGTCCAAGGCGTCTCGCGTGTCGACTCGCTGGAGATTCCCGAGGAGGTTCTGCGCGAGGCAATCGCCAACGCCGTAATCCATCGAGAATACGGGGATCGGTTCTGTGGACAATCGATTGCCGTCGACGTCTTTGACGATCGTGTCGAGGTGACGAATCCTGGCGGCCTTTACGGGGGAAAGACTCGCGAGAACTTGTTTGACGGCAGCTCCCGATGCCGTAACGCGACGCTCGTGAAACTCATGTCGATTGTCCCGCTGCCGGATGGCGCAGGTTCGCCGGCTGAGGGCAATGGCTCGGGCATCCCGATGATGATCGATGCCATGCGCGCGCATGGTCTGGCCGAGCCCCTGTTCTGCCTGGGGTTCGATCGGTTCAAGGTCGTACTTTACCGTTCAAAGATCGAGCCGGTCGATCATGGCGGGGGCTTAATTGTGACGGCACTCAAACACTACGGCGAGCTGGGGACGCGTGAGCTGGCAGAACGCACGGGGCTTACAATTTCCCAGGTTAGGTCGCGCGTCAACGCGCTCATTGCTCAAGGCGAGCTTGAGCCCACGGCGCCGGCGACGAGCCGCAACCGCAAATATCGACTGTCAGAGCGCGTGGAATAAATGCGTTAGTGGACGAGGCGACTCAATAATCGACCCTCGATTGGCGCCCACTAAGGTAAAGCGGTTGTTGCCCAGTCGACGGTGATGCTAAAGACTCGGCTTACGTCGGCATGGCCCCGAACCCGTCCATCAAGAACAACCTAAGAACCAGCTTGATGACATTACCCGGTTTGACTTCAGCCGTGCCAAAGACGCTGCGCTCGGCGAGCTCGCTGCAGTATGCGTAGATGTCGCGGATAAGGTCCGCGCCCGAAAGCGTAAACATGTAGCCTGCGTCCGAAAGCGTATTGGGCGCGGCGGGCAATTTGGTCATGCGACAAAAGGTCAACAGGTCGGGCGCCATAGCGTCCTGGTAGCCAAGATGGCTGCCGTCTTCTTGTGCGACGAGTTCCAGCTGGCGTACTCGATTCAGCGCCGCTGCCAGCACAAAGCTCGGTGTAGGAGCATTGACGTCCTCCGTGCTCGCCACGAGTCTGCCTGCTGCCTGCGTGACAAGCCAGGCGACCTCGCGCTGGCAGCGCACGGCCTTGCGTGTAACCGGCTTGATGGACGAAGAAGAAACGCTCCCCTTAGGCGGATTCGAAACAGCCACAAGAACCTCCCATGAACGACCCGGCCCAACAAGCCCGGATGAAACACGTGCTACATCAGTATACAGGGAAGTGGGGTGGAAAAACGGGGTCGACAGCGTGAACTGCCGGCTCCGGATTGCTTGCCTTAGAGGCCGTACGCTTCGACCATAGCTTCGCCAATGCGATGGGGCACGCCTGTGACGAGTGCGTTGCCCATGCAGAAGGCTCGATGGCCGTCAGTCATGCCCGTATCGGTCCAGCCTTTCGGGAATCCCTGAAGCTGATCGAGCTCGTCGGGAACAAGACGGCGGAAACGGCCATCGGGACATTCGATGACGTGCTTGAAGCGGCTCGCTCCCGTGCCGCCTTCTCCTGTGAGGATGGTGCGGCTCGGCTTGTCGGTGGCATCCGGGAAGCTCATGGCTCCCTCGGAATACGTGTACGTAAAGCCTGTCTTTTTGTTAGTGCGCTCTTCGCGCTTGCTGCCCTTAAGGTAGCGCCAGTCGGGAAGCTTTTCGTCGGAGATGTAGAACTGCTCCGGGACATCAGCCTCGTCGCCAAGCACGTCGCCAAGCACGTGGCGCTCACCGTGATAGTTCTCGGCAAAGTCGCAGGTCAGAACATGACAGCCCTGCATGACGCCAGCATTCTTGAATTGAGAGGTCTTTTGGCCGACGCCAAAACGAGTTGAGTTCTCGTAGGGGTCGGGTAAAACGTCGAGCTCGGACATCTCGTCGGGATAGATGGCGGGGAAGGCTTTAGCCATGACGCCGCTGTGCATGCGATCAATGAGATCAACCTTGCCAGCGCCCTTTTCACAGAAGATATAAACACGCTTGCGACGCTGGGGGAAACCGTATTCGGCAGAGTTGACCACGCGCCATTCGACCGTGTAGTCGAGGTCGGCAAGGCAGCTCAAGATGATGGCGAAATCGCGACCGCGCTGTGACGCGGGCGACTTGAGCAGACGGTCGACGTTTTCGAAGAGGCCGAACTTGGGTTCCTTCATCTCGAGGAAGTGGTAGATGTCCCACCACAGGACACCCTTCTTGCCCTCGATGCCATGTGCCTGATTAAGCGGACGTGCGACAGAGTAATCCTGGCAAGGGAAGCCGCCGACGACCATGTCAACGTCGGGGATTTCAATCTCGCCGGCCTCAGCCTGCTCCAAAACCTTATTGATATCTTCGTTAACAACGGAATCATCGCCAAAGCGGTCCATATAGCAACGTGCCGCGAACTGACGAGCCTTGGTTCCGGGCGGTTCCCACTGATTGGCCCAAATGGTGCGAAAGGGTCCGGCGGGCTGCATATAGAAATTCGGATAACGGGGGTCGGCATAGCCTTCGAGGCCTAAACGGAATCCGCCGACACCGGCAAACAGCTCGGCAATCTTGACCTCTGACATGCTATTCCAATCGATATAACGAACGTTTATAAACCAAACTACGATAACCGATCTGGCAAAAAAGATCAACCCTTGATTTTAGCACTCTCAGATAACGTTCATTATTGCGGTACGTGCGCACGTCATGGGCTACCATGAGAGCTGACTGTGATTTTCGGAGGTACCCTATGTCCAAGAAGCACCTCGACTTCAAGCGCATGCTTGACGATACTGATTTTTCTGACCCTTCAAGCATTGAGCGCTACGCTGCCAATCTCGACGGCATGACGTTCCGCGATATTCTCGAGCTCGGTATTGCCCCGGAAGGGGAGAGTGCGCCCAAGGATTTCGGCTCCAAAAAGTACAAGGGCGGTATGGGGACCCTGATCGAGGAGCGTTACTTTGGCTACAAGGCCAACAGCGACGACCGGCCGGACTTTCCCGAGGCGGGTGTCGAGCTCAAGGCAACGTGTTTTGACGTACTTAAAGACGGTCGTAAATCTGCCGGTGAACGTCTTGTCTTGACGATGATTCCCTACGACCGTCCCGTTTCGCTCGACTACGACAGCTCGCATCTCAAGACCAAGCTCAGCAATATCCTGCTGATTTACTACGGCCGCGACCGCTCCATCGACAAATACGACCAGCGCATTGAGCGTGCAGTCATGGTTCGTCTGCCCGAAGAGGATATGAAGATCATCCGCGCTGACTACGAGAAAATCATTTCGTACATTCAGGATGGTCGCGCAGACGAGCTGTCGGAGGGCATGACCACCTACTTGGGCGCCTGCACAAAGGGCGCAACCGAAGCGACAATGTGGGTCGACCAGTACTACGAGTACTTCAATACCGATACGGGCGAGATCGAACGCCGTCGCGCGAAGCGTCGCGCCTTTTCTCTCAAACGCTCGTACATGGACTATGTGCTTCACTCCTATGTTCTCGGTGCCCCGCGTATCGGCGAGAGCATCGTTCGAGGCGACGACGAGTCCATTGATTTCGAAAGCTATGTAACTAGACTTATCGAGCAACACTATGGCGAAACCGATCGCCAGATTGCGGAGCAGTACGGCCTGGAGTATACGGGCAACAAGGCGCAATGGACAACGCTCGTTTATCGTATGCTCGGAATCAAAAACAATGCTGCCGAGGAATTCGTCAAGGCAGGCATTTCCGTTCGAACCGTTCGAGTTAACAACAGGGGGCACATCGAACAAGCTATGTCGTTCCCACCGTTTGAGTTCAAGCGTTTGATCGAGGAAGACTGGGAAACGTCGCCGTTTCATGCGCGCCTTGAGACCAATCGCTTCTTCTTCGTTGTGTTTCGCGAGGACCACGATGGCGTGCTGCGTCTCGACCGTTGTTTGTTCTGGGCGATGGGAGAAAACGAAATCGAAGGCCCTGCGAAAGCTTGTTGGGATGAGACGCGAAAGGTAATACGTGAGGGCGTTGAGCTCAATCCGTATCGGGATGCGAGTGGAAAGCTCAAAGTGACTAACAATCTGCCCGGTATGGCGGACAACCCAATTGTTCATGTTCGCCCGCATACGTCAAAAGCGGCTTACAGGTTTGCCGATGGAACAGAGATCGGTGACATCGCAAGGAATGCTTACGAACTGCCCGACGGGCGCTGGATGACGAAGCAATCGTTCTGGTTCAACAAGGGCTACCTGGAGCACATTCTGGGGCTGTAGCGTTTTGGGATTGTTTAACGATCGAGCTCTTGCTCCTCAATGCCATCTCTACAAATAAATCCCCTCACCGAGTTGCTTGTGGAACTCGGCGTGATGGTCGCGTGCCCAGGTAAAGAGCGCCTGGTCAAAATTGGTACGCGTGGCCGGGACGCCAAAGACGCCGGCAACTTCGACGCGTATAAACTCCAGTGCCGGCAGCTTGTTGATGGCAGTGAGGGCAAACGGGGACGAGGGCTCCTCGAACAGATAGCGACTGCCTTGCAGCGCGTCGCAACTGGTGCACGTGTTGCCGAGCGACGGGGCTTTGGAGGCTCGCGCGCCTACGGGCTTGTAGCCGCAGCGCTTATGAAGGTAGTCGCGGATCTCGCCCGGCACGCAGCCAAGAGCGGGCACGATGGCGAGTGCGTTGGCGTTGGCCGTGTCGATGGCAATGTGCCCAGCTTCGTTGGGCGCGTGCGCGATGGCGATGCTCTCGTCGTTATCGGTTCGATAGGGAATGCCGAAGGCCGCGACCGAGGTCTCTTTGTGACACTTCCAGCACTCGCGCTTGCCCAGTACTAGATATATATACGGCGCTGAGGGGTCGGATCGGTCAACACCGGGCAGCCACTCGGCAAAGGGCTCGGGGTTGACGCCGCTGGGTACATACCAGATCTTCTTGGTCCGGTCCCATTTGGCGCCCAGCGCCTTGGCTTCTTCTTTGTGCGAAAAGGGGACATCGAGCTCGGTGCGCATGGCGGCTCCTTGGTGCTGCAGGTGCAAGTGGCTCAAGGATACCGCAGG
>CABUQG010000033.1 GCA_902493535.1 uncultured Collinsella sp. | reverse complement strand
GGGTCATGACCTCGACCTTGGCCTCGGCCACGGCCGCCCGCTGCTCGGAGGCGGCAAGGCAGTCCTTGAGGGCGGCGACCTCGGCCATCAGGTCGCGCTGGGCCAGGAGTGCGTCGTTCAACTCGGCTTGGGCTTTCAGCGCGGCATCACGCTCGCCGCGCAGTCGCTCGATCTCATCGACCATGCCCACGGCCTCGGCATGGAGCTGGACGACCTGCCTGTCGAGTTCCCGAGCATCGGCGAGATATCTGACGCTCGCGGCATGGAGCTCGTTGTTCTCGATCTCGAGGCTCGCGGTATCGAGTTCGAACTTCTCCTCTATAAAGGCGACCCGCTCATTGCAGTCGGCCTCAATCTTTTCATTCCGATCCGTCGCCTCGGCGAGCTTGCGGCTGGATTCATCGAGCTGGGCCCTGAGCAACGCGTTCTCGGTCCTGAGGTCGGCAGTCTCGCGCAGCAGCTTCTCCCGCCACGTCGCCTCGATCCGCTCGGCGGCCTCATCGAGGACGGACTTCACGCCGTAGATCTCCCTGATTTTCTTCTCGTCTGCCATGGTGCGGCACTCCAATCAACAACAGGCACGGCTCCGCCATGCCATATGGCTGGGAACAATGCACGGCCGCTGTTGATTTGTGTTCGCCCTGCGATCGGTGAGTTCTAAAAGGCGTCTCAAGTCATGCGTTCACGCAGGTTTTCGGTTGGAGAAATACCGCACGTTTTCATGGTAACACGTGCCTTAAAGAACGGGCGGCCATATCGATTCGTTGTAAATAGCGTCTACGACGTGTTGGTGGCAGGAGGTGAGGGCGTTAAAGATGTCGAGAATGATTGTGGGAGTATTTTAGATGCAGGCATGAGAAAGGGTCGAATCGAAGTGTCTGGCCGGACGCCAATTGTCCGGGAACTGTTTCGGTTCGACCCTGCTTCATTTTACATCCGCGGCATGTTCTTGTGGGCATCCTGACGGTGACCGACTCTCACGACCTCGATAGTCGGTTTGTGGGCTTAAAGTTTCGGAGGCTCCCAAGCGTTTTCAATCGCGGCGCGGTAGATTGCGGCGTAATTAAGCATCCAGCTGCCATCACCAACTTTTTGAATATACCCCTTATCCTTCAGAGAGGTATAGGCCCGGGATATCGTGTTCTTACTCAGGCGGTAGTGATCCTCAATCCATTTGCTTTTAGCGCAGAAGCCCATGGGCCGTTTGTTTTTGGAAGGTTTTCCAAACTTCCATACAAGGCCGAGGATGAGACGCTCGGCGGCAACGGTGGTGACGCAGCACGCCCACTCAGGCACTGAAATAAAAATAGCCTTATCCATTTTTCCCGTAATCTCTCGTTGCTCAGTAGCATCATCGCTAAATATGTCGGAAATCGACGGAAGCTCGCTCATGTTTACCACCTAATCAAGGTGGGCGGTACGACCTTCAAGCTGCTTGAAAAGCTCGTAGAACGAGCTTTCAAACATGTAATTAGAGCGATGGATCTGGATGAGCTTGCCGGACTCTCGCATAAACTTGCGTGCGGTGTTTTCGCTCCAGCCAGTGAGTTCGCGGATATCGTTAACGCGGAGCAACCGATCGCACTGAGCGGCACCAGTGGGGAAAGTCGGTGTGGACGCCTGAGTGCTAATCTTTGGAGTAGCCATGATGAGCTATCCTTTCAATGAGGGCCCTCCCTGTGCTTGTAAGACGTACCAGGTTCATAAGCACTTGGGGGGCCGGTTTCTATGACTACATGCGTAGCCATCTGACAGCTTTAGCATGTATTAAAACTCATTAGATGTCAATCAAATAAAGCATCTACCTGCGGAAACAGTATTATAGTACCGTAATATTATGAAATAAACGATGAATGAAAAACATGCTATTTCTCGCTTCTCTGTATATAGGCGTTGATGAAGGCTTCGTAGCCTTTAACTGCTTTTATTTCTGATTGTTGAACGAGGCTTGTATACGTTTTGAGCGTGATATTGGGGTCCGCGTGGCCAAGAATACCTTGCACGCTTCTAACGTCCGATCCGTTCGCCAGCATAAAAGTGCTTACACAATGCCTGAGCTGATGCGGGCAGATGCCCTTATATAGTTTTCCGCCAGTCGAATTGTTCGGCTCATAGATTCCAAGATTGCAGCTAACTGCGAAATCGCGAAACCAATGGTTGAAGATGTAGTTTTTCATGTGACAGACAGTAGGGATCCCTTGCTCGACAGCAATATCGCTAATGATGGGAGTGCTGCCAGTCTGGGACAGCCCCAGAGAGGCCAGGAGCTCTTTTTGTATGGCTGACCATGATTGAAGACGTTCGGTCAAGGTTTCTCCAACGGGGATTTTGCGTTGGCTTTCTTGTGACTTGGGTGCCCTCAGTTCATGGTCGTTGGTGTACTGCCTGTCAATTTTCAAGGTTTTATTGGCAGGGTCCCAATCGCGCCATTCGAGGCCCAGCATCTCGCCTTTCCGCATACCCGTATACACTAGTACTAGTGTACCAACAGCTTCGGCGGTGAGCTCAATGTGTTGAAGATGTGTGCATAGGGTAGCTACTTGGTCGATTGTCAGTGATTCTCTTTTGTTGCGTGGTCTGCGAACATGAACGGTAGCGCAGGGGTTTCGGTCAATTATTCTCTTTGCGACTGCATTCGACAAAATCTGACGCAGTTTCGCATTGATTCGTACAAGCTCTGATGGTTTGTATTTTCCCGTACGACGAGCTTCGGCATATGTTTCTTCGATTAGATCGGGAGTTAGCCCCTCAATTGTCTGAAACGCACCGAATAGGTCTTCGATATGCCTGCAATCGTACGCTTCTCTTTCATAGCTCGTTGGCGCAAGCTCGGTGTCCCTATTTTCATGAAAGGCCCAGCAGTAGGACGCAAGCAAAGTGGGCTTTTTAGTTTTAGTGATCGTGCCAGAGGAGTTGATTTCAGCCAGCTTGGCCTGCATTGCAGCCTTAGCTTCTGTTTTAGTCTTGCAACGAACTGTATAAGTTGGGGATCGTTTGTAGCGCCCCGTCTTAGGGTCCTTGACTCCAAGGGAAAAATAATAGCGATAGGTGTTAGGTGATCTCTTGTCTTTCCAACACGTGCCTCTTCCGCTAATTAGTGGCTGTTCTGACATCTTTGCGCTCCGTTTCTTTGAATAGTTTTCAACAATTCATTGAGTGCAGTTTAGCTAAAGCTGTTAGTAATATGTTTGTAAAAGCGTAGGCGCAGCTACCGGAGGCAAAAGACACAAACTGCTATGTTTATCTGCGGTTATATGATATTCAATGATGCTTGATGAATGGTAGGGGGTAGCATTAAATCATATCTCCTAAAGCGGGTGTCGACGGTTCGAATCCGCCCGGGGGCACCAGAGGAATATCGAGCCCGGTACCGCTACGGTGCCGGGCTCTTCTGGTCTAAGGGCAGGATTCGAGCCGTCGACACCCGCGTCACCAATTTCCCCGCGGGGGGAGTTTTCGAATCCGCCCGGGGGCACCAGAGGAATATCGAGCCCGGTACCGCTACGGTGCCGGGCTCTTCTGGTTCATGCCATGTCAAAAACGAGGCGCCCGCTTGCTGGGGGAGCAAGCGGGCGCCTGTGAGCGAATATGTTTGCGGCGAAAGCCGTGATGAGCGGTGGGGTGGCGACTAGTTGTTCGTACCGGAATCGTCACCCGTGCCCGAGCCAGAGTCAGAGCCCGAGCCAGAAAGTGCGACTGTTAGCGTGATCGTGCTGTCGGTGGACTGCTTGCCGGTGGGGGAGACGCCCGTAACGGTGGCATCCTCGTTACCGCTTACGGGATTGCCGTTCTGGTCACAGAAGCCGATGTTATAGAAACCGGCGTTGTTGAGCGCGGTGACGGCGGCGGAGATGCTCTTGCCGTACAGGTTGCCCGGAACACTGGCCTTGCCGGACTTCTTGGCAATGACGACGGTAATCGTGGCGCCGGGCTTCTGCTTGCCACTGGGGTTCCAGCTGATCACGGTGCCCTCGGTAACCGAGTCGTTCTCCTGGTAGCTAACGTCGACGCCAAAGCCTGCCATATCGAGGGCGTTGCGCGCCTGGGCCTCGGTCATGTCGGTCAGATCGGGGACGGACGTGGTATCCGGGCCGCTCGAGACCTTGTACGAGATGGTCGTGCCCTTCGCGACTTCCTTACCGGCTTCGGTGCCCTGCTCAAAGACCTGGCCCTCATCGGCCTCGTTGGCCTCCTCGGAGGCGTTGCCCTTCAGGCCAACGCTTGCCAGCGCAGCCTCGGCCTGGTCCTTGGTCAGGCCGACAAGATGGGGAACCTCAACCTTCTCGGAGGGCTTGGGACCCTTGGAGATTACCAGGTTCACCTTGGTGCCCTTGGCCTTCTTGGTGTTGCCGTTGGGCGTCTGCTCGGCGACCTTGCCCTCGTCGACATCGTCGTTGTAGCTTTGGTCGATGGTGCCGACCTCGAGGCCGGCTTCCTTGATCAGCTCGACGGCAGTCTGCTGGTCCTTGCCCAGCACATCGGGCACGGTGACCTGCTCGCCGCCAAAGAGTCCTGTGGCAAAGGCCACCACGATGCAGATGACGGCAACGGCTGCCACCACGGCGGCGATGATCTTGTTCTTGTTGGATTTGGGCTTTTCGACCTCGTAGGAGCCGGTGGAGCCCGAAACCGAGCTACGGGTGGTATTCTGGCCGCTCACGCCCGAGACGGGACGCACCATGGCGCGCGTCTGATCGGAAAGCTCGCGAGTCTTGGTGGCGCCCAGCTCACCGGGGGCACCGATGATGCGCGTGGGCTCCGAGACGTTGACGGCACGGCCCGACAGGTAGCTGTTGAGCACCTGACGCAGCTCGTCGGCGGTCTGGAAGCGGTTTGTGGGGTCCTTCTCCATGCACTTGAGGATGATGCGCTCAAGGTCGGCGTCGACACCGGAGTTGATCTGGCTCGGCGGAATAGGCAGCTCGTTGACCTGCTTGAGTGCGACCGAGATGGCGTCGTCACCGTCAAAGGGAACGCGGCCGGTGGCGCACTCGTACATCACGACGCCCAGCGAGTAGATATCCGAGGTGGGGCCGAGGTCCTGACCGCGGGTCTGCTCGGGGCTGACGTAGTGGGCGGTTCCCAGCACGTTGTTGTCTTGCGTGAGGTGGCTGTTCTTGGCACGCGCGATGCCAAAGTCCATCACCTTGATGTTGCCGTCGGGCAGCACCATGATGTTCTGCGGCTTAATGTCGCGGTGGATGATCTCGTGCTTGTGGGCGACCGAAAGCGCAGAGCTGATCTGCGAGCCGATCTGGGCGACCTTCTTGGGGTCGAGGGCGCCGTGGCTCTTGATGCCGCTCTTAAGGTCGGTGCCGCGCAGGTACTCCATGACGATGTAATAGGTGTCGCCGTCCTTGCCCCAATCGTAGACGCCCACGATATAGGGGGAGGAGAGACCGGCTGCTGCCTGGGCCTCCTGCTTAAAGCGTGCGGCGAAGGTTGCGTCGCCGGCATACTGCGGCAGCATGATCTTGACGGCGACCGTGCGGTCGAGGACCTGGTCCTGTGCACGGTAGACGGTCGCCATGCCGCCCGTTCCCACCTTATCCTTGAGGAGGTATCTTCCCCCGAGGACCCTCTGTTCCATTCCTGCTCCTAACATAACTATTCGCTCAACGATGTGTGTAGTACCTACGATGTGGCCGCTGGGGCCGTGTGGCGCGTTGCCGCTAACTCTTCGGCCGCGGCGCGCCTCGGGTGTCCGATTCGATCATGGGCATCACGCTCCCTGTGCGGCAAGCGCCGCGGTCAGGACGATACCGGCGATCTTGGCGGCCTTGACGTCATGCTTGTCGAAATCCTCCAAGGCCACCGAGATGGCGACCGTGGGTGAATCGTAAGGTGCAAAGCCAACGAACATAGAGTTGACGTTGGTGCCGCCGGTCTCGGCCGAGCCGGTCTTGCCGGCGACCTTGACGCCGGGGATCTGGGCATCGGTGCCGGTGCCGGACTGGGTGACGGCAAGCATGGCCTGCTTGACCTGGTCGGCCGTGGCGGAGCTGACGGCCTGCCCCAGCGAGCGGGACTGCG
Source organism: uncultured Collinsella sp. (assembly GCA_902493535.1). Taxonomy (GTDB): domain Bacteria; phylum Actinomycetota; class Coriobacteriia; order Coriobacteriales; family Coriobacteriaceae; genus Collinsella. Next base: position 5,330 of record CABUQG010000033.1, on the reverse strand, counting down.
TGGTCTTGACCACGGTTCCGTCCGGGGCAAGTACCTGGGCTACAAAGTACGGGTCCATGACCACGCCACTGTTGGCGATGGCGGCGGCAATCACGGCGTTTTGCATGACGGTGGTCTGCGGGCCGGGCGTGTGGTCCATGCCGACAGGCTGGCCGGCGCCGGCCCAGGCGGTCTCCCACTCGGTCATGAGCGACGGGTCGGCCATGATGGAGGCCGCGGAGGTCAGGTCCTGGCCGAGCTTTTGGCCGTAGCCAAAGGCGTTGGCAAACTGTACGAGCGTGTTTGCGCCAACTTCGTTTGCCACCTGGCCAAAGACGACGTTGGAGGACACGGCAAAGGCCTGCTGCAGGCTGATGGTGCCGTAGCTCTCGTTGGCATAGTTGGTGACCGGTGCGTTGCCGATATCCATGGAGCCGGGCGCCTGGTAGGTGCTGGTCAGGCTGGCGGTACCGGTCTCGAGTGCCGCGGAAAGCGTAACGACCTTAAACGTGGAGCCCGGCGTGTACAGCGCGTCCATGGCGCGATTGTACATGGAGCCGTCCTCGCCGCCGCCCGTCTGCAGCAGGGCATCGATGTTGGTGTTGTCGTAGGTGGGCGAGCTGGCACATGCGAGCACCGCGCCGGTACGCGGGTCGATGACCACTACAGCGCCCTTAAAGCCCTTGAGTGCCTGCTCGGCCGCCGTCTGGATACGCGAGTCGATGGTGAGCTTGGCGGTGTTGCCCGGCTGGGTCTGGCCCGCGAGCGACGCGATGGCATTGTTCCAGCTGGAGTAGTCCTTAGAACCGGTGAGCGTGTCGTTCATGACGCTCTCGATGGCGGTGGTGCCATACTGCTGGCTCACGTAGCCAACCACGTGAGCTGCCAGGTTACCGTTGGGGTAGGAGCGTACGTAGGTGCCGTCCTCCTGCTGCAGCGACTCGGCCAGCGTCACGCCGTCGGACGTGATGATGGAGCCGCGCTGGATGTACTTGGAGCGGGCGATGGTGTGGTTGTTGGTCGGCATGTCCTGATAGTCCTTGGCCTTAATGACCTGGACATAGGTGAGGTTGCCGATAAGGATGGCGAACAGCGCCGTAAAGGCGAGCACCGCGCGGGTTAGACGGTTGGCAAGAGCAACGCGGCCGAGCACACCGGATTCAGGCGTGTCGAGCAGGCGACGGCGCATGCGCGAGCCGACGGAATGGCTGCCGCTGCCGTAGGAAGACGAGGTGGCAAAGCGCGTGCCCGTCGGGGCGGCGGCAGATGCGACCTGATCATCGGTGATGGCGGCCATGGTGCCGGTGCCGGTAAGCTCGGCCTCGCGTCCGGTCGCCTCGTCACCGGCGCGCAGCAGGAGCGCGACGATGATAAAGCTCGCCAGCAGAGAGGAGCCGCCCTGGCTCATAAAGGGCAGGGTGACGCCGGTCAGCGGGATCAGGCGGGTTACGCCGCCAACGATCAAGAAGGCCTGGAAGCTGATGGCGGCCGTAAGGCCTGTGGCACTAAAGGCGGCGAGGTCGGATTTAGCGCGGGCAGCCGTGGTGAGGCCACGCACGGCAAAGAGCATAAACAGGATGAGCACGGCGCCGCCGCCCAAAAGGCCCATCTCCTCGCCGATAGCCGAGAAGATAAAGTCGGACTCGACGACAGGGATGTTGTTGGCCATGCCGTTGCCGATGCCAACACCGACCAGACCGCCATCGGCAAGCGAGAAGAGCGACTGGACGATCTGGTAGCCCTGGCCCTGGGCGTCCTTAAACGGATCGAGCCAAACCTGGAAACGCACCTGAACGTGAGACAGGAACTTGTAGGCGCCCACGGCTCCAACGGCTAAGAGCGCAAGGCCGATAACGACATACGAAAAGCGCCCCGTGGCAACGTAGAGCATCAGCAAGAAGATGGTGTAGAACAGCACGGCCGAACCCAGGTCGCGTTCGAAGACGACGACGAGCAGGCACACACCCCACACGGCAAACAGCGGCAGCAGCAGTCGCAGGCGAGGGATCTTAAAGCCCAAGATCTTGCGGTTGGAGATGGAGAGCAGCTCGCGGTTCTCGGCCAGGTAGCCGGCCAGGAACAGGACGATAAAGACCTTGGCGAACTCGCCGGGCTGGATGGTAAAGCCCGCGATGCGAATCCACAGCTTGGAGCCCGAGATCGTGGTGCCGATAAAGATAGGCAGCATCAGCAGAATGATGCCGATGATGCCAAAGGTGTACTTGTAGCGCATGACCACGTCGAGGTTTTTGACTAGTGCAAGCGTTCCCACCATGAGCGCCACCGAGACAAACAGGATGATGAGCTGTGAGATGGCGAGAGCGGGGGCGAGACGCGTCACGAACGTGATGCCGATGCCCGAAAGTATAAATACGATGGGCAGGATGGCGGGGTCGGCACCGGGCGCCAAGATGCGCACGGCAATGTGGGCCGCGGCAAAGGCGGCAAAGAGGCCGATCGGTACGGCGAGCGTCTCAAAGGAGATGGCAGCGCCCGCGGTGAGGACGTACATCGCATACAGCAGGATGACGGGGAACGCCGAGGCGATGAGCAAGAGCAGCTCGGTGTTGCGGCGACTCATAAGCGGCACTCCCTTTCTAATTCTTATCGGAGGCTTCGGCCTCGGCGGACTGTTCGGCGGTTTTCTCGGAATCTGATTCGGAGGTCGATCCCTGATTGGTGTTGTCGCGAATCGTTTGCGCGTCGATCACCTGGCGGGTCTGCTCCTCGTCGATCTGGTGGCGGTACTTGGATATCGTGTCCTGCGCATCGTCGACACTTGTTTGCGGAATACCCGCCTTGAGGCGGTTTTGCGTGTCTTCGGGCAGGTCGGATAGCTTGATGCTGGTTTCGCATTCGAGCCAGTGGAGCTTGAGTCCGAGTGGCTTGCCGGGCAGGCCGCGCCAGACGGCGACATTGCCCTGGTAGGTACCCAGGTAGTACGAGCCGGTGACACCCGTGTAGGCCCAGATGCCAGCTGCCAGCACAAAGACGAGGGCCAGGATGGCGGCGATAGTAACGTTGCGGCGACGCACGCGTTGCGCCTCGCGCATGACGCCATCGTCAACCAGGTCAACGACTACTACGGTCACGTTGTCGTGGCCGCCGGCGGCAAGCGCCGCGTCCACTAGGTTGTCGACGCAGATTTGCGCGGTTGAGGACTGCGTGGCGATGTTCTCGATATCGCTATCGGGAATCATGCTCGAAAGGCCGTCGGAGCACAGGATCAGACGGTCACCTTCCTCGATATGCAGAGTGAAGTGGTCGGCATACATAGCGGGGTCCGAGCCCAGCGCGCGGGTGATGACCGAACGGTTGGGGTGGACGCGAGCCTCGTCTGCCGTGATTTCGCCGGCGTCCACGAGCTCCTCCACGTAGGAGTGGTCGCGGGTCACGCGGATGAGCGTGCCCTCGTGGAGCAGGTAGGCGCGAGAGTCACCCACGTGGGCGATGGCGAGCGTGTCGTTTTCGATATAGGCGCAAGTGGCTGTGCAGCCCATGCCGGGCTTGCCCAGGCCATTCAAGGCAGCCTCGATTACGGCGGCGTTGGCGGCCTCGACGGCTGCCGCCAGGCGTGCGGCGTCGGCAGACTGAGGAGCTGTCTTGGCAATGGTCTCGACAGCGATAGAGGAGGCTACCTCGCCGGCGGCGTGACCGCCCATGCCGTCGCATACGCAAAAGAGCGGCGACTGCACCAGGTAGGAATCCTCATTGTGCGGGCGCACACAGCCAACGTCGGAGCGGGCGCCCCACATGAGTTGCGTGGTGGTGCCGGCATCATAGGTCGAGTCGGTCTCGATGCGCTCCTCGGTTAGGGGTTCAAAGCTCATGGTCGAGCCGGGGTCTTTGAGCTTGGCCTCAACGGCGGCAACGTCGATCTCGGCTGTGTCACCGGGAGAGACGGTGTCGGTCTCGGCGTTTGATTCGGAATCGCCGGTGTCCGGGGAGTCGGGCTCCTCGGAAACGCGGGCGGTCGACTCGTCATCTTGCGGGCTGACGTCTATAGGCTCGGGCGTCGCAAAGTGCGACGGCGCGGGCGTGTTTTGCGACTGGGCGGCGGGCTCGGCCACGGCATCGGACTCGCTTGCGGGCGCAGGCTGCGGGGTCTTGGGTGCAGGGCCGTCCTCGGGGGATGTCCCCGCCTCGGGCGCCGGCGTAGACGCGGGCGCAACCTTGGATGCCGGGGCTATGGGAAACGCCGGCGCGGCGGGCTCGGGTGCCGCAAACACCGCAGCGCTCTCGTTGATTGCCGCGGCGACGGGCTCTGCAAAGTGAGCCGGCGCCGGGGTTGCTTCGGGCGCTGTGGGCTGTTCCGCAGCATGTGCGCCGATGGGCGCTGCTACGGCATCCTCTTCGTCCTCGTTATCGGCGAGATCCGAAATGTCATGCGTTACATGCGAAAGAGGCAGGGAGAACACGGTGTCCTCGGGCTCCACGGGTGCGGAGCCCGCCGGAGCGGCGTGGGCCGGCGCAGCTGTGGCGGCGGCCGGTGCCTCGGTCATAGTTGCGGACTTGTTCTCCTCGTCGATCATCGACGGTTCACCTTCATGACCACGTCGCCAATCTGGACTTCGTCGCCCTCGCGCAGCGTTGCGGGCTCCACGAGCTGGCGGCCGTTGACGAGCGTGCCGTTAAGCGAGTTGAGGTCCTCGATGATGAGCGCCGGGCCCTGCAGCGAAAAGCGCGCATGCGAGGCCGAGACAAACGGCTCGTTGATGCAGATGTCCGAAGACGGCGAGCGGCCGACGATGACGGGGCCGAGCATGTCTACGTGGATGCCGCGGATACCGCGCGGACCCTTGTCCACATCAATCGTCCAGATAGCCGAGTCGCGGCGCTGCCCGCGCACAAGTCCCACGCCGGTCTTCATGACGGCGAACAGGAAGATATAGAGCAGGGCGACCAGGACGATGCGGCCTGCAAAAAGGACGATATCGATGTTCATAAGCGACTATCCCCTAAATTCAAAGGTACTCAGGCCAAACGTCAGCAGATCGCCGTTGCGCAGCGGGCAGCGCGTAATGCGGCGGTTGTTGACGAGCGTGCCGTTGGTGGAATTGAGGTCCTCGATCGACCAATCCGAGCCCGTAAAGGTGAGCTGGGCGTGGCGGCGCGACACGTTGGGGTCGCGCAGGGCAATGTCGGAAACTGAGCGCTCGCGACCGATGGTCACCTGTGCGGAGGTGATGCTATGGCTCTCGCCGCTCACGACGTCGACGAGCTGGGCGAGCGGGCGCTGCGGGGCGCGAGTGCTCGCCATGTTGGAGGCGATGCCGGCTGCGGCGCCTAGGCCCACGGCGGCACCGGTCGCGGCGGCTCCGCCCATGCCGGCAAGCGCGTCGCGCGAGACG
>CABUQG010000032.1 GCA_902493535.1 uncultured Collinsella sp. | reverse complement strand
CATGCGAACCTCCAGTCCGGACCGCTTCACGGTCCAACTTTCTGTCCGCACCCCCATACGGCTTTAGATGCTTCAGACAGGAACTATTCCACCGCAACTTCGAAGTCTAGTCATGCGACGTATTGCGATGCAGTAAATCTGCTACACTAGTACAACATGCCTCCGTAGCTCAGGGGATAGAGCACCGCTCTCCTAAAGCGGGTGTCGACGGTTCGAATCCGCCCGGGGGCACCAGAAGTAAATGCAGGTCAGACGGTATAAATCGTCTGACCTGCTTTCTTATATAAGGGCATCGTTAACGTCAGTTGGGTAGAATTTGGGTAGAAAGTTTTTTTGTGAAGGGCTATGCCCAAAGTCCGGTTTCCAACCCTTCCCACAGCCTACGGGCTTATAAGAAGCCCTTCGGCCATGGAAAGCGTTGAAAACCTAGGGTGACGCTGCTGTGAGATGGGCGAGTTTCCAACAGCCCCCGGCGTCTTCGGGTTTCGCCTGGGACCCTGCGACACCGTGGACCGTTGAAAACTCGCCCTTCCGCTTGGAAGAGGGCTTTTACCCCTTAAAATTGTCCGAAAGTGACAACGACGCAGGAGGTCCGGTATGCCTGCCAGCAAGAAAGAGGCAAAAGAGTTCGTCAAGCGGTGGCAGAAGCGCCTTGCCGCCATCCCCGCGGGCTCCAACAACGAGCAGCAGGACACGCAAAAGTTCTGGGTAGATCTGCTCATCAACGTCCTGGGCATCCCGTCCAACACCATAGACAGTTTCGTCGACTTCGAGCGGAAGGTGAGAGGCCGCCGCATCGACGTGTTCGTCTCCGACCACAACTTCCTGTGCGAGCAGAAGTCGTGGGGTATCGACCTCGACAAGCCCGAGCCCAGAAACGGCGGCATGGAGACGCCGCTCCAGCAGGCCATGTGGTACGCGCGGCACCTGCCATACTCCGAGCGCCCCCGCTGGGTGATGACGTGCAACTTCGGGACCTTTCGCCTTTACGACCTCGACAACGAGCGGCCCGAGGATACCGTGCAGGAGTTCTCCCTCGAAGAGCTCCCGGACAGCCTGTATCTTCTGTCCTTCCTGACCTCCAACGAGACGAGCCGCCTGCACAAGGAGCAGCAGCTTTCCATCGAGGCTGGGGCCTACGTCTCCAGGCTCTACGATGCCCTCGCCAAGCAGTACCACCACATTGAGGAGAAGGACGAGCGGGCGCAAGAGGAGCAGCGCTCCCTCAACGTGCTCATCACCCGAATCATCTTCCTGCTCTACGCCGAGGACGCCGACCTCCTGCAATCGCACCAGGCGTTCGGCAGGTACTGCGAGGGAGACCCCGCGAAGCTCCGCCGAAAACTAGTCGATTTGTTTGAGACGATCGACACGCCCCCAGAGCAGAGGGATGAGTACATGGACGAGGACCTCGCGGCCTTCCCCTACGTGAACGGCGGTCTGTTCGCCGACTCCTCCATCATCGTCCCGCAGATGACCTCGGAGATCCTCGAGGCCATCGCTGACGCGTCCCAGGACTTTGACTGGCGCGAGATCTCGGGCGTCATCTTCGGCGGCGTGTTCGAGGGCACGCTGAACCCCGAGACGCGCCACGCCGGGGGCATGCACTACACGAGCGTCGAGAATATCGAGCGCTGCCTCAGGCCGCTCTTCCTCGACGAGCTGTGGGATGAACTGCACGAGGCCGAGGGCGAGAAGACAGCTGCCAAGCGCAAGCAGGCCCTGGCGAGGCTACACGACAAGGTGGCCTCCATCACCATCGGTGACCCCGCGTGCGGCTCGGGCAACTTCCTTACCGAGGCGTACCGGCAGCTGCGCACCATCGAGAACCGAATCATCGAGGACGAGCTCAGCGAGGAGACCGGCAACGCGGGGCAGACATCCCTCGTCGTTGCGCAGGACAGCCCTGTCCGCGTGTCCCTGGACCAGCTGTACGGCATCGAGATAAACGACTTCGCCGTCTCGGTCGCTAAGACCGCCCTTTGGATCACCGAGGAGCAGATGCTCCGAAAGACGCAGGAGATATACGTCGGTTATGACTTCGACTTCCTGCCGCTCAGGAGCCTCAGTAACCTCCATGAGGGCAACGCCCTCAAGACCGATTGGTCCGAGGTGTTCCCCGATGACCTCACGTACCTCGTGGGCAATCCGCCTTTCCTTGGGGCCCGCAACCAGTCCAAGGAGCAGAAGGCCGAACTCCTTGAGGTCTTCGACGGCGCGAAGAACGCGGGCAACATCGACTACTGCGGGGCCTGGTACATGAAGGCCGCGAGGTTCACGCAAGGGAAGCGCACGCGCTGCGCCCTGGTCTCGACCAACTCGATATGTCAGGGCGAGCAGGTCGCCAACCTCTGGAAACCCCTGCACGACCTGGGTATCCACATCGACTTCGCGCACAACACGTTCAGGTGGGACAACGAGGCTGCGGACAAGGCACACGTGTTCTGTGTCATCGTCGGGTTCTCCCGCGAGTCGGGGACCAAGACGCTCTTCTACCACGCGACCCCGGACAGCGACGAAGAACAGATTCCCATGGCTCGAATCAATGCGTATCTGAAAGACGCCCCTGATGTATTCATCTACAGCCGCAGCAAGCCTATTTGTGATGTTCCGGAAATGGGCATCGGAAATAAACCTATTGATGGGGGATTCTACCTGTTTACCGATGAGGAGAAAGACGATTTCCTGAAGAAAGAGCCAAAGGCCGAAGGCTTCTTCCATCCATGGCTTGGATCAAAAGAGTTCATTCATGGCTATCATCGCTGGTGCCTGTGGCTTGGGGAGGCAACCTTCTCAGATTTAAAGCAGCTTCCTGAGTGCAGAAAGAGAGTAGAACAGGTTCGTGAATACAGGCTTGCAAGTAAAAGCGCTGGAACCCGAAAAATAGCAGATAAGCCAACGAGATTTCACGTTGAGAACATGCCCGAGGGAAGTTCCATCATCATCCCAGAGGTGTCTTCAAGCAGACGGAAACGTGTTCCAATGGGCTTTGTTGGTCCAGAGATATTTTGCAGCAACAAGGTTAGATTGATACCCAATGCTTCTCTCTATCACTATGGCATTCTGCAATCTCAATTCCATAATGCATGGGTTAGGATCGTAACCGGAAGATTGAAGGACGATTACCAGTATTCGGCCAATATTGATTACAACAACTTCGTCTGGCCCGAGCCCACGGAATCCCAACGCGAGGAAGTCGAGCGTTGCGCCCAAGCCGTGCTCGACGCCCGGGATGCCCAGGAAGGTGCGACGCTCGCGGACATGTACGATCCCAAGAACGAGACATTCTTCCCCGAGCTGATGACAGCGCACAAGGCGCTCGACGCCGCCGTCGAAGCCGCCTATGGCGTCGACTTCGGCGGGGACGAGGAGAAGATAGTCGCCCATCTTTTCAACCTGTACGCCAAGAAGGTCGGTGAACTATAGTGCCCAACTCTATCTACAATCCCATATCGCTGGAGGTCGGTAACATCCTGAAGGATGTTCAGACGGGCAAGATTGGCCTGCCTGATCTGCAACGGCCTTTCGTGTGGGGCAATGAAAAGGTTCGCGATCTGCTTGATTCCATGCTTCGCGGATACCCTATCGGCTATGTGATGCTGTGGGACTCTCCGAGCGATGATGCGGGCAAGAAGTCTGCCATAGGCTCGAACCAAAAGGTGTATGCCGTCCCCAAGTCCCTTGTCATCGACGGACAGCAGAGGCTCACTGCCCTCTTGAGCTCTCTGTACGGCGTACCCGTGCGAGACAAGAACTTCAGGGAGCGAACGGTGAAGATCGCCTACGACCCCATCGCACGCTCATTCAAGAATGCCGATGCCTCGACCGAGAAGGATTCGCGCTATGTGCCCGACGTATCCGAGGCCTTCGCGGCGAACCACGACAACAAGCTGAGCGCCTATCGCAGGGCGTTCATCAAGCGCCTTAACGAGGCGAATGCCAAAAAGGGAGAACCCGAACTCGACGATGGCGGCGAGGACGCCGTCGAGAGCGGGCTCAACGCATTACTCGGGCTTGAGCGCTATCTTCTGCCGACGCTGGAGATTTCCGAATCGGCTGACGAGGAGACCGTATCGGACATCTTCGTGCGTGTGAACTCGCAAGGGCAGGCGCTTAAGCAGGATGACTTCATCATGACCCTGCTTTCGGTCTACGAACCTGCCATGAGGGAGCGCATAGAGGAGTTCTGCGCCATGAGTCATGCGCCCGCAAAGGGCACCTCGTACAACCCGCTCATGACCGTCTCGCCGACGCATGTCATTCGCGCCACGGTGGGCGTGGGGTTCAAGAGGGGTCGCCTGCGTTATGCCTACCAGATTCTTCGCGGGCGAGATCTCAAGACAAAGGAAACGACGCCCGAGACGCGGGCCGAGAACTTTGCCACGTTCGGTCGCGCCCTCGATCTCGTGCTCGACTTGAACAACTGGCATGCCTTCATCAACACGCTGGCGGAGGCGGGCTATGTCTGTTCCGACCAGGTGGGGTCGGGCAATGCGCTCATGTTCTGTTATGCGTTTTACCTTATCGGGCGCTACGAGTTCGGTATGGAGCCGTTGGCTGTGCGCAGGCTCGTGCGGCGCTGGTATTTCGCCGCAGCCATAACGGGGCTCTATGTGGGGTCCTTCGAATCCGAGTTCGAGCAGCAGCTTAACGACGTCTCGCGCCTTGAGACCGCCGATGAGTTCCGGGCGTACTTCGACCGTAGGCTCGCCGCCATCATGACGGACGATTATTTCTCCATCACGCTGCCCAGCTCCCTCGACGCAAACGAGGCGGCGGGCCCGACCTGGTGGGGCTTCGTCGCGGCTCAGGTCGTGCTCGGTGCCAAGGTGCTGTTCAGCACGGCCCCGCTGTCCCAGCTCCTGCTCATGGGCTCGTCGGGTTCGAAGAAGGCGCTGGACAAACACCACCTGTTCCCGGACAACTACCTGAAGTCCAGGGGCTACCTCTCGCAGCGCAGCAACAGGGGCAACTTCACCCTCGTAGACTACCAGAACAACATCTACATCTCGGACGACGCCCCGAGCGAGTACGTCAGGAAGTACCGCGACTCGCTGGGGGAGGACGAGTATCGCCGCAACTGCGAGGAGCATGCCCTGCCTGTTGGGTTTGAGGACCTCGATTATGAGGAGTTCCTAGGCAAGCGAAGGCAGCTTATGGGCGAGCTGGTGAAGAGGGCCTACGAGCGGCTTTAGGTCTCCATTGTGGATCGGGGAGAGGTTACTGCCGACTCCTCCCCGACGCGCAGGTCGAGAGGGCCGAGGCGTGGCAATCGGCCTTGCGGCCGATGGGTCCCGCTTATGGGCGGGACCCCCGCGACGCACGGCGTCGCTCTCGCTGCGGCTCCCTGGCAACGCTCCCCAGGGTCGCGTTTCGTCCGCCTCCGCTCACGCCGGCCCAGCCCGCCGAACGGCTGCGCTCGATGGCTTCCAGAAGTCGCCATCGCTCCGCCGTGGTCGCCGGGCTGGGCCTCTCGCGCCGGGTCGCCGAGCGCCGTCGTGCGACGCTCCCCAGGGTCGCGTCTCCTCGGCGTCGGTTCAACCGGCGCTCACCTGCCCGGGCTCGCGTTGCCTTGGGCAACCGGCTCGCTCCGTGCAGGCAAGATATGGATTCCGTTGCACGGAATCATCTTGCCCGCCTGCGGCGGGACGGCGAACCGCTCCGAGGTCGCTCTCACCGAAGGGCAAAAGAAGGGGCCGGAACGCCTGTTGCGTCCCGGCCCAAATGCTCAGTCGTCTCGGCCGTTCTGGTTCTCCAGCGCCCTGCGCTCAAGCTCCCAGAACGCCCGCATCGCCGTCGCTATCCCGCGCAGCGTGAAGCGGACGGCGATGCCAGTCGAGCGGTCGACGGCAAAGCCGAGCCTTCCGCCGTTGACCTTCCTCATGCTCCCGAGAGACTTCGAGGGGAAGCGGTACTGGAGGCTCCCGCCCTTCGACCTGGCGAGCTCGATGCCGTCCCGCTTGAGCCGCCGCTCAAGCTCGCCCATCCGGTCGGGGCAGTCGCGCATGCGCCCGACCTCCTCGATTCGGCGAGCGACCGCGACGCGGATGCGGGCGTTCTCCGAGCGCGCGGCCTGCCCCTTTCGGGCCATGTCGCGCTCTTCCGTGCCGGGTTGCCTCGCGTGGACGCGCGAGTTGGCCTTGCCGCGCTCAAGCTGCCTGAGGCCGTACCTTTCGTCCAGGGTACGGACGGTCTTCACGCGTGATGCCGCTGCCTTTCGGGCGGGGCCCTCGTCGAGCCTTCGGCCGGTTTCCAGATCACTGCGGTTGATGCCGAGGTGCACGGCGTAGCGGTCGGTGGCGTCCGCGCGGCAGCGCTCGCGGTGCAGCACCATCACGACTTCCTGGTTGGGGTAGCGCTCGGCCACGTACTCCCTCGCATAGCGCATGCACAGCTCCGGCGTCATCTTCCCGCCGTTGAGGTCGCACTCGTCTGGGAGGAACCCGAGTATCTGGTGCTGCATGTAGGTACACTTGGCACCGACCTTGCCGGGCCTGTCGTGACCCATGGCCGCCCTCGTGTCTGCCATCTCCTGAAACCAGCGGTCATCGTCGATGATGTTCTGCGTGCCGTGGGCGAGCGCCTTGTCGCGGTCCCAGGAGAGGTAATCCCTGAGTCTCGCGAGGTGCTTCTCGCTGCAGACGCTCGTCTGCTTTATCGCCGTCATGGTCGCCTCCCTAGTCGAGCGAGAGCCCGCTGAATTTGCCGCCCGGCTTGCTCCCGTTCTTCTTCTCCGGCTCGGGCCACTTTGGGCACCAGGTCGAGGCCTCCTCGCGCATCTTCCCAGCAGCTGACTCGTCGAGGCGGCGCTGGTAGGCGCGACGGTTCTCCGCCTCGTGCTCGGGGGTCCCGAGGTCGAAGTGCTCCCTTGTGGGCGTGTTGGTGCAGTCGGTGACGGGGGAGCGGAAGACGCCGGCTCGACATGCGGGCATACCGTTGTCCGCGTGCTTCACGACGATGATCCCGTCCCGGTCCGGGGCCATGTCGCGCCACTCCCAGGGGTGTATCACGTCGTCGGCGCTCTCGCTGTAGGACGTCGAGGAGGACGTGCCTGACGCGGCCCTGCCGTTGCTCGTGCCCTGCGTGTGGCGCGTGGTCTTGCCGATGAGCTCGGTGAAGTACCGGCGATCCTCCTCCTCTGCGAGCTTCATGGCGACCTTCACACCGCAGTTCGCGAGGATCTTCCTGCGGCCGTCTCTCTCGCCATACTTATTGAGCTGGGATACGTCCTGCGTCGCTCCGACCCAGAACGTCCCGTAACTGCGCCCGAGACTGAGGAGGGCGGGCAGGCACTCGACGCGGGGCAGGTTGCCCCACTCGTCGCCGAGTATCTGCACGGGGCGGGGGAGCCTGCCGCCGTTCACGTCCGCGACCGCCTGGACCGAAGCCCAGAGCTGCGAGAGAAATATCGCCGCGATGCAGTTGTAGGGTGAGCCCTCGTCGAGCACGTGGAGGAAGACGGCGCTCTTCTCCGTGAGTACCGTGCGCGGGTCGATGTCGGAGCCGGAGGTCATCCAGGCGACCGGGGCGGACGAGAACGGGCGGAGTGCCACCTTGAGCGTCGAGAGGATGCTCCTGAGCTCGTTGCCGCCCGAGGAGATGAACTGCGACGCCCTTCCCTTGGCGGGGTGGCCGCTCGGCAGGGAGCGGAAGACGGCCTTCAGGGGCTCGGATGGGTCGTCGCCCTCTGCCTCGGTACCGCGGTCCAGGACTTCGCAGACGGTCGCGAGGTGCTTTGATCCCTCCGGGCACTCGTCGGACATTGAGACCAGCAGGACCAGGGCCGAGAGCAGGCCCCTGGCCGATGCCGTCCAGTGCGAACCCTTGCCTCTCTCGTCGTCCTGGACCACGAGCTCCGCGATGGCGTCCGCTGCCTGCTCAGCCTCCTGGTCGCGCTCCTCGGCATGGAGGTCGAGAACCTGCTTGAGCGGGTTGAACCTATGGCCGCGATAGGGGTGCTGCGTGTCGAGCAGGAGGACGTGGTAGCCACGACGGGCAAGCTCATCGCCCGTGAGCTCTATGAGCTCGTTCTTCACGTCGGAGACGACGAGGGTCGCGGGCTCGGAGCCGTTGGAGGCGTCGCCGTAGCTGAGCAGGTCGATTGAGGGGAGGTAGAGGAAGCGTGACTTACCTGACCCAGTGGCCCCTGATACGAAAATCATCTTCTTCGGCTCGTAGAGATAACAGGGCTTACCGCGATATTTGGTGAAACCGTAGACGAACCCGCGCGACGATGGGATCGTCGAGCCGTCCCAGGTCACGGACCCCTTCACGACCTCGCGACCTGTCTTGACGTGGGCGTCGCCGAGCACGCCGCCGTCCTCGGCTCGTGATTTGAGGGCGCTTGAGTAGGCGATGAGGGCGCAGGTGCAGAGTGCAAGGAGGAAGACGAACAAGGCCCCGAGGGGATGGGTGACGAACCCGTCCGAGAGCCACCAGCCGAGGACGGTCTTCGCGTCGAACGTTGTGGGAATTGCCGATGCGTCGAGTCCGTACCCGGCGACGAGCATGTCGATGGGGGCGGCGAGTACGGGGCATGCGAGGATCGCTAGGAAAAGGGATGATAGGAGCGCTGTGAGCATCTTGGTTTTCATGATAGTTCTCGATTCTTGGAGATGAGGTTTGAAAGCTGCGAGGCCGTGCTCGACACCAGTCGGACGGCCTCCGTGAGCTGTCGGGCCGTCTGCGCATCCACGCCATAGGCGTTTGCGGCATGGACGGCCTGGTTGAGGTTTCCGCCCTGCTTCTTCATCTGGTGGAGGATTTGCCGCAAGGTCGCCTCGTCGGCGACCTTGACGGGCTTCTGCCCGATGCGGAGGGCAGCTTCGCGCATGAACGTCGATGGGGCCATGTCAAAAGAGGAAGAGCGCGCCATGATGACGGCACGCTCCTCCTCGGTCATGCGGACGTTGATATGCGCGGTCTTGCTGTTGCCGCGCATGGCCTAGCCCTCCTGGTCATAGAAGGTGGCATGGGGCGCGTCGAAGGTGAGCTTGGCGCTCCCAAGCGTGCCATAGCGTGCCTTAAGGACGCGAACGAGCAGGGGACGAACATCTAGCTCTGAGTTGTACTTCCGCTCCTTCTTGTCCCCGCCGTCGACCTGCAGGAAGAGAGCGTTGTCGGAGCCGTAGTCGATACCCTGCGAGCCAGCGAAGACGTTGAGCTCGGTGTTCGCATCGTTGTACTTATCGCGCGCGACGCTGCTTATCAGGAAAACGGGGACGTCATACGTCCGGGCGATGTTGCCCAGGGCTTGGACGCAAGCGGTGATGACAACGCGTTCTTCCGCGCGAACATTGAAATTGGTTGCTGCAATGAGTTGAAGGTAATCCACAAAAACGGCAGGGCGCTGCCCACGTTCGTGAATGCAATCACCGATGCAACGCCCGAGATCTTCCATGGACGTTTGGCTGTCCATGATGCACGAGTTAGGTGCTACGGTCTCGGCGTAGATGGCGCAGGCGTGCTCAAATGCCTCCCTCTTCTCGGGGATAGCCCCGGTCGCTTCGGAAAGGCTGAAGTCTCCGTTGCCGAGGCGCGTGATGCCCTTCTGAGCAATGCGATACGCGGGGAGTTCCGCGGAGTAGAAAACGGTGGGCACGCCTTGGGAGGCAAGGTCGTCGGAGATAACCTTGAGGAGCGTCGTTTTGCCGGCAGCGGGTGCCGCTCCGACTATGGTCAGGATTCCGGGTACGACGCCTCCGATGAGCTTGTCGAGAGAGGGGAGGCTGCGTATATGAGCCATGGGCTTACGCCCGTTCATTTCCTCGATATAGGTCTTGAGCTGATCGGCTTCGACGTTGAATGAGCTATTGGCTACAGGCTGCACGGATCCGACACCTCCAACTCGTGAAGGTACTCAAAAAAGCTGGACTCGATGACGAAGAGGCGGCTATGAAGCTTGAGGCAGCGACCGCTCTCTTTCATGAGCGATGCGGCGGCAACCTCCCCAAGCCCGGTCAGCTCACGAATCTCGGTGACGCCGAGCAGGCGCTCGCGTCCCAGAACGACGCGAGGAGGAGCGGGTACGATACCCGCTTTGGGAACAACGGAATCTACCATGGTAGAATCTCCTTTGGTCTGCTCACTCCTCCCCACCTCAGTTTGGCGACTAGAGGGGAGGGGTGGGCGGCTTTTTGTTTCTATGGCCTTCTTTGGGCACCTCCATTCCGGCATTCGCTTATCTGTGCAATTCGATGATACTGCTTCTGGCAATCGAGGCGCTGAAGATTCAGAAAAAGTTCCGAAAAGTTTCGGATAAGCGCTTTTACCTCGAAAAACAGGGTTATACTTGCAATGAAAATCGATTGGAGGATGAAATGGAACGCTCCAGGAAACCGAAAAAACGAAAGTTTGGGACGACCGTCCTTGAACAGACCGATGACAACATCAGCATGTTCAAGGAACAACATCCGCAAGAGTTTAAGACTCCGGGGGAAGTGGTCGACCTTCTCGCGAGTCTCTGTCTCCGCGTCAACAAGGGTGCGGCTGCAGAGCTGAGTGCTTTTTGTGCGCAACGGGTCAAGTCTATTCAGGATGAGCTTAGTGGATATGGCGATGCTGAGTCCCTGTCGCTCGCTGCCGACGATATAAACGACAAGCTCTCTTATTACAAGGCTCTTCGCAACCATATGCTGCGATTTGTTCCGCAAGACAGCCTTGTTGATAAGGGGCCGTCAATGAAACGCGTGGACCTGCGAGGTGGCTCGTATCTCGTTGTCCCCGACGATTGGCCTGTGGTCAATGAGCCAAACGCCTCATCATGCGACTATGCTTTCGTCCTTGAAGTGCGGAACGCAAGCGATGCAATTCCGCACTATGTTTATCTTTCCTCAAGGGAAGCCTGTCCTACGGATGAGGTGCTTAATGCAATAGCTGATAAATGGCCGGGGATTCGTGATGTCCAGAGTTCTCAGGTCGAGCCGATCTATGACAAGGACGGCGCGATTCTGAATGCCGACGAATGGACGAAGGCACCTATAATCGGCGTCTTCCCCATTCGCGACGCCTCATCGTTTTCCTGGGAGGATAAAGCTCCATATGGAGCGATGGTCTATCGCCATTAGTCCATCTATGTTCAAAGCAAGGGAAGGGCCGGGTATATCTCGGCCCTTCCCTTATGAATTGCTCTCTTGGGAAATGAGCTCGCCGAAGGCATCTGCTGCCTTACGATCGTTTGCCTCGATGGCGTGGGAGTAGATGGAGAGCGTCGTACTTGGAGATGCGTGTCCAAGTCTTGCCTGGACAGTCTTCACGTCTGCGCCTTCTCCGATTAGGAGCGTCGCTTGCGTGTGCCGCAGGGCGTGGGGGACGAGCCCACTGTATCCCGTGCCCCTCACGTGCTCTTTGCCGTTTCGCTGGAATCTTCTGGTGATATTGTTGTAGCTCCCAAAGCCGTTATCGACGCAGAAGTCGCGGAACCATCGGTCGAAGTTGTGGCCGTCTACGTTGACGACTGTGGCGTATGTGCCATCCTCGGTCGTGACGACCTTTATGCCGTTAACGATGGGCGTCTTGTCGTCCTGATCGAGAGTGTATCGGTTGAGCTGCGCCCGCTGTTCCAGCTTCCATTTGCTGAGATAGCAGACCAGGGAGTCGTTGATTGCTATGGTGCGTCGGCTCATCTTCGATTTTGGCGGTCGGAGAGTCTTGTCATTGGTGAACTGCTTCGACACGCTCAACGTGCGCTGCCCAAGATCGATGTCGCCCCAAGTCAAGCCGAGCATTTCGCCGCGTCGGAGACCACATTGGAGCAAGAGCATGGTGCCCGTTGCCTTGGCCGACAGTGGTTCATCCATGAGGCAAGACAGAAATCGTGAAGCCTCGTCTGCCGTAAGCGGAGTTCTTTCCCTGTAAGTTGGTTTGGGAAGCTTGATTGGCGTGCATGGGTTACGAAGGATGAGCTCGTTGTCTACGGCGTCTTGGAGAATCTGTCGCAGTTTGACATGTGTCCCGTGTAGCTCGGCTTCGGACATTCCCTTTTTGCGGGCGTTTGCGTAGATGTGCCGTATATCGTCAGGGTGGAGGTCAGTAAGTCGAATATGGCCGAACATCTCTTGAATGTGGCTAATATAGTTGCCCTCACGGGCATAGGCGAGCGGTGACTTGAGGCTCTCTTTCCTTAGTTTGTGGAAGTTCCTGGCGTACTCTGCGACGATGAGGTTTCTGCTGTCACGGACGATACCGGAGTTCAACTCCTCCTTGTATTTTTCCAGGGCTTTGCGGAGCATTGCCTGTTGTGTGCGTCTACTCACACCTTCGCAGTGCAGCGTTCTCTTGGATGAGTAGGCGTATTTGCCGGTCTTGGGGTCCTTGCCGAGGTTGAAGCGGTATTGGAACACCCCTTCTTTAACTTGATATACGCTGCCGTTTCCGACGACTCGTGGTTTGGTGCTCATGGTGGGATTCCTTGGGATTAGGCTAGGGGCAAGCCCTTAAAGGCTTGCCCCTAGCCTAATCCCAAAAATCTACCCAAGCAAGAGTATCTGGGTAGAATTAGGGTAGAAAGTTTTTGAAGCCTATATCTCGCGATTCTTGAAACATGCCGTTTTACATGCGGTTATATGAAGTTGTATAAAATTATAAAACACCAGCTCAAATAGAAATACAAGACCTCCTAAAGCGGGTGTCGACGGTTCGAATCCGCCCGGGGGCACCAGGAAAATCGCAGGTCAGGAGTTATTTTTGCTTCTGACCTGTTCTGGTTTTGGGGTTAAGAACCGCTTCCGTTTGTAAATCTGGTAAGTAAATATTATGACTTCCCGAGTTTTCCACTGAAAACAGGAAATCACCATTTTGGGGATAAAAGTTTTCAACAGCTGTTAGTCGGTTCCATTTTGGTGACGCGCTTCCCTCTTTTGGGTAAAAAATATCACCATTTTGATGATTCGGCAGCTTAGAATTCTCTGATAAAAAGCCTGTTCAGAAGCTTGTTTCATACCCATTTTGGTGAAACCAATATATAGAGAAATAGATTAGAAAGAAATAGGGACGGCGATGCCGTCCCCTTCGCTCGCAAAGCTCGCTGCGCGGCCACGTACCGTGTCCTTGCCGCCGGCTACGCCGTCGATTGATACGCTCACTGCGTTCGCTGATGATGGACTAATCCTTTTTATCAGTGACACCAGTCATAAGTGCAGCAATTGATATGTTGAATCCATTGGCAATTTTAGAGAGGTTAGAAAGACTGACATTTCTTCGCCCGATCTCTATCGAGGCGTAGTAAGACCTATCCATGTCAATGCGGTTCGCAAATTGCTCTTGTGAGTAACCAGACTCTGATCTGAGTTCTTTGCAGCGTAGACCAAAGGATTGTTGTAGCGGCGAGATATCCATGACAAAAAGAGTCATGGATTGTTGTATAAAAGCCAACGGACTATATAC
>CABUQG010000031.1 GCA_902493535.1 uncultured Collinsella sp. | reverse complement strand
CGGCAATACGCTTGAGGATCCTTAAAAGAAAGTCCAGTTTATCCTTCCCACTCCAAAAGCCTCCCATTTCTCATGTCCAAGAAATGGGAGGCAGTTCAGTGCGAGCTGCAGGGTCTTTTGTTAAGTGACGGATCGCTTGTGGAGCTGCGCTCCATTTTGCTCGTTAGCCCTCCTTGCGAACTTTTTGCAGGTAGCGGTAGACGCTGGGCTCCGAGATGCCCAGCGCGGTGGCGGCGCAGGCCACGGCGCCCTTGAGCATGAACACCCCGTTGCCGTTGAGGTGGCGAATGACGTCCACGCGGTCGCCCTGACCAAGCGACGCTACATCCAGCCCGCGCGCGTTCAGCAACTCGGCAATGCTGCGGTCGATGAGCTCCTGTGTGGACTCCGAAAGGCTTTCGACCTCGATAGGGGCGGGCTCCGTGCGCGTCGGCGCCGCGTCGAAGCACGCCATGAGCTGCTGCGCCATGGCGTTGATGGAGCGTACGGTCGAGAGGTCGGTGTTGACGCAGAGCATACCGACGATCTCGTCATTCTCGCGGATAAAGTACGTCGCCGACTCCAACGTCTTGCCACCGGCACCGCGGCCCTCGTAGCCCGTAATAAACGGCAGGTCGCGATACTTGGCGTCGTGCATGATCTTGAGTGCCAGATCGGTGGCGGGACCGCCGACCTTGCGGCCGCTCACGATGCCGTTGCGAATATCGACGATGGCGTGGTCGGGATCTGAGAAATCGTGCAGCACGATTTCGCTGTTCTTACCGAGTATCTGCTCCAGGAAATCGACCATCGGCAAAAAGCGACGTACGGTCTCGTTCACGGGCAACTCCTTGGGGTGAAATCGGAAATGTTCATAACAATTTTTTCTCATGGTAACACGCCATTCCTCATCTCGCATATTCGCAGGTACATTGCGTAATACAGACGAACGGTAGGAATTTGGCGGTAAACGGTTGACCAAAAGAAAAGTTAGATGCTATTTTGACCGGACACTTTCCTGACCTGCGGAAATTCGTTATCTCAGCTGAAGAATAGTCTGATAACAAAAAATTATTATTGAGAATGAGAATCATCTTTAATACGATATGCAATGAAGGCACAACCTCAACCCCGCACTGCGTCACAATAGAGCGTTAGATGCGAAAACAACTACTTCGAGGATTGGTGGTCAAATGACCCAGGAGACGGTTACGAACGGCACTGAAGCCCTGTTCACTCGCGAAGGCATGCCTCCCGTTAAGGAAATGATCCCGTGTGCCCTTCAGCACGTACTGGCATCGTTTGCCGGCATCATTACCCCGGCGGTCATCATGGCCGGCGTCTACGGCTTTAATAGCCAACAGAGCACCGACATCATCCAGGTCGCCCTCATTCTTTCGGCGATCGATACGGCCCTTCAGGCCTTCGCTCCCTTCCGTCGCATCGGCGGCGGCCTGCCCATCGTCATGGGCGTTTCGTTCGCGTTCCTGCCGGCCCTGCAGGCCATGGGTGCCTCGGGCTTTAGCTTTGGTGCGCTGCTGGGTGGCGAGATCGTCGGCGGCGCCGTCGCGGTCCTCTTTGGTCTGGCCTACAGCAAGATCAAGTGGCTGTTCCCGCCCGTCGTGACCGGTACGGTCATCTTCTCCATCGGCGTTTCGCTGTATCCCACGGCCGTCAAGTATATGGCCGGCGGTATGGGTACGCCGCTGTGGGGCACCCCGCAGGCCTGGTGCGTCGCTCTTATCACCTTCGCCGTGGTCTTTGCGCTCGCCAACTTTGGCAAGGGCACGCTCAAGCTGGGATCCGTGTTCTTTGGCATGATCGTTGGCATGATCGTCTCCATCCCCTTTGGCATGATCGACTTCTCCAGCGTCGCCACCGCTCAGGTCTTCGCTCTTCCCAAGCTCATGCCCTACGCGCTCGAGTTTGATCCCGAGGTCTGCATTACCCTCGCCGTCGTGTTCCCCATGGTTGCCATCCAGGTTATCGGTGACGTCTCCGCCGCCTGCCTGGGCTCCATCGACCGTATGCCCACCGAGCGCGAGCTCTCCGGCGCTATCGTGTCCCAGGGCCTCACCTCTATGGTCGGCGGTCTGCTGGGCGGTCTTCCCACCAGCGCCCTTGGCCAGAACGTGGGCATCATCTGCTCCAACAAGGTCGTCAACAAGTGGGTCTTTGTGATCATCGCGGCCGTCTTTGCCATCGCCGGTCTGTTCCCGCAGCTCTCTGCCGTCCTTTCCGCTATCCCGCAGCCCGTCATCGGCGGCGCGACCGTCGGCGTCTTTGGCACCATCACCATGAACGGCGTGCGCATGTTCACCCGCGAGGGCCTCACGCAGCGCACTACCACCATCGTCGGTACCTCCGTCGTCTTTGGCCTGGGTATCTGGATGGCCAGCGGTTGCCTTGCCGGCGAGGGTATGCCCACCTGGGTGCCCACCGTCATCGGCTCCAATGCCGTAACCCCCACCGCCATCATGGCCATTGTCCTTAACCTGATTCTTCCGCAGACGCCGGTCGTGGCTCAGCACATCGATGCTGCCAAGGACGCTGCCGTGGATCTGGTCTTGCCCGAGAGCAAGAAGTAACCAATTCGGTGCTATTCGTCGGCGGGCGCATCGCCTCGTCCGCCGACGTCATGCGGCGCCAAGCCGCACTTCAAAGGGTTTGTCCCTTTGGTGAAGCGTTGACGGGAGAGGGCCCGTTTCCGGTGTAGGCCGGCGCTTCGCACTCCGCCATGTCAGAGGTGTCAAACCCCGCCCCTGATGTTGAAGGGAGCATTTATGCTTCTGGTCGCTAACGGTTCCGTCTTTACCCGCAATGCTCAGGCCCCGTTCATTCCAAACGGTGCGGTCGCCATTGACGGAGATACGATCGTCGAAGTAGGTCCCGAGTGCGAGCTCAAGGCCAAGTACCCGGATGCCGAGTACGTCGATGCCCAGGGCAACCTCATCATGCCCGGACTCATCAACTGCCACACCCACATCTACTCGGGTCTGGCCCGCGGCCTTGCCATTAAGGGCTGCAACCCCACCAACTTCCTGGAGAATCTTGAGCAGCAGTGGTGGAAGATCGACGACAATCTGACGCTCGACGGCACCAAGGCAAGCGCCTATGCCACGATTCTGGACTCCATTCGCGATGGTGTCACCACGATCTTCGACCACCACGCGAGCTTCTGCGAGATCCCGGGAAGCCTCTTTACCATTAAGGATGCAGCTCAGGAGCTGGGCATGCGTTCGTGCCTGTGCTACGAGGTCTCCGATCGCCGCGGCCAGGAAAAATGCAACCAGGCCATTGCCGAGAACGCCGAATTTGCCCAGTGGGCCGCCAAGGAGCGTCGCGATAACGACAACCATATGATCGCCGCCATGTTTGGCGGACATGCCACCTTTACGCTTTCGGACGAGACCATGGATAAGATGGCCGAGGCCAACAACGGCCTGACCGGCTTCCACATCCATGTGTGCGAGGGCATGAACGACGTGTGGGATTCCCGCCTCAACCGCGGCGGCATCAGCCCCGTCGAGCGCCTGCTGCAGCACAACCTGCTGGGTCCCGACACCATGCTGGGCCACTGCATCCACGTGACGCCTGCCGAGATGGATATCGTCAAGGAGTCCGGCACCTGGCTCGTCAACAACCCCGAATCCAATATGGGCAACGCCGTGGGCTGCGCCCCCGTGCTCGAGTTCTTCCGCCGCGGTATTCCCGTGTGCATGGGCACCGATGCCTACACCCACGATATGCTCGAGAGCCTTAAGGTCTTCCTGATCATTCAGCGCCACAACGCCGCCATGCCCAACGTGGGCTGGTGCGAGGCCATGACCATGCTGTTCGAGAACAACGCCAAGATGGCGAGCAAGTACTTCGATCGCAAGCTCGGCGTGCTCGAGGCCGGCGCTGCCGCCGACGTCATCGTCATGGACTACAAGCCCTTTACGCCGCTGAGCGAGGAGAACATCGACGGCCACATGCTCTTTGGCATGATGGGCAAAAACTGCCGCACCACCATCATCAACGGCCGCGTCCTGTACAAGGATCGCGAGTTCGTTGGCATTGATGAGGACAAGATCAACGCGTGGACCATGGCTGAGTCCAAGAAGCTCTGGAGCACGCTCAACGATCGCACCTACTAATTCACAAGTAGATTCGCGCGCGTCGGATGTTTCGCCGCATCCGGCGCGCGCATAGGCGGCCTCCGCGGGGTCGCCGGCGCTGTGCTAGCGCTACACCGTATTTGCGCCCGTCGCGCGGTCTCGCCGGGCGTTACAGAGAGGAGCTCACTATGAGCGACATCATGAGGCCGATCCCGTTTTCGCAGCTGATGAACTGGATCATCGAGGAGCACAAGACTCAGGGCGCCGTCTTTGGCGTGCGCAAGATGGTCACGACCAACCAGGAGGGCGCGCTTCCCATTTTTGACGAGCGCATCGAGACCCCGTTTGGCCCGGCCGCCGGCCCCAACACGCAGCTTGCCCAGAACATCGTGGCATCCTACGTGGCCGGTTCCCGCTTCTTTGAGCTCAAGACCGTTCAGGTGATGGACGGCGAGGAGCTCTCCAAGTGTGTGAACAAGCCCTGCATCGTGGCGCAGGACGAGTGCTACAACTGCGAGTGGTCGACCGAGCTCGAGGTTCCGCAGGCCTTTGCCGAGTACGTGAAGGCATGGTTCGCCTGCCACCTGATCGCTCGCGAGTATGGTCTGGGCAGCCCGGACGGCTTTGTCTTTAACATGTCCGTGGGCTATGACCTCGAGGGCATCAAGAGCCCCAAGGTCGATGCGTACATTGAGGGCATGAAGGACGCCAGCGGCTCCGAGGTTTGGAACGAGTGCCGCACGTGGGCGCTCGCTAACCTGGACAAGTTTGAGCATGTCGATGCCGCGTTTGTCGAGTCCATCCCGGCGCGCGTCTCCAACTCCATTACCGAGTCCACGCTGCATGGCTGCCCGCCGGCGGAGATCGAGCGCATCGCGACCTATCTGATTACCGAGAAGGGCCTCAACACCTACATCAAGTGCAACCCCACGCTGCTGGGCTATGAGTTTGCACGTCAGCGCCTCAACGAGCTGGGCTTTGACTACATCGTCTTCGACGATACGCACTTCCGCGAGGACCTGCAGTGGGCCGACGCCGTGCCCATGTTCGAGCGCCTGATTGCCCTGTGCGCCGAGCGCGGCCTGGAGTTTGGCGTCAAGCTCACCAACACCTTCCCCGTCGACGTGACGAGGAACGAGCTGCCTTCCACCGAGATGTACATGTCCGGCCGTTCGCTGTTCTCGCTGACCATCGAGGCTGCCCGTCGCATTACCGAGCAGTTCGATGGCAAGCTGCGCATCAGCTACTCCGGCGGTGCTACGGTCTACAACATCCGCGCCCTGTACGATGCCGGCATTTGGCCCGTCACCCTGGCGACCGACGTGCTCAAGCCCGGTGGCTACGAGCGCTTTAGCCAGATGGCCGGCGAGTTTACCGACCTGGATGGCAAGCCGTTCGCGGGTGTCTCTCTCGAGGCTGTGACTGCGATCCAGACCGACTCACTCACCAACCCGCTCTACAAGAAGCCGCTGCGTCCGCTGCCCGACCGCAAGGTCGCCGGCAAGAGCCCTCTTTCCGATTGCTTTACCACGCCGTGCCGCACGAGCTGCCCCATCCAGCAGGATATTCCCGCCTACCTGGCGGCCGTTGACGAGGGCCGCTACGAGGACGCACTCAACATCATCATCGAGCGCAACGCCCTGCCGTTCATTACCGGCACCATCTGCCCGCATCCCTGCGGCCGTGCCTGCGAGCGTGCGTTCTACGAGCCCGAGGGCGCCCAGATTCGCGCCAGCAAGCTCAAGGCCGCCCGCGAGGCCATGACCGCCGTGCTGCCCAAGCTGCGCGCCCAGGCCATCGCCAACGACGGCGAGCGCAACGTTGCCGTTATCGGCGGCGGCCCGGCCGGCCTGGCGACGGCGTTCTTCCTGACGCGTGCCGGCGTGCCCGTCACCATCTTTGAGGCCCGCGATTCGCTCGGCGGCGTGGTCCGTCACGTGATTCCCGAGTTCCGTATCGCGAGCGACGATATCTCCCACGATGCCGAGCTCTGCCTAGCCTTTGGCGCCAAGGTGCAGCTCAACGCTCGCGTTGATTCCATTGACGAGCTCAAGGACCAGGGCTTTACCGACGTGGTCGTGGCCACCGGTGCCTGGATGCCCGGCTCTGCGGGCCTGGGCGAGGGCGCCGAGCTCGACGTGCTGGAGTTCCTCGAGGCCGCCAAGAAGGGCGAGAAGCTCGAGCTGGGCGAGGACGTCGTGGTCATTGGCGCCGGCAACACCGCCATGGACGCGGCCCGCGTGGCCAAGCGCCTGGCCGGCGTGAAGAACGTGCGCCTGGTCTACCGCCGCACCAAGAAGCAGATGCCCGCCGATGAGGAAGAGCTCGATCTTGCTCTTGCCGACGGCGTTGAGTTCTGCGAGCTGCTGGCACCTAAGGCACTCAACGGCGCCGTGCTGACCTGCGATGTTATGGAGCTTGGCGAGCCGGATGCAAGCGGCCGCCGCAGCCCCGTCGCCACGGGCGAGACTGTTGAGCTTCCCGCCACCACGGTGATCTGCGCCGTGGGCGAGGGCATCGACGCCAGCCTGTACGATGCCGCGGGCGTCGAGCACGACCGTCGCGGCCGCCTTGCCGCTACCTCCACCGGCGTCGAGGGCGTCTGGGCTGCGGGCGACTGCCGCCGCGGTCCTGCCACCGTGGTCGAGGCTATCGCCGATGCCGCCGAGGTCGCCCGTGCCATCGCCGACGTGGACTTTAACAAGTACGCCGACTGCAACGAGCAGGCCGGCCGCGAGGACACTTGCTACGAGCACAAGGGGTCGCTGTGCCGCGACAAGCGCAACTGCACCAAGACCCGCTGCCTGGGCTGCGGCTCGGTGTGCGAGGTCTGCTGCGACGTGTGCCCCAACCGCGCCAACGTGGCAATTAAGGTGCCGGGCCTGGCCAAGCATCAGGTCGTCCATGTCGACGGCATGTGCAATGAGTGCGGCAACTGCGCCGTGTTCTGCCCTTACCAGGAGGGTCGTCCCTACAAGGACAAGCTCACCCTGTTCTGGAGCGAGGAGGACATGGAGAACTCCGAGAACGAGGGCTTCCTGGCCGTGGACGAGGACCACTTTAAGGTTCGCGTCGCCGGCACGGTCCGCACCGTCTCGGTCGATGCCGTCAACACCGGTCTTCCCGAGGCCGTCCGCCTGACCATCAGGGCTGTGCGCGACAACTATTCGTACCTTCTTAAGAAATAGGCGAGTCTCTTATGGCCAAATCCATTCAACATAACGTGGCCTACGTTGCCTGCGGAAGCGGTTGCGCCTCCGCAGGCGGCGACGCCCACTGCAGCGAAGGCTGCATTGGCTGTGGCGCCTGCGTCACGGCCTGCCCCCACGGCGCCATCGCACTGGTCGACGGCGTTGCCCGCGTGGACCGCTCCAAGTGCACGGGCTGTGGCCTGTGCGGCATGGCGTGCCCGCAGCGCGTGATTGCCTTCGTTCCCGGCTACCAGAACATCCTGGTGCGCTGCAACAACACCGACAAGGGCGCCATTGCGCGCAAGATCTGCGACACGAGCTGCATCGGTTGCGGCATGTGCGCTAAAAAGTGCCCTGCCGGCGCTATTCGCATCGAGGACAACTGCGCCCATATCGACGGCGCGGACTGTCTGTCGTGCGGCATGTGCGCGGTTGTGTGCCCGCATGGCGCCATCCACGACCGCACCGGCATCGCCGCCGGCGTGTAGAAGGGAATCACCATGGCACAGGAATTCACTTTTACCGTTAACGGCGTCGAGCGCACGACGACCCAAAACAAACCGCTGCTGCGTTACCTGCGCGACGACCTGCATATCCATTCCGCCAAGGACGGCTGCTCCGAAGGTGCTTGCGGTACCTGCACCATCCATGTGGACGGTGCGGCCGTCAAGGCGTGCGTGCTGACCACCGCTCTTGCCGCCGGCCGCAACATTGTGACCGTCGAGGGCCTGCCCGAGGACGTGCGCGAGGCCTTTGTGTACGCCTTTGGCGCCGTGGGCGCCGTGCAGTGCGGGTTTTGCATTCCCGGCATGGTCATGGCGGGTGCAGCGCTCATCGCCGAGGACCCCGAGCCCACCGAGGAGCAGATCAAGTACGCCATTCGCGGTAACGTGTGCCGCTGCACCGGCTACAAAAAGATTATCGAGGGCATCTCGCTGGCCGCTGCGGTGCTCCGCGGCGAAAAGCAGATTGACGAGGACCTGGAGCGCGGCGATGACTACGGCGTGGGCAAGCGCGCCTTCCGTATTGACGTGCGCAAGAAGGTGCTCGGCGAGGGCAAGTATCCCGACGACATCGACGAGCTCGATCAGCCGGGTCTGACCTATGCCAGCGCCGTGCGCTCCAAGTATCCGCGCGCCCGCGTGCTCTCCATCGACACCTCCAAGGCCGAGGCCCTGCCCGGCGTGGTGGGTATCCTGCGTGCCGAGGACGTGCCGGTCAACCAGGTCGGTCACCTTATCCAGGACTGGGACGTCATGATCGCTCAGGGCGATATCACCCGCTGCGTGGGCGATGCCATCGTACTGGTGGTTGCCGAGGACGAGGCGACGCTCGAGAAGGCCAAGAAGCTCGTGAAGATCGATTACGAGCCGCTGGAGCCCGTGCGTAACATTGTCGAGGCCAGGGCCGCCGACGCCCCGCGCCTGCATGACAGCTTCTTTGCCTTTGGCAACACGGTGGAGCTCAAGGACAACGTGTGCCAGAGCCGCCATGTGACGCGCGGCGACGCCGCCAAGGCGCTGGCCGAGAGCGCGTTTACCGTGACGCAGCGCTTTACCACGCCCTTTACTGAGCATGCCTTCTTGGAGCCCGAGTGCGCCGTTGCCTTCCCGTACAAGAACGGCGTCAAAGTGCAGTCGACCGACCAGGGTGCCTACGACACGCGCAAAGAGTGTGCCCGCATGTTTGGCTGGGACAACGAGCCCGAGCGCGTGGTCGTCGAGACCATGCTCGTGGGCGGCGGCTTTGGCGGCAAGGAGGACGTGTCCATCCAGCACCTGGCCGCGCTCGCCGCGTATAAGTTCCAGCGTCCCGTGAAGTGCAAACTCACGC
This sequence comes from uncultured Collinsella sp., assembly GCA_902493535.1. Lineage (GTDB taxonomy): Bacteria > Actinomycetota > Coriobacteriia > Coriobacteriales > Coriobacteriaceae > Collinsella. The sequence continues at coordinate 5,003 of CABUQG010000031.1, read as the reverse complement.
GCGCCGAGTCACTCGCGTTCCATCCCAAGCGCCACGCCATGGACGGCACCTTTACGCTGGGCTGCGACGCCGAGGGCAACTTTACCGGTCTGGACTGCGAGATCAACTTTGACACCGGCGCCTACGCGTCGCTGTGCGGCCCGGTGCTCGAGCGTGCCTGCACGCATGCCGTCGGCCCCTACAAGTACCAGAACACTGACATTCGCGGCTTTGGCTACTACACCAACAACCCGCCCGCCGGCGCGTACCGCGGCTTTGGCGTTTGCCAGTCCGAGTTTGCACTCGAGAGCCTGATCGACCTGCTGGCAGAGAAGGTCGGCCTTGATCCGTGGGAGATTCGTTACCGTAATGCCATCGAGCCGGGTGAGGTTTTGCCCAACGGCCAAATTGCCGACTGCTCCACGGCGCTTAAGGAGACGCTGCTCGAGGTCAAGGATGCCTACTATGCGCATCCCGGACACGCCGGTATCGCCTGCGCCATGAAGAATGCCGGCGTGGGCGTGGGCCTGCCCGATGCCGGTCGCTGCAAGATTCGCGTCGAGAACGGCGTGGCCGTGGTCTATGCCGCCACGTCCGACATCGGCCAGGGCTGCAACACCGTCTTTTTGCAGGACGTTGCCGAGGCCTGCGGTCTGCCGCTGAGCTGCATTGCCAACGGCGAGTGCTCCACCGAGAACGCTCCCGACTCCGGCACCACGTCTGGCTCGCGTCAGACGGTCGTGACCGGCGAGGCCGTGCGCGGTGCCGCCTTCCTGCTGCGCGATGCCATGCTTGACATCGAGGCCGGCAAGTCTGCGCCCGCCGCTCCCGTGAATGCACATGGCGACGGCGTCAAGATCGAGTACGACGACGGTCACGCCTATCAGCTGCACACGCAGGAGCTCGTCGCCGGCCAGGGTATGCATCCTCAGGATCCCGCGGCCGCCATCAAGGCGCTCGAGGGATGCGAGTTTGGCTACGTGTACCTGGAGCCGACCGACAAGCTGGGCGCCGACGTTCCCAACCCCAAGAGTCACATCTGCTACGGCTTTGCCACGCATGTGGTCATTTTGGATGATGACGGCCGCGTGAGCGAGGTCTATGCCGCGCACGATTCCGGCAAGGTGGTCAATCCCATCTCCATCCAGGGTCAGATCGAAGGCGGCGTGCTCATGGGTATGGGCTATGCGCTTACTGAGGACTGGCCGCTCAAGGACTGCGTACCCCAGGCAAGGTACGGTACGCTCGGGTTGTTCCGTGCGCCCGAGATTCCGGATATCCACGCCATTTACGTGGAGAAGAACGAGCTACTGCCTGTGGCATATGGCGGCAAGGGCATCGGCGAGATCGCAACGATTCCCACGGCGCCCGCCGTGCAGAACGCCTACCGCGCGTTTGACGGTAAGCTGCGTCCGGATCTGCCCATGGTGGATACGCCCTACAGCCGCGTCCGCAACCGCGGGTAGGGTAGGGCGCGGACGGCCATTGCTGACGAGCTGTTCGCGCTCAACATCAACTACATACGCTGCGCCTTTGGCCCCGGCTCCATCGCGAGCCGGGGCCCTTTGTTTGGAGTGGAAACTGCGTCCCGGATTTGGCGCTCAGAACGGGACACGCTTTCCGGATGGCATGTTTGGCGGAAACTACGGCCCAGTTTTTGGCTCCAGAACGGGATACATTTTCCGGAACGGTCCACGTGCGGTGGTGTACCGACCCTTTTGCGTGCGCCGCTTGTCGAATTACGTTATAGCTAGCTATATTATAGGAAGGTATAATATAGCTAGCTATAACGTAAAGGAAGGATGGCCCTATGTTTATCGGAAGAACGGCGGAAATGTCCGAGCTCAATCGACTGTATGGCACGGGCTCCTTTGAGATGCCTGTGATTTACGGCCGCCGTCGCGTGGGCAAAACGCGTCTTATCACAGAGTTTATCCAAGGCAAGAAGGCTATTTACTTTCAAGCTCGTCGCACCAATGCAGAGGCAAACCTGCATGGCTTTAGCCAGGCGATACTTGCGGGCTCCGTTGGTGTTGCTGGCGTGTCGTTTCGTAGTTTTGACGAGGCGTTCGATGCATTGGCTACCATGGCTCGTACGGAACGTTTGATTGTCGTGATCGACGAGTATCCTTATCTCGCCCAATCGAATCCCGAGATCAGCTCGTTGCTGCAAGACAAGATCGATCACTTGTACAAAGAGACCAAGCTTATGCTTATCCTGTGCGGGTCGTCGCTTTCGTTTATGGAAGAGCAGGTGTTGGGCTACGAGAGTCCGCTATACGGTAGGCGTACGGCCCAGTTTAAGATCATGCCGCTCGATTTTATGACGACCCTCGGCCTGTGGCAGAGCCTGGGTCGCGAAGACGCTGCAGTTTGCTATGGCATGACGGGTGGCATTCCTGCATATATCGAGAAAGTCGATCCTGCCGCACCGCTCAAGGACAACATCAAACGTCTTTTTCTTACTCCTACGGGCTATCTCTTTGAGGAGCCGAGTAACCTGCTATTGCAGGAGTGCCGCAATCCCGAGCAATATGATGCGATCGTGCAAGCAATTGCCCAGGGGCGCTCGAAGATCTCGGAGATTGCGAGCTCTACGGGAATCCCTGCGAGCAACGTAAAGAGCTATGTGGATAAGCTGGCGTCGCTTGGGATTGTCGAGCGCGAGCTGCCCCTAAACGAGACGAGCAATAAGCGAGCCGTGTATCTGCTGAGCGACCAGATGTTTAGGTTCTGGTACAAGTTTGTTCCGCAGAACATCGGGCTGATTCAAAACGATATGGCCGAGATGGCGTATGAGCGCATTGAGCCGCACGTATCGGATTATATGGGTACGGTCTTTGAGATTATATGCAGACAATACGTGTACGAACTCGCGCGGGCGGGCCAGCTTGATGTGGTTCCGGCAAGCGTTGGGCGCTGGTGGGGGACGGATAATCGCACGCATACGCAGGAAGAAATCGACTTGATTGTTGACGATGGCGAGGGCACTGCGCTGTTTGCGGAATGCAAATGGCGCAATGAACCGGTGGGCGAAGACGTGCTGCAAAAGCTCGTGCATCGAAGCGAGCTCTTTAGGCGGCAGCACAAAAGCTATGCGATCTTCTCGAAGCGAGGCTTTACGCAAGGATGTCAGGAAGCTGCGGCGAGCAGGGGAGATGCCAAGCTGATTTCGTTTGCCGAGATGTGCGAGCGGAGATAACCAAGCACGCTCTGATGTGATGCTCGGAATGGGTCGCGCTAAGGATGCCAAGCGTAAAACCTTCAATGAAAATGGCGTAAAAACTACATCTGTCATGGCGTAAAAACTACATTGAAAGTAGCGTAAAATCAGCATTGAGAATGGCGTAATTTCGCATATCGCGTGATAGAGAGGGACGGCCGTCTATGGATGCACCAAAGAGATTGACCCAAAAGGGATATAGGCCCCGGCTCATAGAGGAGCGCCTCGACACCCTTATGCGGGCGTTTGGCTGTGTGGAGATCAACGGCCCCAAATGGTGCGGCAAGACCTGGACGGCGCTCTCTCGCTCGGCGAGCGTCTCCAGGCTCGATGAGCCTGCGCAGCGTGCGGCGGCAGAGGTCGACCCAAGCCTGGCGCTCATCGGCGATGCGCCACACCTGGTCGATGAATGGCAGGAGGTGCCCGAGGTTTGGGATGCCGCCCGGCGTTTCGTGGACGCGAGCGGCAACGAACGGGGGACACTTTTGCTCACGGGCTCGACCGCGCTCAAAAGCGAGGAGCGCAGCCATGTTCGTCATTCCGGCACGGGTAGGATCGCCCGTCTGTCAATGCGCCCCATGGCCCTGTGTGAGTCGGGCGACGGCGAGCCGCTCGTGTCACTGGCAAGCCTCTTTAAGGGCGAGGATTTTGCCCCTCAGCGTCGCGAGAGCACGGTGGATGACGTCGCCCGCTGGTGCTGCAGGGGCGGTTGGCCTGCAAATCTTGGGCTTTCGGAAGATCTTGCGCGAGAGACGGCAAGCCAGTACGTGCACTCGGTGCTCGACGTCAACGTGCTGGACGAGGGCATGTCGCCCGAGCTTGCACACGGCCTTTTGCGAGCTCTTGCCATGAACGAGAGCCAGGCTGTCACGTACAAGACGCTCGTAAAGGACGCCTCGTACGGTGAGGCGGGCCCCGACGAGAGGACCATCGCTGCGTACTTGGACCTCTTCAACAGGCTCAAGCTGACCGAGGACCTGTGCGGATGGGAGCCGCCCATGCGCTCGAAGGCCCGCGTTCGCGTGCGCCCCAAGCGCTACTTCTGTGACCCGTCACTTGCGGCGGCGTTGCTGGGGGCTACCCCTGAGCGGCTGCTTGGCGATATGCAAACGCTGGGGATGCTCTTTGAGAATCTCGTCCTGCGCGACGTGCGCGTGTTCCTTTCCACCTACGGCGGTGTCGACAACAGTGTCCATTATTTCCGAGATGAGAAGGGCCTTGAGGTCGATCTGATCGTTGAGCACGACGGGCGCTGGGGAGCCATCGAGGTCAAGCTGAGTGATGCGAAAGCAGACGATGGAGTGAGAAATCTCAAGGCGCTGGAGAGGAAAGTGCTCTCCAATCCTGCCGCCCAGAATGCCGCGCCGGCGTTTTTGGCGGTCGTGGTTGGAAAGGGGAGTATTGCCTACACACGCGACGACGGCGTGGCGGTGATTCCCATGGCGGCACTTGGGGCGTAGTGGTTTTGCGGGCGTGCCGTGCTTCCTTTACCGAAAATCCATTTGGTAAACCAGATGCTCGCGGATAGAATAAAGTTGACGGCAGCCCAAGGGTGATAGCTGGGCAGCGCTGTTGCTTGGTCAAGAGGTCAGTGCCTTAATGGCAGCGACTTGTTATGCTTCGAATGCTGCTTGAGTGCCTCGGAAAGTTCGATAAGCGCCGTGAAGAGCGAGACCAAAGCAACCAAGAGCTCTACGAGCTCTGATGGGCCCGGGATGACCGCTGATTCAAGTCACCGGGCCCAAATAATATGAGAAAGCCATTGTCAATAGGCGTGTTTGTTCGAGCCCGGTTTTAAACC
>CABUQG010000030.1 GCA_902493535.1 uncultured Collinsella sp. | reverse complement strand
CCTTTGAGGTGTGCTATGCCTCGCAAAACGAGGCGTTTTTGCTCAACGTTGAGCGTGGGCAGGCGCTGATCCTAATCACCGACTACGTCTACGACACCGACGGCCGCCCGCTCCATGTCTCCAAGCGCATCCAACGCACCGACCGCGCCAAATACACCGAGCCCATCGGCTAACCAACACCAAAACCACCACAAAGGTGCCTGTCCCCATTGTGGTGGTTTTAGGCGAGGAGGTCGGGGAACCAGGTTGGCTTGGGTTGGTTGGGCGTGCGCTCGGCCAGGACCAACTCCATCCAGCACATGTCGTACCAGCGGCCGAACTTTTGGGCGCAGCGGTCAAAGGCGCCCACCAGGCGGTAGCCCATATGGGCATGGAAATCCTGACTGTTGTGCGTCAGGTACTCGTCGTCCTTGTCGTGCGGCACGGCAATGAGCGCGCACATGTTGGTGATGCCCATCGCGATCAGGCATTGCTTGAGCGCGTCGTGCAACTTGCGGCCCAGCCCGCCGTGGCGCACGTCGCGCGCCAGGTAGATCGATGTCTCGACCGACCAGTCGTATGCCTCGCGGCTGTTGAGCGGACTCACATAGGCATAGCCTACCGGACGCCCGTCCAGCTCCATTACCAGATACGGATAGCGCCTGAGCGTACGCTCGATGCGCCCGGCGAACTCCTCAACGCTCGGCACCTCGTATTCGCAGGTAATCGCCGTCTGGCGCACATACGGCTCATAGATGGCAAGCAACAACGGTGCGTCTTCGGGCGTCGCCAGGCGGATCGTCGGCTCGGACATCTCGGTCATACAACCCCTCCCCCTCAAAAAGCAAAGACCGCCCCACACCAAATCCAAGCGCAAGGCGGCCCCTCGTCATCACATCAACCTACAGGACAGCCGCCAGCGCGTCGATGTCCTTCTGCGTCGTGGCCCAGCTGGTGCAAAAGCGCACCACCGTGTGGTTCTCGTCGTACTTTTCCCAGTACTCAATCGAGGCATGCTCGCGAATGCGGGCCATGTCCTCGTTGGGCAGAATCACGAACTGCTGGTTGGTCGGCGTCTCCAAGAAGAACTGGTAGCCGCGCTCGTGCAGCACGCGACGAAGCGCCTGAGCGGTCTCAATCGCCTGGCGACCAATCTCAAAATACAGGCCATCGGTAAAGAGCGCCTCAAACTGCACGCCCGTCAGGCGACCCTTGGCCAGCAACGCACCGTGCTGCTTAATGCGCGGAATGGGATGCGCCGGAGCGCGCATGCCGCAAAACACCACGGCCTCGCCGCAAAGCGCGCCGCACTTGGTGCCGCCGATGTAGAACACGTCACACAGCTGCGCCAGCTCGGGCAGGGTAATGTCGCACTCATCGGCCGCCAGCGCATAGGCCAGGCGGGCGCCATCCACAAACAGCGGAATCTCGCGCTTCTGGCACACCGCGTGAATCGCCGCGAGCTCGGCCTTGGAGTACAGCGTGCCGTACTCGGTCGATAGGCTCACATACACGGCACCCGGGAACACCGTGTGCTCGTAGCTCTCGTTTTCGTAGAACACCTGGATATAGTTCTCGAGGTCCTCGGCGTGCATCTTGCCCTCGTAGCCGGGAATGGTGAGCACCTTGTGGCCGCCAAACTCGATAGCGCCCGCCTCATGGCAGGCGACGTGGCCAGTCTCAGTAGCAACGACGCCCTCGTACGGCGCGAGCAGCATGTCGATCACCGTTGCGTTGGCCTGCGTGCCGCCCACCAGAAAAAACACGTCGGCATCGGGGGCCTGGCAAGTCTCGCGGATAAGCTGCTTGGCACGCTCGGTGTGCGCATCGGTACCGTATCCGGGCTGCGGCTCCATGTTGGTGTCGACGAGCGCCTGCAGCACTGCCGGATGTGCGCCGTGGGAATAGTCGTTGTTAAACGCGAGCATGGCAATCCTCTCTAGCCGGGCACGGGCCCGATGATTCAAACGGGGCTATTGTACGCCGTTGGGATAGGCAACGCGCGCGGCAAGGCACTCAAGCGCCAACACCAGGGCAAAGCCGCAGCTCACGTCGCTCAAAAAGTGAGCTCCGATCACGATACGGCCAAAGGCGACGAGCGCCGCGACCACAGCCGCCGCCCAAAAGATCACGCGGCGACGCGAAGGTTTTTCCTTAAAGGCTGCCGCGGGAAGCCCGGCGAGCATAAGGCCGATCGCCGCATGCGCGGTGTGCCCGCTCGCGAACGACTTGAACCCGTCCTTGATCACGCCGGCGGCGATATAGGCCCACTTGTCGGGGTTGCCGATCACCCACCACGGCTGAAAATTGAGCCCCGGCGTGACCTCGATCACGCGCATGCGCGGGCGCGACCACAGCGGCTTAACAATGACGTTGAGGATAATGGCCTGAGCGACCCACACGGCAAGTACCATCAACGCCCAGCGCGTGAGCTCGTCGGACTCGGTCGTGCGCGTGAGGCGATAGACGACAAGGTTAGCAGCGATGACCAGCGCAAACGTCAGAACCAGCTGAAACGCAATAAGCTTGCCGCCGACGCGCAGCGATCCGATAATCTCGTAGCCGACCAGGCACACGTTGATCAGAACGCCCAGCGCGGCGAGCCACTTGCTCGCCTTGGAATCGGGGCGTACCGAGCGCACGAGCATGACGCCCGCGACGCTCGCCGTCAGCTCGAACGGCAGCTCGCCGGCCGCCTCGACAAAGCGACCGTACATGCTGCCGATGTTGAACAGCGCACTCGAGATCTGGTAATCGAAAAAGGTGCCCACGCCCAGGCAAAGGGCAAGGATAACCGCGATCATGGCGACATCTTTCTTATAGATGTATCCGAACATGTTTTCCTTTCGATGTGGCTGGGATCACCTGCAACGTGGCGGGGCAAAGATGACTCCGCCACGCCACGCCCCTTACTTGTTAGTCATCGTCGCTCGCACCCAGCTGCTGCAGCAGCATGAGCGCCGCCGCCACGGGACCGGTACCGTCGTTGGCGTCGAGGCCGCGACCCAGGCCGCTGCCCGCACCGGCGCCCGCCTTGTAGGGCACCGACAGCTTGCGGCTCTTGGGGAAGTTCACCGCGCCATAGCGGGTCTTTAGTTCAAAAGCCACCTTCTTGGGCACGTCGACGCCCAAAAACGTGATGCGACCGCCACTGAGCGTGACGCTCTCGAGCCCTAGGCGCTCGCCGCGAATGCGGATGCGCGCGCGGTTGAACAGGTTGAGTCCCGCCAACGGCAGCTCGCCATGCGCGGCCTCGGTCTCTTCCTGCACCTCATCGATGCTCTCCAGGTCCTCGGCCGCTGCGAGCTTACGGTACACGAGCACGCGCTGATCCACCGCCGGCAGGTACTCCTCGGACAAGAAGTAATCGGCCGGCAGATTAATAACCACGCTCGCCGCTTCCACGCCGGCGTCGTCATCGCCGCGCGCCTCGGCCACAGCCTGGCCCAGCATCTGCGTAAACAGGTCAAAGCCCACGCTCGACAGGTTGCCGTGCTGCTCAGCCCCCATAAGCGAGCCGGCGCCGCGAATCTCCAGGTCGCGCATGGCAATGCGCATGCCGCTGCCCAGGTCTTGGAACTCGGACAGTGCGGTCAGGCGCGCCGTCGCCTCCTCGGTGAGCGGCAGCTCGCCGGGGAACATAAAGTACGCGTATGCCTGCGTGGCAGAACGGCCCACACGGCCCTTGAGCTGGTAGAGCTGCGCCAAACCCAGGCGCTGCGAGTCCTCGATGATCAGCGTGTTGGCGGTCGCGTTGTCGATACCGCTCTCCACGATGGTCGTGGCGATAAGCACGTCGATCTTTTTGGTCGCGAACTCGATCATCACGTCCTCGACCTCGCGCGGGCTCATCTTGCCGTGTGCCACACCCACGCGCGCCTCGGGCGCGGCCTCGTGCACGCGCGCCACGGCATCGTCGATAGTCTTGACGCGGTTGGACACGTAATACACCTGACCGCCGCGGCCCACCTCCAGGCGAATCGCTGCACTCACCACGTCGGGGTCGTACTCCCCCACGTGCACGATCACGGGACGACGCCCGGTCGGCGGCGTGGTGATCAGGCTCATGTCGCGCACGCCGCTCGTGGCCATCTGCATGGTTCGCGGAATCGGCGTCGCCGAAAGCGTGAGCACGTCAATCTGCTCGCGCAGGTTCTTGAGTTGCTCCTTGTGCTGCACGCCAAAGCGCTGCTCCTCGTCGATGATCACCAGGCCCAGGTTCCTGGGGTTCACATCGGCCGAAAGCAGGCGGTGCGTGCCGATAAGCACGTCAATCGTGCCCTCGGCAAATGCCTTGAGCGCGCGCTTTTGCTGCGCCGGCGTGCGGAAGCGGCTGAGCACCTCGACCTCAAGGCCAAACGGAGCAAAGCGCTCAAAGAACGTCTCGTAGTGCTGCTGGGCAAGAATGGTCGTGGGGCAGAGCACCATGACCTGGCGGCCGGAGTCCACGCACTTAAACGCCGCACGCAGAGCGACCTCGGTCTTGCCGAAGCCCACGTCGCCGCACAGCAGGCGGTCCATGGGCTTAGGCGCCTCCATGTCGGCCTTAATGTCGGCGATGGCCTCCAGCTGGTCGCGTGTCTCGTCGTAAGGGAAGCTCTCCTCCATCTCGATCTGCTCGGGCGTATCGGGCGGGCAGGCGATACCGGTAATCGACGAGCGGCGCGTATACAGGTCGACCAGGTCAAACGCCAGTTTTTTGGCATTCTTGCGCGCCTTATTGGTGGCACGCGTCCAGTCGGCAGTGTTGAGCCTGGTCAGGCGCGGCTTGTCGCCGTCGGGGCCAACATAGCGCGTGATGCGGTCGACCTGCTCGAGCGGCACGTAGAGCTTGTCGCCGTCGGCATATTCCAGCAAAAAGTAGTCGCGCTCCTTGCCGCCCACTTCTTGGCGCGCGATCTCGCTAAAGAGCGCGATGCCATGAGTGGCGTGCACCACGTAGTCGCCCGGCTTAAACGGGAACGTGATCTGCGTAATGTCCACCTTGCGGCGGCTGCGCGCGCGGTTGGCGTCCATGCGGGCGTTGAGATCGGCGATCGAGAACACGGCCAGGTTGGCATCGGGCACCACCACGCCCTGCGGCAGAGCGGCATCGACAAAGGTCACGCGTCCGCGCGAGATAGTAGGCACGGCGGCGCCGGCGGCTGCCTGGGCGGCGCCCGCCTCGAGCGAGCGGGCGTTGAGCGCGTCGACCTTACGCTCGCGAATGGAAGCGTGGGCCTCCTGGCGTGCGGCACGGTCGGCAGAATCTGCCGCTGCCACGCGTACGTGCTCGCCAATGACGCCGGCGTTTTCAGGCGCCGCGGTCAGCGACTCCTCAAAGGTAAAGCCCTCGTCGCCAAAGGTGAGCTCCATCGACTCGCGCGCGCCGCGATCGGGAATGGCAAACACGCAGGCGTAGCGCTTGCCCACGACTTCCTGAATGCGCGTCATAAAGCGGTTGTCCGAGCCTGCGATAGCAGGCTGCTCAATCTTGAGCTCTGCCGTAACCGCGCCGCCGGCGCGAATCAGGCTCACATAGTTCAGGCGCTGCTGGGCGCCAAAATCGAGCTGCTGGGCACGTACATACAGGCCATCCAGTCGGTCAATCCCCGCCTCGCCGGCACGCGCTTCGATATCCTCGTAGGCGCGCAGGCAGTCGTCGAACAGCGAGCGCGGCTCGGACAGAACCACGAGTGCCTTGCCGCTCACGTGTGCCAGCGGGCTTACGGTCTGGCCGTACATCACCGGCAAAAAGCGGTCGAGCTCGGGCGTGACGATACGCGCATCCACCATCTCGAGCAGCGCCGCCAGCTTGCTGTCGTCCTGGCTGGCGCGATAGAGCGCCACATGCATGTTGTGGACCGCCTCGTCGGTAAGCGCCAGCTCACGGCACGGGAAGATCTCGATGCTGTCCTCGTTGCCGATGGTCTGGCCCGTTGAACTCACCATGCGGCGGATGCGATCAATTTCGTCGCCGAAGAACTCGATGCGCACGGGCGCCTTCTCCTGCGCGGGGAACACCTCGACGGTGTCGCCGTGCACGCGGAACAGACCGGGCGCGTCGGCGGCGCCGGCATTGGTGTAGCCCATGCCCACCAGGCGCTGCGGCACCTCGTCAAAAGGAATCTCCTCGCCCACCGCAAAAGTGGTGGACTCCCAATAGCGACTCTCGACCGGCGGCACGCAGCGCAGCAGCGCGCGGGCCGAGGCAACCATGATGCAGTTGTCCCCGCGCACGATGCGCCCCAGAGCCTCGCAGCGCTGCGCCACCACGGCGTCGTCGGGCGCCTGCTCGCGCCACGGATAGTCCTTGCGCTCGGGAAAACGGCACACGTGCGCCAGGCCCACGTAGGCGGCAAGGCTACGCGCGGCGCGTTCGGCCGCATCCTCGCCACTCACAATGTAGACCGTCGGGCGCGGACGGCGCGCAAACTGGGCGGCCGCCATAAGCGTGCGACCCGACTGCGACACGGCCAGCGTCACGTCCTCGCCGGCATCGAGCCCGGCCTCGACGGTCTGCAGTGCCTCGGCAGTGTAGAGCTGCGCGGCTATACGGTGAATGAGCATGCTGTTCCTCCGGCATTGCAACGCCAAAAGCCCGCCGGGGCAAGCTCGGCGGGTATGCGGCGGATTTCATTGTCTGTCATGGTAACGCATGAGATGGACACGCCAGCGCACGCCAAACAGCTACCCCAAAACGCGCACGCTGGGGCAAAGGTCTGCCAGCGGACACTCGTCGCACTTAGGTTTGCGGGCGTCGCAAATCTCGCGGCCAAAGGTGATCCACTGGTGGTTGACCGACTCCCAATACTCGTGCGGCAAAATCTTGAGCAGGTCTTGCTCGGTCTTGAGCGGCTCCTTGGCATGCGTCTTGGGGCTCAACATCAGGCGGTGCGCGATGCGGTTGACGTGTGTATCGACCGCGATGCCTTCCACGATGCCAAACCCCACGTTGAGCACGATGTTCGCCGTTTTACGCCCCACGCCCGGCAGCTTGACGAGCTCCTTCATGTCGGCCGGTACCTCGCCGCCGTAATCGGCGACGATTATCTGCGCGGCCTCCACGGCGTGCTTGGCCTTACTCTTATAAAAGCCGAGCGACTTAATGGTATCGGCCACATCGGCCACGCTCGCCTGTGCCATGGCCTCGGGCGTGGGCCACTGGGCAAACAGTTTCGGCGTCACCTTGTTGACCTGCGCGTCGGTCGTCTGCGCCGAGAGCAGCACCGCGATGAGCAGCCTAAAGGGATTCTCGTGATCCAAAAAACACTCGACCGGGCCATAGCGACGGTTGAGGCGCTCGCACACCTCAACGGCGCGCTCGCGTTTGGCGGCATTGGTCTCGCGTGGCATAACGACTCCTCGGCTCAGCGGCATAACAAATCTATGGGCACGATTGTCCCACGTATGGGGTCTTTACGCCTCCAAAAATGCGCCGGTCTGGCGGCCCCACAGGCTCGCATACTCGCCGCCCGCCTCGACAAGCTGCGCATGCGTACCGTCCTCGACAATCTCGCCGTCCGCCAGCACCACGATGCGGTCGAGCGCCGCCACGGTGGACAGGCGATGTGCCACCACAATGGAGGTGCGGCCGCGCATAAGGTTCTCGAGCGCCTCCTGCACCAGCGCCTCGGACTCGCTATCCAGGGCAGATGTCGCCTCGTCGAGCACCAAAATCGGCGCGTCGGTCAGGATAGCGCGGGCGATGGCCACGCGCTGGCGTTGGCCGCCCGAGAGCTTGACGCCGCGCTCGCCCACCATGGTGTCAAAGCCGTTGGGCAGGCGGTCGATAAACTCCAGGGCATTTGCCAGGCGCGCGGCCTCTCGGATCTGCTCGTCGGTAGCGTCGGGGCGGCCGTAGGCGATATTCTCGCGAATGGAGCGATGGAACAGCAGCGCCTCCTGCGGCACGTAGGCAACCTGGCGGCGCAGGCTCTGCTGCGTGCAGCGCGAGACGTCTTGGCCGTCCACGAGCACGCGGCCGCCCTGTACGTCGTCCAGGCGCAGCAACAGCTTGGTGAGCGTCGTCTTGCCCGAGCCCGATTTGCCCACCAGGCCCACGCGCTGGCCCGCCGCCACGTGAAGCGTCAGGTCGTCGAACACGTTCTCGCCCGCCGCGGCGTCACGGTATGCAAAGCTCAGGTGCTCAAAATCAATCGCACCTTCGGTCACTTTAAGCTCGGGAGCGTTCTCGTCGTCTGCCACCAGACGCGGCTCGTCCAGCACGCGCGTCATCTCGGCCGCATCACCGAGCGCGCGGTTGATGCGCTGCGTCATGGAGCTTACGTAGTTCAGACGCATGGTGAGGTTGTACGTATAGGTAAAAATCATGACGAGCGCGCCGGCAGAGATGTCAAACCACGCGTTGCCTCCCGCGACGAACACGCTCACCACGGCCATGGTGATGACGATAAGGCCCGAGGTCGTAAAGTTGCGCTGCATCATGGCGTGCATCGAAACCGTCTCGGCGTCGCGCGCGGCGCGGTCGGCGGCATCGAACAGGTCGCGCTCAAAGTCCTCGCGCCCACAGGTCTTGACGGCCAGGATGTTCGTGACCGCGTCGGACAGCACACCCGACAGCTTGTTCTGCGCGGCGGACGTCGCGGCCGAAAGCGGCATGATGCGCTTATACATAAGCCAGACAAACGCGATGTAGACGACCATGATGCCCACCAGGATCACGGTAAACGTCGGCACCACCGGAGCGAGCGCCGCCACCGTGCAGACAACCGAGGTGATAGTGGGAATGAGCGAATACACCGTCACGTCCACCAGCCCCGTATAGCCGCTCATAAAACGGCTCGTCTGGCTCACAAGCGATCCGCCAAAACGGCTGGTGTGAAATGTCATGGATTGATTGGAGAGCGTGTCAAAGCACAGGCGCGCCAGGTGATAGTTGCCCGCAATCTCGAGCTTGTAGACGGTGTAGTCCTGCAGCTTGGAGAGGATTTGGCCCACTAGGTTAACGAGCACCAGCGCCAGAATGTAAGGGCCAAAGACCTCAAACACCTGGTCGCCCGCCACGGGGCCGGCCTGGACGCGGTCGACGATAAGGGCCATCACGTAGGTGTTGGCAAACGTGAGCAAAAAGATGTAGCCCGCCGACGAGAACACCGAGAGAAAGACGATCAGCGGCTGCGTGCGCGTGACGTCCCAAAAACGCTGCAGCGTGCGGCGCACGGTGGAGCGTTTGAGCGGACTGGTGTTTCTCTGAGACATGGGCTTCCTTTCACGTCTGATAGGGCGAAACGCCATTGTTGCACACTAAAGCGCACTCCAGGCAAGCACGATGCGAAAAGCGCCCGCGCCGTGCTTGCGCAAGCGCCCCGCCGTCAGATGCAGCTAGTCCTCGTCTTTTTGGTCTGCGAGCAGGCTCGCGGACGTGAGCCCCAAGATCGCGTCGGCCTCCCCGGCATCTTCCAGCGCATCGATATCCTTGAGCTTGCGCTCCATAACGTTGGTGCGCGTGGTGATGATGCCCTCGACCGTCTTTCCCGCAGTCTCAATCTGCTGCTGGGCGCGGCGCAGGGCCGCCTGATAGCGTGGCAGCTCGGCCTTGACGGCAGAGAGCACACGTAGCACGTCGTCGGTGCGTTTTTGCAACTTAAACGTCTGGTAGCTCATCTGCAGGCTGTTGAGGATGGCCGCCATGGTGCTGGGGCCGGCAACGTTGACGTGATAGTCGCGGCCCAGGGTCTCGATAAGCCCGGGGCGGCTGACGACCTCGGCGTACAGACCCTCAAACGGAACGAACAGAATGCCAAAGTTGGTGGTCGCGGGCACGCTCAGGTACTTTTCGCAGATGTCCTTCGACTCGCGCTTCACCATGGCGTCGAGCGTCTTGCGCGCGGTGGCCACCGCCTCGGTATCACCCGACTCTTGCGCGTCGAGCAAGTGCTCGTACGCATCGCCCGGGAATTTGGAATCAATCGGCAGCAGCACGGGATCGCCCTCGTCTACCGGCAGCTTGACGGCAAACTCAACGCGCTCCGAGGCGCCAGGCTTGGTGACGACGTTTTCCAGATACTGGTCGGGCGTAAGGATGTCCGCCAGGATTGCACCCAACTGCACCTCGCCCAAAATGCCACGCGCTTTTACGTTGCCCAGCACGCGCTTAAGGTCGCCCACGCCGGTGGCGATAGACTGCATATCGCCCAGGCCCTTGTACACGGCCTCGAGCTGGTCGCTCACCTGCTTAAACGATGCAGACAGGCGATCGTTGAGCGTACGGGAGAGTTTCTCGTCCACCGTCGCGCGCATCTGATCGAGCTGCACGTTGTTGTCCTTGCGGATGGCGCCCAGCTGGGCATCGACCGTCTCGCGCACCTTGTCCAGGCGGTGCTCGATGCCCTCGCGGTTGGCGCCGAGCTGTTGGGCCGTCTCGCGGCGCAGGTCATCCATACGGTCGCCAGCCTGCGAGAACTCACGCGCGATGGTCAGGTAGCGCTGCTGCTCTACGGCCGCATCGGTCGTCTGCTGCTGCGCGATGGCATTTGCCGTACGGCGGGTTTCTGCCAACGCGACGTTCAGGGTGTCGAGCGCGTTGTTGGCCTGCTCGAGCGCAGCCAGCATCTCTGCCCCGCTATCGCCGCGCTCCTGCAGCTCGACGCGAAGGCCCTTGAGCTGCAGGGCACAAGCCACAGCAACCCCCACCGCCACCAAAGCAATCACAACAAGCACGATATCAATAGCAGACATAGACTCCGCCCAACAAACTCAATCGATCATCAATCAAAACCGCGATCAATCTTACCCCGCCACACGCACGGATCACCCACTGCCTTGCAGACAAATTTCTCTTAGAGCCGCGGACGCTAAAACGCTAGCTCTCCCAGCCGGCGCGGATTGTTGTTATGACATCGCCTAGGCGCTGGCCGAGGGCTGACAGATGTTGGAGCACCTCGTTGGGCGATGCGCCGTTGAGGATGCACGTGAGGGCATACGACGCCAGAAAGATGGCCGCAAGCCCTAACGGGATGAGCACGATCATCGCCAATATGCGCAAGCGCTGGCCCACACGGCGACGACGCGCACGACGCTTGTCGAACGCGAGCTCCTGCGCATATGAATCTTGCTGTACGGAATAGGCCTCTGGCGCCGATTTACACCCGGGCACAGCTGCAGGTACAGCAGCGGGCACGACATTTTGCGCAAAGGGCTGGGCTGCCGCCCCTTGCATTTGCATCTCTATAAGCCGTTGCTGTTGGCGCAACATGCGCTCGGCTTGTTGCTGCGGAGTCTCAAGAAACAGATCCATGCTGGCCTCCAAAATCGGAGCATTCGACGCTTACGACCAGCATCCCGCACCGCCATGACCGCGACAACGCAATCGCCGGCAATAGCCACAAAGTTTCTTCTGCTCAAAAGCTGTCGAAAAGCTCAACAACTCCCCTACCAGCACTTTCTCTGAGCTTTTTTCGCCAACAATCTTTTGGCCTTCCACCCTTACGCCAACTGACCAAAATCTAACCAATAGCTTGACGAAAATTGTGGAGACCGGGACCCCACACAAAAAGTGCCGCCCCAAAGGGGCGGCACACAAACTTATTATCAGCTTTTCTGTAACGAGCATGCGACGACTCAACGCCGGGGCGCAGGGCGGGGAAACCTTTGCCTCGCGCGACCCTGCGAAGCCGTGAGCGAGAGGGGAAGGTTTCCCCGCCCTGCGCCCCGTGGTCGGTGAGAACAGACTACATGCCCGCGAGACCGCGGGCGGCGGTGGCGCACATAAATGCCAAGACGAGAATCACGAGCGACCCGGCGATGTCTGCCAGCACGCCCATTACGCGGCGCTCAAACAGCCAACTCTCAAAGTGCGGGGCAACGTTGCGCCAAACACGCCACAGCAAGATGCCCATACCGATGACGCCCGGGATATTGAGCAGTAGGATCTCGGAGCACAAAAGACCGATCAGGTTGCCGGCGGCAAAGCCCGCATCGCCCTCGCAGTATTTGCGATAAATCATGTACAGCATGTACGCCACAAACGGCTGCAGGCACGCAGAAATAAACGTGACCACCATCGAGGGCTCCTGCGAAAAGACCTCGGTGAGCTTATCCACGCTCGTGGCATCCTTAGAGGCCAGGAACAGGCCAATGACCACCACAGGCACCACGCCCAAGATGACCTCGACCATCGTAAACAGCTTGGCGGTCAAGTCCTCACTAGCCGAATTCAAATGGGGCGCCCACTCAGGATGAGCATGCGCACCGACCTTCTTGCCCTTCTCAGCACGATTGGCCTTTTCACCCTCGGCAACCCGACGACCAGGATCCTTGCGAGTTCCCGCCGCAGCAACCCGAGCCCGAGACTTCTTACCCATAACCAACACCTCACAAGAGGAAACGAATAGCCAACGCTACCCAGTGTACCCTCTAAGCAACGTCACCGCCCCAACCGGCCCCCACAAAAACGTGCCGCCCCATAAGGGGCGGCACACAAACTTTTTTATCAGCTTTTCTGTAGCGAGCACGCGACGACCCAAAGCGGGCCGGGAGGGCCGGACTACCTTCCCTCAACGCGACCCTGCGAAGCCGTGAGCGAGGAGGGAAGGTAGTCCGGCCCTCCCGGCCCAGCTCACGCTAGCGCCAAGCGCTAGTAGTTCACCACCTGCTCCTCAAAGTACGCCTTCGGGTGGTTACACACCGGGCACACCTCAGGCGCCTCAGCACCAACGTGCAGGTGCCCGCAGTTCAGGCACTTCCACACCTTTACGCCCTCGCGCTCAAACACCTCGCCCGACTCGATGCGCTCGACGAGTTTGTTGTAGCGCTCCTCGTGGGCCTTCTCGACGGCGGCGACGCCACGGAACTTCTCAGCGATCTCGGCAAAACCCTCCTCCTCGGCGGTCTTGGCGAACTCGTCGTACATCGTGGTCCACTCGTAGTTCTCGCCCGCAGCGGCATCACGCAGATTGTCCAGGGTATCGGGGACGGCGCCGTCGTGCAGATACTTAAACCACAGCTTGGCGTGCTCGGACTCGTTGCCCGCCGTCTCGGCAAAAATATTCGAGATCTGAACGTAGCCGTCCTTTTTGGCCTTGGATGCATAGTAGCGATACTTGGTGTGTGCCTGGGACTCACCGGCAAAAGCGGTCTCGAGGTTCTTCTTGGTTTGGGAATTCTCAAAATCCATAGGTGTACTTCCCTTCAACGCATGCCGCCCGTAGGCTTCGAGCGGCCTCGTCTTTAGGATGCCCTCAAGCCGCGAATTTAAACCTTACAATCCCGTTCTTCAGATTTGAGCGGGTTACACACTCAACCAACGATCGTCCTCGGCTCGGCAAAAGCCCTCGCGCTCCAGGTCAGCTAGAATGCCCGCGATCAAGTCGCACTCGACCGGCCCGCGACCGGCTGCCGCTTCCATCTCGTTAACGCCCACCACGGCATCAACAAGCGTAATCCCCGCCGGCTGCCCATCGCGCGCTGCCAGCAACATACGCACGATATGCGCGCGCTTTTGGCGACGCGAGCCCTCAAACTTGGACTGACGACTATAGCCCGCCGACCGCCTGGACGGATTGGGCAGCGTCTTCTTAAGATACGCGCCGTAATCCAGCAACGCGTAATACCACGCGCGCGGCGTGTCAGCATCGTCTTGAGGCGCGGCAAAGGGCGCAATCTCATCCGCCGCCGCACCAGGGGCCGCTGGACAGGCGGCTTGGATCAGCGGCACCAGCTCGCGATCGGGAACGGCCGGCACATCGGGAAAGAAATGATGCAAAAAGACCGTGCGCACGTTGGTCTCCAGATACACGCCCGGAAGATCAAACGCAAATGACCGGATGCCCTGCGCCGTTGCCGGGCCAATACCAGGCAGAACGACCAAGTCACGCGTCTCACGCGGAAACTCCCCGCCCCAGTCTTCCACAACGCATTGAGCGGCCCTGTGGAGCGCCAAAGCGCGTCGGTTGTAGCCCATGCCCTGCCAAGCGTCCAAAACATCGGAAGGCGCGGCCTGGGCAAGCGCCTGCACAGTCGGAAAACGATCGAGCCACGCCGGCATGCGCGTCTCCACGCGCGGCACCTGTGTTTGCTGCAACATGACCTCAGAAAGCCAAATGATGTACGGATCGCGCGTGCGGCGCCACGGAAGGTCGCGATAACGCAGGACCCCTTCCGAACGAATCATCGAACGAAAGGGGTCCTGAATCATGGCTATGCTCCTTATGCGGCGCTATTCCTCCCGGTAAGCGCACGCGCAGGAGGCGTACTCGGGAAACGCTTCGCGGTCGGCGAACTTGGGATCGACGGCCGGGAACTGGCGGTGAGCGACGATGTCGCCGAGCGAAACGGAATCGAGGTAGTCGCGCATCAACGCCTGAGCTCCGGCCCACAGGGGATGATAGCAGCACGCGCCCATGCGCGCACAGTCACCATCGGGCGCAGTGCAATCGTTCATGACCATAGGACCCTGAACGGCCTCGACGACCTGGCGGATAGTGACGTCGTCCGGACTGACCTTGAGACGCATGCCACCGTGGACGCCACGCAGGCTCTCCACAATACCGGCCTGGACCAAACCGTGCTGAATCGAGCGGGCAAACGAATACGGGACATTGACCTCTTCGGCAGCGGTGCGAACAGAAAGCAAACACTCCGGATCCTCGGCAAGCATCGCCAGCATACGAAGGGCGTAATCAGTCTTCCTCGATATGTCCATTTTTCCCCTTTCAAGGAATACGAACAGCTCGAACGAGCTCCGGGGCCGAGCTTGTGTCAAGACGCTAAATGACCGCCAGGACATCCAAATGGTAAATCGGATATCCACTGAGTGCCGCGCTTGGAGCGAAATGCATCAGATGCGGCGCACAGTGCAATTTAGTATAACCTAACCCCCTGTCTCGTAGAACAGGTGTTGCGCAACAAAGCTGTTGTTCAGACAGATATACTCATTAGATTTTACTTGCGTTCCCGAAGGCGCGGGGGTTCTGGGCGAAGATGCACCAGGGCGATCGTTCTATCAAAACAAAGTGCATCAAACGCAAAAAGCCACGTCCGAAGACGTGGCTTTAATTGCGTTGGCGGGAAGTACGGGGCTCGAACCCGCGACCTCCGACGTGACAGGCCGGCGCTCTAACCAAACTGAGCTAACTCCCCAGGCAGACGTTCGCGTTTGTTTCCGCTCGCGTGCGCTGCGGGGATTAGTATACACAGAAGTCTGTCCGCCGCGCAACAACTTTTTTGAAAAAATTTTTCGGTCCCTCCGGGAGGGTCTCCGGGGCCGGCTGGCGCGGGTTTAGTTTGCTGCTCTACAGTCCTGCGCAAGACGGAAAGCACATTAAGTGCTTTCCTT
>CABUQG010000029.1 GCA_902493535.1 uncultured Collinsella sp. | reverse complement strand
CGGGTGCCCTACCGGGAGTAGCCCCGACGGTTGACAAAACTATAGGAACACCCAATGACTATGAAAGGTATCCATGGAAACGATCATCAACGTCGACGATGTCTCGTTCTCCTATGGCACGCAGACCGAGCAGGCGCTCAGCCACATCTCGCTCAGCGTGAACAAGGGAGATTTCATCGGCATCATCGGGCCCTCGGGCGCCGGCAAGTCCACGCTTGCCGCCTGTCTGTCGGGCGCCGTGCCCCACCACTACACCGGCACGTTCTTTGGGTCCGTCATGGTCGACGGCCACGACACCTGCGAAGTCTCGCTCACCGACGTGTCGCAAATCGTCGGCAGTGTGCTGCAGGATATCGACACGCAGATGGTCGCTTCGGTCGTCGAGGACGAGATGCTCTTTGGCCTCGAGAACTTTGGCGTTCCCCACGACCAGATCGAGCAGCGCGTGAGCGAAACGCTCGAGACCGTCGGCATCAGCGACCTGCGCGACCGCGAGATCGCAACCCTCTCGGGCGGACAGAAGCAAAAGGTAGCCATCGCCGCCATCCTCGCCATGCGCCCGCGCGTCTTGGTTCTCGACGAGCCCACCGCGGCACTCGACCCCGCCAGCTCCACGTTGGTCTTCGAGACGCTGCGTGAGGCAAACCGCGCACTTGGAATCACCATCGTCGTCGTTGAGCAAAAGGTCGCCCTGCTCTCGGAGTACTGCAACCGCGTGCTCGTGCTCAACCACGGCGAAATCGCGCTGCAGGGCGAGCCACACGAGGTCTTCGCACATACCGACGAGCTCCGTGCCATCGGCGTCGACTGCCCTCGCGTCACGCGTATCTTCAATAGCCTCGAGGCCGATGGTCTGGTAAGCGGTACCCCTTGCTTGGATGTCGATGAGGCCGAACGCCTGATTTCGGGCATCGTCGACCCCGCACACGCAGCCATCGAAGCCCAGGCGCCCACCGGTTCCCCGCATGCACCGTCGTTGCGTCCTCATGCCAAGGACGCCGAACCCGTGCTCACCTTCGACCATGTTGAGTTTGCCTATCCCAATGGCGGCGCCGCCGTACACGACCTTAGCCTGACGCTCTATCCTGGCGAGCTCGTGGGCATCGTCGGCCAGAACGGTGCCGGCAAGACCACGCTCACCAAGCTGCTCACGGGCCTGCTTAAGCCCGCCTCGGGCAGCGTGCGCGTTACGGGCCTGGATACTGCCGCGGTCCCCACGAGCCGTATCGCCCGCGAGGTCGCGACCCTCTTCCAAAACCCCGACCGCCAGATCTGCAAGGACACCGTGCTCGACGAGGTCGCCTTTGGCCTGGAGCTTGCCGGCATCGACCGCACCGAGGCTCTGCGTCGTGCTCAACTCGTCATCGACCGCTTTGGCCTGCCTGCCGACGAGGCGCCCTTCTCGCTGTCGCGCGGCCAGCGCCAGATGGTGGCACTCGCCTCCGTCGTGGTCGTAGAGCCCAAAATCGTCGTGCTCGACGAGCCCACGAGCGGCCTTGACTACCGCGAGTGCATGACCGTCATGGAAACCGTGCGTACCATGGCCGAGCGCGGCTGCGCCGTAATCATGGTCTGCCACGACATGGAAGTCGTCTCCGACTTTGCCGAGCGCATTGTCGTAATGGCCGACGGCTGCATCCTCGACCGCGGCCGCACGCACGAGCTATTCTCGAACATCGATCTCATGCGGCGTGCCTACGTGGAGCCTCCCCAGGTTATTGAACTCTCGCGCCGTCTGGCATCTTCCGTCTCGCCCGCTTTTGCGCAGGTGAGCGAGGTCACCGATGTCGTTCGAATTGCCAAGGAGATGGTCCACCGTGGTTAACGTCATCGACTACATGCCGGGCGATACGCTGCTGCATCGCCTGAATCCCGTCGTCAAACTGGGCCTCGCCGCCGCCATCATCGTCGGCATCTTCTTGTCCGACACCTATGTGGCGCTGCTGGGCTTTTTGGCACTCACCCTTGCGCTGGGTGCCTATGCCGGCGTCGTCGACCGTCTGTTCTCGCTGCTCAAGTTGCTGATTCCGCTCGCGCTTATCATGCTGGTGCTCCAGCTGGCCTTTATGCGCGATGGCAACGTGGTGTGGGGCTTTATCACCGACACGGGTCTCATCACAGGATCGAAGGCCTGTCTGCGCCTGCTGGGTGTGGCGTTACCGCTCATCCTCATGCTCATGGTGACCAAGCTCAACGACCTTGCCAACGCCTGCGTCGAGGTGCTGCACGTGCCGTATCGCTATGCCTTCACCTTTACCACGGCGCTGCGCTTTGTGCCGGTGTTTGGTCAGGAGATGAACGCCATCATGGAGGCGCAGACCGCACGCGGCGTCGAATACGACACCAAGAACCCCATCAAGAAGCTTAAGCTCATGCTGCCACTGTGTGTGCCACTGCTCATCTCGAGCGTGGGCAAGACCGATGCCACAGCCTTGGCGGCAGAACAGCGCGGCTTCTATCTGCGTACGCGCGCCAGCTCGTACAAGCGCTACCCCATCAAGGGCCTGGACATCGCCGTGCTCATCGTCAGCATCGCCCTCATCGCCATCGGCTTCCTGTTCTAGTTCACCACCGACAGCATCCGCCCAACGCAAAAGGCCTCGGCTCGCACCAAACGAGCCGAGGCCTTTACTGTTTCACCAGATAAAACCTACCAAAATTAACCTGTCCCTTTTTGACAGGTCGGAAGCTAGAGGCGGTAGGGAGCGCCGCTACGGATGATGGATTCACGCACCAGGACATCCATGGCGTCGAGGGTGATCTCGGGAATCTCTCGGTACTTTTGCAACACCGAGAGCTCGGTGCAGGCCAGAATGACGCGGTCGCAGCCGCTACGGGCGAACTCCCACATCACGCGGTCGAACTTATCCATATCGGGCTCACGTCCGGCCTTCACATCATCGTAGATAAGCGACATCACATCGTTCTGACGTTTCTCGCTGGGATAGACGACCTCAACACCCGCAGCCTTACATTCGCGGCCGTAGACACCCGCGCCCACGGTTCCGTCGGTGCCCATGATGCCAATCTTGTGCACCGGCTCGGCCGGCATACTCAGGTTGGGGTCGAACTCGCACTCCCCCATCACCGCACCGGCCAGAGCATAGCGCACCGACTCACGCGGCATGTGGATAATCGGCACCTTCGTAAACGACTGGATCTGGTCGTAGAAGTAGTGCGACGTGTTGCAGGGAATGGCAATGTGCGCACAGCCCAGCGACTCGAGTGCCTGGGCACACTCTTTCATGGTCGCCAGCAGCTTGGCATGCTCGCCGGTCTTAATGGCCAACGTGCGGTCGGGCATGGTCGACTTGGAGAGCACCACCATGTCGATATGTTCCTGATCGCAGGCAGCAGCCGTATGACGCACCACCTGGTCGTAGTAATACGACGTGGCCTCGGCGCCCATGCCGCCGATAACTCCCAGCTTTTCCATCGCCGCCTCCTTGATGACGCTTGCGCAATTGCGCGTATCATACCCGCGCCCGCCCGATGCAAACCGGACGGGCGCCGCGCTCATCTACTTGTAATACGTCTTGAACAGCTTAAAGTGGCGCAGCTTGGTGTGCCACATGCGCAGCCAGCGGTTAAAGACAAAGTCGCCCTTCATAAACGAAGGGTCGGCGCCCTTGCCTTCCTTGTCCAGGCGATGCACCTTAGCGCGCAGCTCGGGATCCTTGACGTACTTGTCGACGACGCCCATGGGGACGACCATCCACAGGGCCTCGTCCTGAGCCGTCACAAACTCCGGCTCAAACGGACGGTTGAACACATACTCGTCCACCACATACTTGGCAACGTTAAAGCCGCTGTTGGTAACGTAGTAGTTGCTGCGGCCCTGGCGCGTGTTGAAATCGAAGAACTTAAACGAGCCGTCGCGCTCGTCGTACTTAACGTCAAAGTTGGAATAGCCCACAAAGTGAAGGTCCTCGAGCAACTTGCGCACGCCGCCCATGAGCTCGTCGTTGGGCTCGGTAATGATACAGGCATGGTTGCCGACACCGTGGGGCTGATGCTCCTCGAGCAGCACATGGCCCAGGCACATCATGCGCACCTTGCCGTTGCGGTCGGAATAGCTGGTGAGCACGCGCATGTACTCGTCGTTGCCGGGCACGCGGTCCTGCAAGATCAGATCGTCGGTGTAGCCGCTGGCATACGAATCGCGAATGACCTGTTCCAGCTCGGCGCGGTCGGCAATCTCATAGGCCTTCTTCTGGCCCTCGAACTCGTGCTGCCACCACATGATGCCGTCAGAAGGCTTCAGAATCATCGGGTAAGGAAAATCGATCTGGTCGAGCACTTCGGCAGGCGCCTCACCCTGGGCATTGAGCATCGCCTTGGTAAAGGTAAACGTGTGCGGATAGGGCACGCCATGCTTCTCGCACAGCTCGTAGAAGATCTCCTTCTTCTGGCACTGCTCGAGCATGCTGTAGGGCGCGTAGGGAGCGACGATGTTATCCGCCAGCTCATGAGCATCCTTGGCTTGAGCCACGAGAGCGACATAGTTGTCGCCACAGCCCACAAGGACAATCGTCTTGTCGGCATGCGCTTGGGCAATGCCGTTGACGGTTTTGAGCATCACGGGCATGGTGTCGATATCCACGTTGGGCGTGTAGTCGATAATCTGGCTGCGGTACGCGGGACCCGTCTGATACTTGCCAAAGACCAGACTCTTGACCTGGTACTCCTCGTAGAAGGCACGCGCCACCGAATAGGCGTTGATGTCGCCACCGAGCAGCACGGGAATGAACTCGCGCTCTGTAAATTGCAATGCCATGGAAACTTCCTATCATGAACTGCCCACACAATGGGCGGTCTTTGCGCAACTGAATTATTCTAGCGTGCCAAGCCGCCGGCGCCCAAAGCTCCACCGTATCTATGGCAATCGACGTAATCGTCCAGCACGAAGGCCAGCACGAAGACGGCGCTCACCGTTGTATGACAATGGGCAATGAACCTACCATTGTTGTAGGATTCAACATGTAGCCCGCCCCGTCGAAAGGTGCACCGTGCCCCAGGCTCATCCGATCAACAACCCCATCATTGACGCCGCCAAGCGCGAACTTGCAGATCGTGCCCAGACGGCAGCTCCCCTACGCACCGCAAACGATGCTTACAACGGGCCTGCCCGTATCGTCTCAATCAACACGTCGGAGCACAAAGGCACGCGTAAGTCACCCGTCGCCGACGGGCACGACACCGTCATCGAGCAGTTTGGCCTCGCCTCCGATGCGCACGCCGGGCATTGGCACCGCCAGGTTTCCTTTTTAGCTGCAGAGTCTATCCAGACGGCGCAGGCGCGCGGGCTCGATGTGCACGAGGGCGACTTTGGCGAGAACTTCACAACCCAGGGCATCAACCTGCTCTCGCTCCCCCTGGGAACGCAGCTCAAGATTGGCAACGATGTCCTGGTCGAAATCAGTCAGATCGGCAAGGTCTGCCACACCCGCTGTGCCATCTACTATCTCGCCGGCGACTGTATCTTTCCCCACGAGGGCGTTTTTGGCGTGGTACTAAAGGGCGGAGAGGTCCATACCGGCGACGATATCCGGGTAGTCAAACTCGGCGACGGCACCTGTTCGTTCACCCCCGCCGAGGCCCTCGAAGAGATTGAGCAGGCTCGCCAGAAGGGCACGCTGTAGTTATAAAACCCCACGTTGAGATAGCTTTTACAGCCCAAAACTCCTCTCAAACAGGGCTCTGTAACGTTAAAGTTGAACTCTATGGTTTCTCAACAATTCATCATAACTGCAGGTCAAAGCCAAAGCCTCAAGTTCAACTTGACCCTTTGGAACCTTTAAGGTTCAAGTTGAGGTCGAAAGCAGTAGTAGAATACCGTTCGAACCATAACCTACGATTGATTGCAGAGGGACTGGATGCAGCATTCGAATCATCGCACCGCAGCGCTCATTGCGTCGAAGCCGGCTCGTATCATCACGAGCGCCGCTCTCGCCGTTGCGCTGACGGCCACGCCGATGCTCTCCCCCGTTGCGGCGTATGCCGCCTCGCAGGCAACGCAGGACCAGCTTTCCGCAGCCCAGCAGAAGATCGAAGCCGCCACGAGCGCCTACAACGACGCCCGCACCAAACTCGATGACCTGCAAAAGCAGATTGACTCCAATGAGGCAAGCATCGAGGAAATCGAGGCCAAGCTTCCCGAGCAGCAGGCCAAGGCAAGCTCCGCCATGCGCGATCTGTACAAGTATCAGAAGGGCACCAATCCCATCGTGAGCTTCCTGGTCAACGCGCAGAGCCTGGGTGAGTTCATCACGACCTGCAAATACACCAACCAGATCACGAGCTCGAGCGTCGACGAGATCGAAGAGCTCAATAACATGCAAACCGAACTCGAGCAGAACAAGGCTGAGCTCCAGCAGGCCAAGTCTCAACTTGAGGCAGAGCAGAAAAACGCCGAGGACGCGCTGGCGCAGGCCCAGCAGCTCCGCAGCGAGGCGCAGGCAAAAGCCGAGCAGGAAAATGCCGCCGAGCTTGCCAAGCTTGAGGCCGATAAGGCCGCTGCCGCCGAGAAGCTCTCGGGCGAGGGCGTAAGCGGCAGCAATTCCAGCAGCCAGGCCACCAACACCAACACCACCATCGACACCACGGTGAACAGCTCCAATACTGGTAACTCCGATTACGATTCGTTCATTAATGAGTGGACAGGCCGCATCGACAATTATCTCGCCGGCTCCCCCATGGCAGGCCAGGGCTATAACTTTGCCGTCGCCGCTTGGAATACCGGTGTCGACCCCCGTTGGTCCCCCGCCATCGCCTGCATCGAGAGCACCAAGGGTGCTTATTGCGCCAATTCTTACAACGCCTGGGGCTGGAGTGCACGTGGCGGCGGTTGGCGCAGCTTTGGCAGCTGGAGCGAGGGCATCTCCGCTCACGTTGCCTATCTGGGCGCCAACTACGGCTCCACCCTTACCCCGGCAGCGGCCAAAAAGTACTGCCCGCCCACGTGGCAGGACTGGTACAACAAAGTCGCCGCTCAGATGAACCGCATCTAAGTGCAACTGCAAAGGGCCCCAATGGGGCCCTTTTCTTTTAGGTAGCGGAGGTATCGACGACGCCGGTCGCATTGACAACCGCGACTATGACGATCATGCATAGGAGCAGCACACCCAATACCTTGAGCCAGAGTTTCGCGAGTTTCTTGCCGCGATAGCTGTCGAGCAGTGCGAATCGCCGACGGAGACGGCGCTTATCGAGCAGCGCAAAATGCATAAGCACCATAAGGCCATCTACAAAGAAAAAATACTCGATTATGAGAAGCCACGTCGGGTAGCTTTGGTTTGCTCCGGTGGGGTGAAAAACGGCAAAGTGACTTCCGGCAAAGAACACAAGCAGCGAGAAGCAGACGAGCGTATTCCAAATGCGCCCCAGAGACTCCGGAACGCGAGAGAGCAGACCGCATGCAGCGGAGGCGGCAGGCCTAGGAAGCCCTGCGGGGTTCTGGAGCCCTTGGGACGCCAACACCGTCTCCGAGGCCGGAGTACGGACAGGCGCAGGCGCAGAAGGCCGCACGGGGTGAATCAGGTCGTATGCCACGCGCGTCGCCCGTCCCAACGCTTCCGCACTCGCAAAACGTTTGGCCGGGTCGAGCGCCATCGACATGCAGATGACATCGGCAAGTGGAGTGGGAATGCCACGCGCCTCGCATTGCTCGCGCATGTCGAGCCCTGGTTTAGGGTCGACTCCCGTCAAGCAGAAGAACAACAGGGCGCCAAGTGCGTAGACGTCGCTGCGCACACTCGTCTGCCCAAACCCATACTGCTCGGGCGGCGCATAGGGTCGTGTGCCAAACTTGACGGTGTCGGCATCGGCGCCATCGCGCCATACGCGCGCGATCCCTAGGTCGATAATCACCAGCGATGAAAATGTCAGGCCGTCATCAGGCGTATAGTTGGCACCTGTCACGATGATATTCGACGGCTTGAGGTCGCGATGGATCACCGGCGCCGACGTCTCCCCCGCCATTGCAAAACCGGCATGGAGCTCGCCCACGGCGTCGCAAAGGACAGGATACAATTCACGCGCATAATCGGGGGTGGCTCCCAGACGGTCCACCAGAGCCCCGAGTGTCTCCCCTTCGATGTATTCCATAACCACGTTGAGCTCGTCGCCCACACGACGACAATCGACGATTCTGGGCAGGTGCTCAAAACGCCTACCTGCCCGTTGCGCGGCAAACAGACGCTCGTATGCCCCGCCGATTTGAGCCGAAGCATCGATGCGTTTACGGACAAAGGGGCCGAGCGAACCACCGCCGGTTCCTTCAAAGTACACGAGCTCGGTTGTTTCAACGGACGAGCGCTTAAGTACACGCTCCACGCGATAGCTGTCGTCGCGATCGAGCGACGCCAGGTACTCGGCAAGCGCTGCGGTCAGCTCGTCATCGGAATATGTTGGAATCTGAGTATCCATAGCCTCCATCATAGCGCAGGGCGCAGACACCCCATGGCATCCACGCCCCGTTCGTTTGCATCGTTGTTCGGCAGCTCCGCCGGCTCAGATATCAGCCGCTAACTCACCGTCTCCTCGCCAAAGCGATACAGCTCCTCGTTGACCTTTTGGAGGCTGCACCCGCGATCGATGCAAAAAATGATAATCGCATCGCGGCGGTCCTTGCAGTTAAGGACGCTTACCCCGGCAGCCGTCAGCGCACGGTTGGTCTCTTTGAGCGTCAGCGCCATCGCAAAGGCAATCTGCAGCACCTTATTGCGACTCGGATGACGCGCGCCGGTAAAGATCTGATAGCCAAAGGTCTCATTGAGATCGGCCATACGAACCACGCGCGAGCGCTCCAAGCCCTTTTCCTGCAGTAGCTGCTTCAGGTAGTTCGAAAGCGACGGGGTGGCAAAGTCGTGTTCTTTGATATAGCCATCGATGTTTGGCGCGTCGAGAAGCTCATTGAGTAACTCGTCAGTCAGCTTTTTATCGGGCATACGACTTCACCTCCCCCAGTGCATGCAACATGCTAGAAACCGCTTACGTCCGAACGCTCCCAGCTAGCAACCTGGTCGGGAGACACCGTACCCAGCGCCTCGAACTTCCAGGAGCCGCCCGCCTTCAGATGATTGGTGTTTGCAAGAGCCGTTCCAACCTGGTTGCCATCGGCATCATACAGAACATATTCAATCTGAATGTAGCTCTTTTCCTTATCCGTGTTATTGGTCAGCGTGCCCGTGATCTTATAGGTAAACTGATTGGAAGTGTCTTCAGCCTCGTCAGCAATGGTATACGGTTCTTGCGGTTCTTTTTGCTCCTCAGCCTGCTGTGTCGTCTCGGCAGGTTTTGCCGAATCGCTCGCAGACGAATCGGTTGAGTTGCCGCCCATAGAGCCCACGGCACCGACAATAACCAGCACCACAATGATGCCTAGGACAATCTTGCCGATCGGCTTCTTTCCCTCTTTTGCCATTATTCATCCTTCCTACGATCCGGCTACCGTGCCGGCACACAGCACATCGTAGGAAGGATTGAACTTGAATTCATTAGCTGAGAGCTAAGGTTGCGATAAACGGCCAATGCAGTTATCCAAACGCCGAGCAAACGCACTTTGCGCGACCGTCTGCCGGCAGCGATCAACCCACCGTGACGGATTCCCCGGTAAAGGCACTGATCATCAACAGGATAAAGAAGGCCAAATAGCTGATGCTCAGCAGGTAGGCGATGACCAAAAAGGCAATCCATCCTACATTGGTCTTACCGTCGGCGCGGCGCTGTTCACGACTGCGATAAAGCCAAATCGTCACGCCGATGGCAGTGATAAACAGCACAAGTGCTGCCGCGGCCAGTCCAGCAAGCGCAAACATCACGCCAATGCTCACAGCAATAACCGGGAGCAGCAGCAAACCGCACCCGCATCCACCCGGACTATATACGGCAGACTGTCGGCGTCGCCTCATCGTCACTCCATCACAAGCAATCGTTTGTAGACATCGAGGCCTTTGAGAAGAATCTCCTCGTCAAAGAGCATGGTATCGGTATGCAGAGCGCTCATCGCATAGGCTGGGCAGTCATCAGCGTCGATCGGGTTTTCTTGTCCTTCTGGCACGCCCGTGCCCAGCAAGATGAACACGCCCGGCAGATGGCGCTGATAGAAAGCAAAGTCCTCGGCAATTAACAGCGGCTCGTCCACAAGTTGCAGCTCGGACAAGGCAGGCGCAATGCAGGCAAACAACTCGGGGTCGTTATCGACCGGTGGATAGCCCTCGGCGAAGTCGAGATCATACGTGCAGCCCGTTGCGGTGCACGCTTCGTCGAGCACACGGCGCACGCCCTCGCGCGCACGGTCGAACATAGCGTCTGTAAACACGCGCAAGCTACCAGCAACATGGGCCTCCCCCGCCACCGCATTGCAGACGGTGCCTGCCTGCAGCAGGCCGAACTTGCCAATGCAGGGCTCATCGGCACCCAGCTCATCCATCAGCCCGCGCTCGGCAACCAAAAACTTCGCTGCCGCCAGCGCCGCATCGTGCGACTCCTCGACCGGAACGCCATAGGTCTTAGCGATATGGATGCTCGTCCCGTGAATATGAATGTGTGTCTCACTCGAACGCGCCAGCAGCGGACCGGAACAACTCGCCAACGTGCCGGCAGGCAGATCGGGCCACACATGGAAGCCAAAAATGCGATCAGCCCCATAGCGCTCGAACACACCGCTCTCGCATACCGTCTTGGCACCACCGGTCGTTTCCTCGGCCGGCTGGAACACAAAGAGAACGTTGCGCCTAATGGCGCCCGACTGCTCGCGAATCGTACGGTCGACATACGTCGCGGCGGCAAGTGCCATGGCCATGTGTCCATCATGTCCGCAAGCGTGCATCTTGCCGGGATGGGTCGAGGCAAAGGCCGCTCCCGTCGCCTCCGCGATGGGCAGCGCATCCATATCGGCGCGAATCGCCGTGGCATGCGCGGCATCAACGCCGGCGTCGAAGAAAGCACAGACGCAGCTGGGGCACGGATGGGTCACTTCGCAGGTGAGCGGTGCCAGCACGCCCTCGATATAGGCGATAGTCTGCGGAAGATCGAAATCGAGCTCCGGAATGCGATGGAGATCGCGGCGATAGCGACGGAGTTCTTGGAGCTCGGTCATAGAGGATCCCTTCGTGAGGCACATCTGTTGCAATTTATTGTGATACAGGATTGTGGCGCACTTGTTTCCAGCATATCCCTGCATTTTTTAAACGTTATATACGAATACTCTTGTTTGGTAAAGTGCAACGTGGTAGGGTCGTTACCACTTGATAGAGGCGCGGGCACGAAGAACCGCGGGCGAGCCGGCAGGCTTTGACCCCGTGGGGAGGCGAAACCCGCCGAACTGGGCTTTTCGGGCACGAACAACCTGGTGGGCCTGTGGGAAACACCCACAGGACTGTCTGCAGCAATGCGGGAGCGCTATCCGGACATTGGGTCCACGCTATGCGGATTCGATGCGCAGATGGCGCCGTCTGGATAGCGAGGTTTACGGGACATGGCATTGACCCCCAACGAGGCATATGCGGCCAAGCAGCCGTTTGTGGACAAGGAGACACTCGAGCATATCGTCGAGCAGTTCCCCACGCCGTTTCATCTATACGACGAGGCAGGCATCCGCCGCAACATGCAAGAGGTGCGCGACGCCTTTGCATGGAACCCGGGCTTTAAGGAGTACTTTGCCGTCAAGGCCAATCCCAACCCGGCGCTCATCTCCATTCTCAACGAATACGGCTGCGGCTGTGATTGCTCGAGCTATACCGAGCTCATGATTGCCCGCTCGCTGGGCATCACCGGACACGACATCATGTTCTCGTCCAACGACACGCCGGCGGCGGATTTTGAGCTCGCCGACAAGCTGGGTGCCATCGTCAACTTTGACGACATCAGCCATATCGAGTTCTTTGAGCGCGTCGCGGGCCCCGTCCCCAAGACGGTCAGCTGCCGTTTTAACCCGGGCGGCCTGTTCCAGCTCTCTAACGGCATTATGGACAACCCCGGCGACTCCAAGTACGGCATGACCACCGAGCAGCTCTTTGAGGCTTTCCGCATGCTCAAGGCCAAGGGCGCCGAGGACTTTGGCATCCACGCCTTCCTTGCCAGTAACACCGTCACTAACGACTACTACCCCAAGCTTGCGCGCATCCTCTTTGAGCTTGCCGTGCGCCTAGAGCGCGAGACCGGAGCACGCGTCGCCTTCATCAATCTATCCGGCGGCGTCGGCATCCCCTACCTGCCCGAGCAGCAGGCCAACGACATTCACGCCATCGGCGAGGGAGTGCACGCGGCCTACGACGAAATCCTGGTTCCTTCCGGCATAAGCGATGTGGCCATCTGCACCGAGATGGGCCGCTTTATGATGGGCCCCTATGGCTGCCTGGTCACCAAGGCCATCCACGAGAAGCAGATTTACAAGGACTATATCGGCGTGGACGCAAGCGCCGTCGACCTCATTCGTCCCGCTATGTATGGTGCCTACCACCACATTACGGTAATGGGACAGCCGGGTGGCCCTGACAAGACCGCAGCACCGGTCACGAACACGTATGACATCACGGGCAACTTGTGCGAGAACAACGATAAGTTCGCCATCGACCGTGAGCTACCGCAGATCGACATGGGTGATGTGCTCGTGATCCACGATACCGGCGCGCATGGCTACTCCATGGGCTACAACTACAACGGCCGCCTGCGCTCCGCCGAGGTGCTGCTGCGCCCCGACGGCTCGGCCGACCTTATCCGCCGCGCCGAGCGCCCGGGCGATTATTTTGCCACGCTCGACGTGCTGCCGTGCGGCCGTGAGCTGCTGGCCAAATCGCGTGCCGAAAGCGCTCGTCGTCGCGCCCAGGACGAGAGCCTGGCCGTCGCCGCCCAATGGAACAAACGCATCCAGATCGCGGAAGCGAAGGAGAAGAACATGGATATCCGCAACCTCGAGGGCTCGATCGTCGCCCTCGTCACGCCGTTTAAAAAGGACGGCAGCGTCGACTTTGACGCGCTCGAGTGCCTTATCGATTTCCACCTGCAAAATGGCACCGACGCCATCCTCGCCCTGGGCACCACCGGTGAGAGTGCCACGATGACCGATGACGAGGACAACTCCGTCGTCGCCGCCGTGGTCAAGCAGGTTGCAGGACGCGTCCCCGTCATCGCCGGCTCGGGCTCCAACTCCACGCAAACCATGCTCACCAAGTCGCTCACCTACCAGGGTTTGGGAGCCGACGGCCTGCTGCTCATTACCCCCTACTACAACAAGTCCAATGAAGAGGGTATATATCAGCACTTTAAGACCGTCGCCGATGCCGTGGACATCCCCTGCATCCTGTACAACATCCCCGGCCGCTGCGGCTGCGGCATCAGCGAGCGCAACGTAGAACGCCTGGCCGCACATCCCAACATCATGGGTATTAAGGAAGCCTCGGGCAACGTCGCCCACGCGGCCAAGATTGCCCACCTGCTGTCCGACGACTTCCGCATGTACTCGGGTGAGGATGCCCTCACCGTGCCGCTCATGAGCCTGGGCGCCTCGGGCACCATCAGCGTGTGGGCCGACGTTCAGCCGCAGCTCGTGCACGATATGTGCCGCGCCTATCTGGACGGCGACGTGGAGCGCGCCCGCGATATCCAGATTGCCGGTCAGCCGCTCATCAATGCCCTCTTTAGCGAGGTCAACCCCATCCCCGTCAAGGAAGCGCTTGCTCAGACGGGTATGATCGAGGCAAACTACCGCATGCCTCTATGCCCCATGGCAGACGACACGCGCGCTGCACTTACCGATGCTCTGAAGGGAGCTGGTCTGCTTGATTAAGACTGTCATTATGGGAACGGGCCGCATGGGCTCGCTCATCCGCACCACCGCCGAAAGCATTGTCGATGCCGCCGGGCAGCCCGTTTTTGATATCGTGGCCCAGATCGGTTTTGATCTGTCCGAGCTCGAGAGCGCCCCGGCGGCCGA
Source organism: uncultured Collinsella sp. (assembly GCA_902493535.1). Classification (GTDB taxonomy): domain Bacteria; phylum Actinomycetota; class Coriobacteriia; order Coriobacteriales; family Coriobacteriaceae; genus Collinsella. The sequence goes on along the minus strand of CABUQG010000029.1, from coordinate 1,479 downwards.
CGTTATCATCGACTTCTCGAACGTCGTGACCTTCGAAGCCGTCGTCGCCTATGTCGAGCGCACGGGCGCGGCGTTGGTCTCGGGCACCACAGGCTACACCCCCGAGCAGATGGACCGCCTGCGTGAGCTGGGCCAGAACACCCGCGTTATGCACTCGGGCAATTACTCCATCGGCATCGCAGCCCTGCGTCATCTAGTGGCCCAGGCCACGCGTGAGCTGCCCGGCTTTGACTGCGAGATTGTCGAGACTCACCACAACCAAAAGGTCGACGCCCCCAGCGGCACCGCCAAGCTGCTGCTCGACGCCGTAGTCGAGGCCGAGCCCGAAGCAGGCTACCACCCCGTCTACGGTCGCGAGGGCATGTGCGGCGCGCGCGACTCCAAGGAGATCGGTATGCACTCGCTGCGCGGCGGCACCGTCGCCGGCGTGCACGAGGTGGGTTTCTTTGGCCAGGACGAGGAGGTCACGCTCACGCACCGCGCCACGAGCCGTCAGATCTTTGTCAACGGCGCCCTGGCAGCCGCGCAGAAGCTCGTCGCCCGCGAACCCGGCTTCTATACGTTCGACCAGGTCATGTTTGCCTAACCAGGTATCAACCGAACCCGCCCAAAGGAGAGATAGCAAATGAGCAACGCAGCCGAGATGGATGCACAGGAGATTATCAACTACATCGCCACCGCGCCCAAAAAGACGCCCGTCAAGCTGTACGTGCGCGAGAAGCCCGGCATGAAGGTTGCCTGGGGCGACGCACATGTCTACGGCGGTCGTCGCGGCAAGACCGTCTTTGGCGACTGGGATGAGCTTAAGGCCATCCTGGACGCCAACGCCGATTCCATCGATTACTACGACGTGGAGAACGATTGCCGCAACTCCGCCGTGCCCATGCTCGACCTTAAGGGCATCAACGCCCGCATCGAGCCGGGCGCGATCATCCGCGACCGCGTCGAGATTGGCGACCGTGCCGTCATCATGATGGGCGCCATCATCAACATCGGCTCCGTTATCGGCGAGGGTTCCATGATCGATATGGGCGCCGTGCTAGGCGGCCGCGCCACCGTGGGCAAGAACTGCCACATCGGCGCTGGAACCGTGTTGGCAGGCGTCGTTGAGCCCGCAAGCGCCACGCCCGTCATCATCGAAGACGACGTCATGATCGGCGCCAACGCCGTGGTCCTGGAGGGCATACGCGTGGGCAAGGGCGCTGTTGTTGCCGCCGGCGCCGTGTGCGTCGAGGATGTCCCCGCCGGTGCCGTCGTGGCCGGTGTCCCCGCCCGCGTCATCAAGATGCGCGACGAGAAGACCGACAGCAAGACCGGCCTGGAAGAGGGCTTACGTCAACTCTAGGGTTACGCGGTTTTCACCAAACCGCGTAACTAGTCGACGCTGCAAACGCCCCAGAGCGGCAATCTGACGTTCAATCGTCGGGCATGACCAAAAGGTCAATGCCCTCCTCTTTCACGTCACCTTGCTCGCTCTGG
>CABUQG010000028.1 GCA_902493535.1 uncultured Collinsella sp. | reverse complement strand
CGCTCAACGTTGAGCAAAAACGCCTCGTTTTGCGAGGCATAGCACACCTCAAAGGTCTTATGTCCCTGTGCTGGCGCGCGATGGAATTCTTGGCGCAGCGTCGCGTAGAGCGAACCGTTGATATCGCGATCGATGAGCGTCTCGAAGCTTGGCGGCAGGTAGGTGGTCTCCAGGCACAGCGGCACGTCGTCCAGGTAGCGCAGGCGGACAAGTTTGACGAGCTTGCTGCCCACGGCGGCGTCAAAGAACTTAGCTATGCTGCCGGCCGCCTTGGCAAAGCCCGAGTCCACGGTGCGCGTGGTGGGCTTCATGCCCTGGCCTTCGACCTGCTTGGTATAGCTCGAAAACACCAGGTTGTTCTCGTGGAGCGCCGGCGTGTCGGCCACAAAGGCGCCACGCCCGCGCTCGGTGCGCACCAGGCCCTCGTCAACGAGCACCTTAAGGGCGTGGCGTACGGTGCTGCGCGACAGCTCCGATTCGTCCATGAGTTCCATCTCGGACGGCAGCTTGTCTCCGCGCGCGTAGGTGCCGGAGGCGATGCGGTCGCGCAGCATGCCCGCCAAGCGCTCGTATTGGGTCAGTCTCTTTTTAGATGAAGCGTTCATGCGATAAACCTGTATCTAACCTGTATGCGTATCTAATCAAGCATGTATTCAATACAACAACAAAACCGCTGGTAGCAAGTTATCGAAAACCGTATCAGCGAATTTTCTAAGACAAATATAGCATACAACTAGTCGACATAACCAAAATATGTATGTAACTTGTATGCCATCGAGAGCATCAAACGAGAAGAAAGGCTGATGCACGATGACTACTCAGGAACAGGTTAAGGACGTCGTCTCCCAGGTTTTGGCTGACAAGGCTGACAAGGGTGGCATCAAGCGCGTCGTGTGGATTGGCGCCGGCGGATCCAACGGCGGTAACTATCCTGCCCAGTACTTTATGGAGCACGAGGCCACGCAGGTCGTGAGCTCCAGCTACACCAGCAACGAGTTCGTGCACGCCACCCCGGCCTACGTCAACGAGAACACCCTGGCCGTCGTCGTGTCCATGCGCGGCACCAAGGAGACCATCGTCGCCGCCCAGGTCGCCAAGGACCACGGCGCCAGCACCATCGCCATCTATGTTGACGAGTCCGGCCTCACCGAGGTCTGCGACTACAAGATCCAGTACGACAGCCTGGCCGTCGACGAGTCCTGCATGGGCCGCACCAACTCCGCCGTCGTGACCATGATCGCCATGGAGCTCACGCAGCAGACCGAGGGCTATGCCGAGTACGAGACCGCTATGGCCGCTTTCGACCTGGTCGACCCCATCTATCGCAAGGCCGTCGAGTACACCCGTCCGCTCGCTGCCAAGTGGGCCGAGCAGAACGCCGACAAGCCCTGCATCAACGTCATGGCCCAGGGCCCGCTCTTTGGTGCCGCCTACGTCTTTAGCATCTGCAACGTGCAGGAGATGCTGCAGATCGACTCCTGCACCATCAACACCTGCGACTTCTTCCACGGCCCCTTCGAGATCCTGGACAAGCGCACCTCGCTGTTCCAGCTCATCAGCGTCGGCCGCAGCCGCTGCAACGACGAGCGCGGCATCCGCTTCGTCAACCAGTACGGTGGCGAGCGCGTCTATCAGCTCGACGCCAAGGAGCTCGGCCTCAACGACATCAAGGACAGCGTGAGCGAGTACTTCAACCACCTGATCTTTGCCCCGATCCTCAACAACGTGTACATGCGTGCACTCTCTGCAGTCACCCACAAGGACTACATGACGCGTCGCTACATGTGGAAGCTTGAGTATTAGTTACGCCGTTCTACCGAACGGCGTAACGGCTCGACGCTGCGCGGGCCGCATTTGGACAATCTGGCGTTCAACTTCAAGGGCGCGACCAGAAGGTCAGCGCCCTTTCGTTTCACACCACCTTGCCTCAAATGCGACCCGCTCGCTGACTTATGCTCAACCAACGACTAGTCATTTAAGAACGTCCCCAATGACTACCCAATGAGTATGTGGGGAAACAGATTTTCCGCTCGCCGATTTGTGTCTTGAAAAATGTATATAACGACTATAACGTAGTGTGAAACATATTGGAAACAATACCGAGGAGGCTGCGTTGAAGAAAAGCAATCTGGGCTATGTGCTGGTGCTGATCGCCGCGCTTATGTGGGGCAGCATCGGAATCTTTGTAAACGGCATCTCGGCCATGGGCGTTTCGTCCCAGAGCATGGCTGCCTTTCGCTTGTTGGTCGGAGCGCTTATCTTGGCGCCGGTCCTGATGTTTATGGGCTGCCGTCCGGGTGAGGGGTCCACCGTGGCTCAGGGTCCGCTGGCCCTGTTCAAGGCAAGCCCTAAAGAGCTTGTTCCCTGCGCGCTTGTCGGTATCGTCGGTCTGGCCGCCGCCAACACCTGTTATTACGAGTGCATGGGCGAGGTGGGCATGTCCACGGCCTCGGTGCTGCTCTACACCTCACCGGTGTTTGGCGTCATGCTCGGCCGCGTGCTTTATCGCGAGGACGTGACCCCCAACAAGCTCGTTGCCATTGTCTTTAACATCGTTGGCTGCGTGCTTGCAGTGACCAATGGCGACCTTTCCGGTTTTCATTTTTCGGTTTGGGGCGTCACATCGGGCGTGATTGCAGGCCTTTGTGGTGCGTCGCTCGCGGTGTTTAGCCGGATAGCAACCAAGACGGTCCACCCGCTTGCTGTCACGTTTTGGGGCTTTGTATTTGGCGGTGCGGTTATGGCAGCTATCGCGGCTCCGTGGCCGGATGTCGCCGCGGCAATGTCGCCACAGCTGCTGCTGTTGTTCCTTGGCTTTGGACTCATCCCCACAGCCGTGGCTTACATCTTATATATGCAGGGTCTGTCCATGGGGCTCGAGACATCGAAAGTTCCCGTCGTAATGTCTTTCGAGACGGTCGTCACCGTACTGGTGGGCATTGGTGTCTATGCCGAGCCCGCCGGTGCGATCAAGGTTCTGGGCATTGTGCTGGTGCTCGCGTCCATCCTGATCATGAACACCGACTTCTCCAAGCTGCGCAACAGTGTGTTTGTCGGTCATGTCGTTGAGAGCATGACCTTTAAGCCCAACGCGTGGTGGACAGAGAAATCGCAGGACATGGATCTGTTTAAGGAACGCACGGGCATTGCCTTGGAGCCCACCGTGCAAGAAAGCCCCTGGTACTTCGTGCGATAGGGGGTTGCGCGCGGCGTCCGACCTGGGGTTATCCCGCTGTCGCCGGCCTGCCCAGCCCCCACGTTTCAAGTGCGTTAAACCCGCGAACGGTCGTTTTTCACCCGCAAACGGTCTTTATACTAATTAGCAATATAAGCAACGTATAAGACGTTATAATGACCATAACGAAAAGGAGGAGGCAAGATGAATCAGATCATTCTCGCATCTCATGGCGGCCTGGCCGCAGGCGCCAAAGACACGCTCGAGATGGTTCTCGGCGACGTGTCGAACGTCCACGTCGTGTCGCTTGCTCGTGACGACAAGGAGCCCATCACCAATAAGGTGGACGCCATGATCGCCACGTTCAACGCCGACGACACCGTCTATGTGCTAACCGATATGCTCGGTAGCTCGGTCAACAACAACATGGTCGAGCTTTCCAAGAACGGCACGAAGTTCACGGTTGTCAGCGGTTTCAACATTCCGCTGGCGCTCACGCTCGCTATGAGCCCCGTCCCCGTCAAGGGCGCCGAGCTCGCGGCCCTCATCAACGAGGCCCGCACCGGTCTGACCAACCCCAACGCACCGGTCGAGGCTGCCGCGGCTCCCGCCAAGAAGGCCAAGGCGCCCCGTCACAGCTCCGGTCCCGCCAAGATCGTCCTCGCACGTCTTGACTACCGTCTGCTGCACGGCCAGGTCGTCTTTACCTGGACCACCAAGGTTCAGGCCGAGCGCATCATCGTCGTCGACAACGGTGCCGCCAACGATGACATCAAGAAGGGCGCTCTTAAGCTGGCCAAGCCCCAGGGCGTGCGCCTGAACGTCTTCACCGTCGAGCGTGCCCTCGCCAAGATGGACAAGCTCAACACCCTCGGCGAGCGCGTCATGTTCGTCTTTGGCAACACTGCCGAGATGCTGCAGTTCTGCCAGGGCTACAAGCTCGACGCCATCAACCTGGGCGCCACCGCCAACCACGACGGTGCCGATCAGGTCGGCGGCAAGGACAGCTCCGTCTTCCTCGATGCCACCCAGAAGGCCGATATCAACCAGCTGCTCGACATGGGCATCAAGCTCTACGTCCAGCAGACCCCCACGTATCAGAGCGTCGACATCGACGCCAAGCTGTAATCAACCAGGCTTTTGCCTGACTGAAAGGAGAAGGGTATGAATACGTTCATCAGTGCGGTGCTCGTCGGCCTCGTCGGCGTGTTCTGCATGTGGGACTCCCGCCTGCTCGGTCGTCTTAACTTCGAGCAGCCCCTCGTTGGCGCTACGCTCGTCGGTCTGCTGCTGGGCGATGTGCCCACCGGCCTTGCCGTCGGTGCCGCCGTCGAGCTCGTGTCCATGGGCCTGGTGCAAGTCGGCGCCGCCGTTCCGCCCGATATGGTCCTGGGCGGCATCGTGGCCGCTGCCTTTGCGTGCCTGACCGATGCTTCCGCCGAGACCGCCATGACGATTGCCATCCCGGTCGCCGTCCTGGGTCAGCTCCTCGGCATCGTGTTCCGTTCCATCATCGCCGCCCTCACCCATGTGGCAGATAGCGCGATCGATAACGGAAAGTTCAAGACCGCCTACCGCATGCACATCTGCGCCGGCTCCGGTCTGTACGCCGTCATGTACTTCCTGCCGATCTTCCTCGCCGTCTTTGTTGGCACCGACCTGGTTCAGGCCATCGTCAACATGGTTCCCGAGTGGCTGTCCACTGGTCTTAACGTTTCGACCAAGATCATGACCGCCTACGGCTTGGCCCTGCTGCTCACCATGATGATCAAGAAGGGTATGACTCCGTTCCTGTTCATCGGTTTCCTGCTCGCCGCTTACCTCAACCTGTCCGTCATCGCGGTCGCTCTGATCGGTGTGTGCCTGGCTGTCGTCTTCATGGGCTTCAAGTTCAACGGTTCCCATGCAGCCGCCGGTGTCGATTCCGACTACGATCCGCTCGAAGACGACGAAGACTAAGGAGGAACACACTATGGCAACCGCAACCAAGGACGTGTCCCTGAACAAGAAGGTCAGCCAGTTCTTCTGGCGCTCCTGGGCCATCCAGGCCTCTTGGAACTACGAGCGTCAGATGAACATGGGCTTCCTCTACGGCATGGTTCCCACGCTTGATCGCCTCTATCCGGATGAGTCCGACCCCAAGCAGCTCGCTGCTAAGAAAGAGGCTTACCACCGTCACATGGCGTTCTACAACTGCACCCCGCAGACGAGCGCTTTCATCCTGGGCCTCGCCGCCTCCATGGAGGAGGAGTACGCCAAGGATCCCGAGAATTTCAACCCCGATTCGATCAACGCGGTCAAGACCTCCCTCATGGGTCCGCTTTCCGGCATCGGTGACTCCTTCTTCCAGGGCACCATCCGCGTTATCGCCTTTGGCCTGGGCGTTCAGCTGGCTCAGCAGGGCTCCATCATGGGCCCGATCCTGGCCATGCTCATCTCCATCGTCCCCTCTGTGCTGATCACTTGGTTCGCAGCCAAGATGGGCTATCAGGGCGGCCACGAGTACCTGAGCAAGCTCCAGGGCGGCGACCTCATGGAGAAGCTCATGTATGTCTGCGGCATCGTGGGTCTTATGTCCGTGGGCGGCATGATCGCTACGCTGATCGGCGCCACCACCCCGCTGCAGTTCGCTGAGGGCACCGTCGTTATCCAGGACATCCTGGACGGCATGATGCCCCAGATGATCTCCCTTGGCCTCACCGGCCTTATGTACTGGCTCATCAAGAAGAACGTCAACACCGGTTGGCTTCTCGTGATCGCCATCGTGGGCGGCATCGCCCTCTCCGCGGCCGGCATCCTGGCCTAGTCGCGACCAAGCGTCTAACCGCTTTCCCCCGGGGGCCTGCCTGGCATCCCATACCCCAGGCAGGCTTCCATCCCTATACGTGACAAAGGGCAGTCCCTTTGTCACATCCTCAACGGGCCGGCGACTCGGTCCAAACCATGGTAACCCTGCGAGCGCCCGGCAATGTGGCGCCGCAAAAATCGAAAGGAATGTGTCAGATGTACGAGATCGACCTTAACCTCCCTAAGCAGATCGTCGCTGACGTCCTGTCCAACCACGAGATCCACAGCGTCGCCTTCGTCGGCTGCGGCGCTTCCATGTCCGACCTGTACCCCGCCAAGTACTTCCTGGCCAACAACACGGACAAGCTGAACGTTCAGATCTTCACCGCTAACGAGTTCAACTACGACACGCCCTCCTGGGTCAACGAGCACACCTTCGTGATCACCTGCTCCCTCGGTGGCTCCACGCCCGAGACCGTCGAGGCCAACAAGACCGCCAAGAAGCACAACTGCCCGGTCGTCTCCCTCACCAACAAGGCTGGCTCCGCTCTGACCGTCGACGCCGACCACGTCATCGTTCACGGCTTCCACGCCAACTACGCTGCCAAGTGCGAGAAGCCCGGCTATGCTATCGCTCTTGCTCTCGAGATCCTTCAGCAGACCGAGGGCTATGACCACTACGAGGACATGATCACCGGCCTCACCAACATCTTCGATCTCTGCGAGAACGCCGCTCAGCACTGCAAGAAGCTCGCCAAGAAGTTCGCCGAGGACTTCAAGGACGACAAGATGATTTACTTCATGGCTTCCGGTGCCTCCGAGAAGATGGCTTATTCTCACGCCGCCTTCCTGTTCACCGAGATGCAGTGGATCGACGCCGCCGCCTACAACACCGGCGAGTACTTCCACGGCCCGTTCGAGGTTTCCACCGAGGGTAAGCCCTACGTCTTCTTCATGTCCGATGGCGCCACCCGTCCGATGGACGCCCGCGCCCTCACCTTCCTTGAGCGCATGGGCGCCAAGGTCGCTCTGATCGACTCCAAGGACTACGGCCTGGCTGACGCCGTGCCCGCGAGCGTCATCACCTACTTCAACCCGCTGCTGCACCTCGCCGTTATGCGTGAGTACGGCAACCAGATCGCCGAGGCCCGTCAGCACCCGCTGACCATGCGTCGCTACATGTGGAAGCTTTCCTACTAATCACAAGTAAGTAGACCTTACGGGTTGATTGAGAGGGGATGGGGTTTGCGCCCCATCCCCTTTTTTGCTCTGGGGAGGGCGTGTCTGTCGTGTCGCAAAACCCCAGATAAAACCTACCAAAATAAACCTGTCCCTTTTTGGCAGGTGGGAGGAGATGCGTATGATCAAGGCAGTGCTGTTTGATATGGACGGCGTGCTGGTCGATACCGAGTGGTTCTACAACCGTCGTCGCGTAGCGTTTATGGAAGAGAAGGGGTTCCACTTTGACGAGATTCCCGATCTTTCGGGGTCTAACGAGCCTGCCATTTGGGAGGCGCTGGTTCCCGACGATATTGAGCTGCGCGAGCGCCTGCGCGTGGAGTACAAGCAGGTCTACAGCCCGGACCACCCCGTTCCGTATGCCGAACTGCTCAACGAGCAGACGGAGCCGGTGATGCGCGAGCTGCATGACCGCGGCGTGAAGTGCGCTATCGCGAGCTCGTCCTATCGCGAGCTGATCGACGAGCTGGTGGATATCGCCGGTATCGCCGACGTGCTGGACTACACCATCAGCGGTCACGAGTGCAGTGCGTTTAAGCCCGACCCCGAGATCTACCTGCGTGCCATGGAGGCGCTGGGGGTGGAGCCTGCCGAGTGCCTGGTTATCGAGGACTCGCCTTTGGGCATCGAGGCCGGCAAACGCTCCGGCGCCCGCGTCCTGGCGTTGCGTCCGCACGAGGGCGTCAACCTGGATCAGTCCGCCGCCGACGTTGTCATTGACAACCTGACCGACATCCTATCTGCCATCTAGCAGCAAAACCACCATAAAGGGGACAGGCACCTTTGTGGTGGTTTTTATTGGGGCGACGTTTTTTGAAGGCAGTTGACGCCAAAACCACCACGAAGGTGCCTGTCCCCTTTGTGGTGGTCCATGCTACAATCGCGGGCATGCCTCACAACTAGATCTGCCTTCGAAAGGAGCCTCCGTGGCGAACGCCATCGATCAACTCACGGATCGCGTGCTCGTGCTCGGCCGTCTCACCATCGTCCGCCGCGCCATCACCGCTGTGGCAGTCACCATTTCCGCCGTTCTCCAGACATTCCTGATCCAGGCGTTCATTCGGCCCGCCGACCTGCTTCCGAGTGGTCTTACCGGCGTCGCGGTCCTGCTCGATCGCGTTACCTCGCTGGGCGGCGTTCACATCGACATCTCGCTCGGTATGCTCGCGCTCAACATCCCTGTGGCGCTCCTATGCTGGAGCGGCATTAGCAAGCGCTTCGTCATCTTCTCGATGATGCAGGTCGTGCTCTCGTCGCTGTTCCTCAACATCTTTCACTTTTCCCCGTTTTTGGGCGACAAGATCATGCTCATCATTTTTGGCGGCGTGGTCTCGGGTCTGGGTGCTGCCATCGCGCTAAAGTCCGGCGCATCCACCGGCGGCACCGACTTTATCGCGCTGTGGGTCTCCAACCACACGGGCAAGACCATATGGGGCGTCATCTTTGGTTTTAACTGTTTTATCCTGGCGATCTTTGGCTTTATGTTTGGCTGGGACAAGGCGGCGTACTCCATCGTGTTCCAGTTTATTTCGACCAAGACCATCGACAGTTTCTATCGTCGCTACGACCGCGTGACGCTGCAGATCACGACGCGCAAGGCAAACGAGGTCATGGCCGCCTATGTTGACCATTTTCAGCACGGCATTAGCTGCGCCGAGGTCATCGGCGGATACAGCCGCGAAAAGATGTACCTGCTGCATGCCGTTGTCTCGACCTACGAGAGTCAGGACATTATCAAGCTGGTGTGCGACATTGATCCCGGCGCCGTGATCAACGTGTTCCACACGCTCAACTTTGTGGGCGGCTGGTGGGGTGGTCATGTCGACGAACCCATGCCCACGGCCGTACCCGATCCCGACAAGCCCGCACGTATGGCCAGCAGGCAGGCGCGCCTCAGCGAGCAGGACAGCCTGCAGCAGGACGACGGCAAGTAGGGTATTGGCATTTTGTCGGCCCTGCGCAACCCATCCGAACGAGCCCCTCGAAAGCCCCGTTGCTTTCGAGGGGCTCTCGTTTGCCCAGATAAAACCTACCAAAATGAAGCTGTCGCTTTTTGGTAGGGAGGGTGTATCGTTTTATCAATATGAGGTAATATGAAACTAGACGTTATATACGTATTAGTTATTTCAATATTTCGATAAGAGTGATCAGATATGCCCGCGCCCAAAAATGCACCGCTTTACCAGCAGATTTACGACGAAATCAAGGATGCGATCGAGAAAGGTGTTTATGCACCCAAGGAGCGTATTCCGTCCGAGCTTGAGCTAGCCGAGCAGTACGACGTGAGCCGTATTACGGTGCGCCGCGCTGTCGAGGAGCTGTGCTCCGATGGTTACCTGGTTAAGCAGCAGGGCCGCGGCACCTTTGTCTCCACGCCGCACATCAATCGCCAGTTTCACGCCTCGACGTTGCAGACGTTTACCGCGCTGTGTGCCGGCAATGGCATGAAGGCCGGTGCGCACGTGATCGATCGCCAGATTGTGCCGGCGCGCCAAAACGAGATGGAGTTCTTTGGCCTGCAGAAGGATGCGCTGCTGCTGCATATCAAGCGCGTGCGTACGGCCGACGGCGAGCCCATCTTTGAGGAGAACATCTTTGTGCCGTTTGATGCCTACCGCGAGCTGTTGACGGCCGATCTTGAGGACAAGTCGATTTTTGCCGAGGTCGAGCGTGTTGGCGGAATCCCGATTGTCTCGGTTGGCTACCGCACGGTCGAGGCCGTTCGTGCCAATACCGAGCAGGCGGCCGAGTTGGGCATTGCTCCGCACGATCCGCTGCTCAACCTGCGTGCCAGCTTTACCGGTCCCAATGGAGAGCCGGTCCTGATGGGTAAGCAGTACTACGTGGGTAGCCGCTACGTCATGGTCATGTAAGTTACGCGGTTTTACCAAACCGCGTAACGGCTCGACGCTACAAGCCCGCCAGAGCGGCAATCTGCCTTTCAACTTCGGCAGCATGACCAGAAGGTCAATGCCGCCTCGTTTCAAGGCACCTTGCTCGCTCTGGCGGGCTTTCGCTGACATTGCCAAAACATCGACTACCCGAAGAATGAGCGTGGAAAATCTCCCGTTTTTGGCTTGGTGACGGGCTTAAAGTGGGAGATTATCCACGCTCATCCTGAAAGTGTCCAAAAATCCACGCTCGTTCGCCTTGGATTACGTTGCCCGTGGCCGACGGCGGCGCGGCACCGGTCCGCGTGGCGGCGTATAATCGGCGGCAGATGACTTGGACGTTAGGAAACCATGACCGATAGCATGCAGCAGATGGCGCTCGACACGCTCGGCGCCTATTTTGGCTACACCTCGTTTCGCCCGGGACAGGACCGCATGGTCGATGCGATCCTTGCCGGTCGCGATGCGCTGGGTGTTATGCCCACGGGCGCCGGCAAGTCCATTTGCTACCAGGTGCCCGCGCTCATGCTGCCCGGCATCACCTTTGTGGTGAGTCCGCTGCTGTCGCTTATGGAGGACCAGACCCGTGCGTTGCTCGCGGCGGGTGCGCGACCCAGCTATCTCAACTCCAGCCTTACCCCGGCCCAGCAAAACACCGTGCTCAAGCGGGCGCGCGAGGGCCGCTATCAGCTTATGTACGTGGCGCCCGAGCGCTTGCTTGAGCCGCGTTTTTTGGCCTTTGCGCAGGAAGCTGCGGCCGAAGGCGGCATCGGCGTGCCGCTCGTGGCCATTGACGAGGCCCACTGCGTGAGCCAATGGGGCCAGGATTTCCGCCCCGCCTACCTGCAGATTCGCGAGTTCATCGATTCCCTGCCGCAGCGCCCTATCGTGGCAGCCTTTACCGCTACGGCGACCGAGCGTGTGCGCGCGGACATTCAGCAGATGCTCGGCCTGCAAAACCTCGCGACGGTGGTGACGGGCTTCGATCGCAAGAACCTCTACTTTGGTTGCGAGGAGATGGGCGACAAGGCCAAGACCGCCTGGGTGCGCGACTATGTGATTGCGCATTCGGGCGAGAGCGGCATCGTGTATTGCTCGACCCGCAAGACGGTCGATGCGCTGGCAGGCGAGCTTGCCGAGGCACTGGGCCCCAGCGGCATTCGCGTGGGTCGCTACCATGCCGGCATGGGCAACGACGCCCGCCGCCAGAGCCAGCGTGCCTTTATCGACGACGACATTCAGGTGATGGTTGCCACCAACGCCTTTGGCATGGGCATCGACAAGCCCAACGTGCGCTACGTGATCCACAACAACGTGCCCGAGAGCATCGAGGCATACTACCAAGAGGCGGGCCGCGCCGGCCGTGATGGCGACCCGGCAAGCTGCCACTTGCTGTGGAACGGTAACGATTTTCGCATGCGCCGCTTTTTAATCGACCGCGGCGATGCCGCCGATGAGGCGCTTGACGACGAGCAGCGCGCGTGGGCGCTCCAGAATCGATATCGTCTGCTCAGCCAGATGGAGGGCTATTGCAATACCACCGGCTGCCTGCGCGAATATATGTTGCGCTACTTTGGCGACGAGGCCGCGGCCGAGCATGCTGCCGCGGCTGGTGCGGGCGCCACCGCCACGGACGAGGCCGAGGGCTGCGGCAACTGCAGCAACTGCCTCACGCAGTTCGAGGTCGAGGACGTCACCGATATGGCCCGCGCCGCTGTGCGCTATGTGGCCACGCGACCCATGCGCTTTGGCAAGTCGCTCATCGCCGACGTGCTCCACGGCGGCAACACCGAGCGCATTCGCCAGATGCATCTGGACGAGGACCGCGGCTACGGTGAGCTGTCGAGCGAATCGGTCGGGCGTATCAAGGACATCATCGGCCAGCTGTGCGGCCGCGGTTATCTGGCTACCTCGCAGGGGCAGTACCCGGTCGTGGGGCTGGGCCCGCGTGCCACCGAGGTCGAGGATGAGGCGTTTGCCTTTACCGTCAAGCGTCGTGCGTCCAAGCGCAAGGCCTCGGCCCGTGCCCGCCGCGCGGTGGATCTGCTGCGTGAGGAGGCCGAGCTAGATCAGCGCCCGCGCGTGGGTGACGATGCCGAGCTGTTCGAGCGCCTGCGTGCCCTGCGCAAGGAGATTTCGACCGAGCTGGAGATGGCGCCGTACATGGTCTTCTCTGACAAGGCCCTGCGCGGCCTGTGCCGCCTACGACCTCAGACACGCGACGAGCTTATCCAGGTCAACGGTATTGGCGAGAAAAAGGCCGATGCCTTTGGCGAGCAGTTTATGGCGGCGATTGAAGAGTTTGAGTCCGAGCATGCACGGGATGGAGCGTAATGATGGCATCCGACGATAAAACCGAGCGTACTGAGGTGTCTGCCGTGCCGCTGTACCAGCAGGTTATGGACGACCTAAAAGGCGAGATCGCGCGTGGCGTGTACGCATCCGGCTCGCGCATTCCTTCTGAGATGGAGCTCGCGAAGTACTACGGCGTGGGACGCATCACCGTGCGCCGCGCCATCGAGGAGCTGTCGCGCGCGGGGTATCTCAACCGTCAGCAGGGGAGGGGCACGTTTGTGTGCGCGCCCAAGCTCAAGCGCAAGATTGTCCAGAAGGGTGACGTTCAGAGCTTTTCCGAGGGTTGCGCTGCCAACGACATGGTGGCCGGAGCACGCCTGGTGTCGCGCACGGTGGTTGCGGCGACGCGCGAGGACGCGGTGTTTTTTGGGGTGGAACCCGGCTGCGAGCTCATCGTGGTCGAGCGCGTGCGCACGGCAGACGGCGTGCCCGTCATGCTCGAGAACAACGCCTTTGTGCTGGCCGACCATCCCTATCTGCAGACGCTTGCCGACAAGGACCTCAAGGACAATTCCATCTTTGCGCTCGTTGCCGAGCATTCGGGCCGCGCGCCGCTCAAGTCCGACCCCTGTACTGTGGAGATTGCGCTTGCCGATGCTCAGGCGGCCTCGCTGCTGGAGGTGCCGGTCGGCGAGCCGCTCTTCTATATGGAGGCGTACTTTACCGATGAGGACGAGCGGCCCTTGCTGCTCGGACGCCAAAAGATCGTGGGTTCGCGCTACGTGTTCGACATCTAACGTCCACAGATAGAACGATATAGAACAAATTTGGTGAAATGGCTTCACGGGCGTCGTCATGCGTGCTATAAATAGGACAACATAGAACGACCGCAGGTACGAGCTGCCGTCGTCCAAAGCCGCCACACAAGGAGGAACATCACCGTGAACGCACACGATCTGGTTCAGGAAATTATCGAGCGCAAGGGCAAGATTGAGAACGTCTTTTGGATCGCCTGCGGCGGTTCGATGATCGACCTGATGCCGGCCAACGAGCTGCTCAAGCGCGAGGCCATCACGTTTACCTCGACGGTCTACACGGCACGCGAGTTTTGCCTGATGGCTCCCAAGAGCCTAGGGCCGAAGTCGCTCGTCATCGCCTGCAGCCACAGCGGCAATACGCAGGAGGTCGTCGACGGCTGCGAGATGGCGCTGGCCGCCGGCGCCGAGGTTGTCGCCCTCACCGACTGCGAGGGCTCGAAGATCGACAACGGCAAGTGGACCACCTGGGTCTATCCGTGGGGCGAAGGCGTGCCGCAGGCCGAGGTGCCGCAGGGCATCGGCGCCCTGATGGCTGCCGAGCTGCTCGACCAGCAAGAGGGTTACGAGGCGCTTGCCGACATGTACGCCGGCCTTAAGCAGGTGGATGCGCTGCTGCCCGCTGCACGCGAGAAGGTCAACGCCGAGCTGGGCGCCCGTTTTGCCGAGCTCTGCCAGCAGCATAAGTTCTTCTATATCCTGGGTTCCGGCCCCAACTTTAGCCAGACCTACGCCATGGCCATCTGCTCGCTCATGGAGATGCAGTGGCAGCACTGCTGCTACATCCACTCCGGCGAGTACTTCCACGGTCCGTTCGAAGCCACCGAGCCCGGCGTGTTCTACTTTGTACAGCTCGGATCGGGCGAGTGCCGCCCCATGGAGGAGCGTGCGCTCGCGTTCCTCAACACGCACACCGATACGGTCATGGTGCTCGATGCGCTCGAGTACGGCGTGGGCGAGGTGCCCGCCAGCGTGCGTTCGTTCCTGGAGCCGATCTTCTTCTACGCGATGAGCTGCGAGCTGCGCGCCGCCCGCGGCAAGGTGTTCGACCACAGCCCCGAGATCCGTCGCTACATGGGCATCGAGCAGTACTAATCGAGCGGTATTAAGTTACCGGGATAACAACTTCTCACGTCGGGGCCTACGCTAAGCGCAGGCCCCGTTTGCGTTGCGATGACCGGTTTTGTTTGTTGGAAAACGAAGTCAAATACTTTTCCCGAGAAGTGAACGACCTATTTTGGACCCTCGAAGCATCGACACTTTTTGGCGCCAAAACCGCGGGAAAATCTCAATGAAACTGCAGGAAATGGCTCCCATAAAGTGTCGATGCTCCGGGGGCTCGATTTTGCTCGTTCACTTCTCGGGAAAAGTATTAGACCTAAATGTGCGAGGGTGTTGCATGAGCAAAAAAGCGGCCCGCTTAGTATCGCGCTTAGATTCGCAAGGTTGCGGCAGCCGGCGGCCTACTTTGCGTCGTAGGCCTCGGCGTCCCACCAGTCGAGCTGGGCGATGTTGTCGCGAATGTGCTGGCAGCTCTTGTGGAAGCCCTCGAGCTCATACTCGGAAAGGTCGAGCGTGTAGACTTCCTCGACGCCCTCGGCACCGATCACGCACGGCAGGGAGGTAAAGATGCCCTCCTCGCCATACTGGCCGGTCATAAGCGTGGAGGCCGAAAGCACGGCATGCTCGTTGTGCAGCACAGCGGCGCAGACGCGCGCGGCGGAGTTGGCAACGGCGTACTCGGTGCACTGCTTGCCCTGGTAGGTTACGTAGCCGCCCTTGCGTGCGAGTTCCTCGACCTCCATGTGGTCAAAGGCGTACTTGTCAGGGTTCTCGGCCTGAAGCTCGTTGAGGCTCTTGCCGGCGATGGTCGCGGACTTAAAGGCGGCCAGCTGGCTAAAGCCGTGCTCGCCGATCATGTAGGCGTCGATGGACTTGGGGCTCACGCCGACCTTCTTGGAGATCTCGGTGCGCAGGCGGGCGGAGTCCAGGCCGCAGCCCGAGCCGATGATCTTCTTGGGATCGTAGCCGGTCAGGTGCCACAGCTCGGTGCACACGACGTCGCAGGGGTTGGAGATGCTCACGAAGATGCCGTCAAAGCCGGCGTCGACGATGCGCTTGGCAAAGGTGCGGGCGGCGTCGGTGGTAAAGAACAGCTCGCCGTCGCGGTTGCCAGCGGCCAATGCGACCTTGCCGGCGGCGTTGACGATGACGTCGCAGCAGGCCAGCTCCTCGTAGTGGTCGTAGCAGTTGACGATCTTGGTGTTGTACGGGACAAACGAAAGGGAGTCGCGCAGGTCCTGCACTTCGGACGTCACCTTGGCCTCGTTGATATCGCACAGGTACAGCTCATCGGCAATGCCCTGCATAAGTAGGCTGTTGGCGACATGTGCTCCTACGTGGCCCTGGCCGACCACACCGATCTTACGCGTCTGGTACATATATGTATCCTTTCGGCCGAGTTTTTCGCGTCGAACCATTGTAGCGTTCTGCTGTTACTTTGCTAGGCTAAAGTGCCGTAGATTTTGGGACATGCCTTAATCTCTACTTTTGGAGTGATTTGGGCCGCTGACGGCATCGCTGGGCGATGCGCTCGCGCGGATGGGGCCGGTCGTTGTACCATATCTGCAACTGACTCGTAAGGAGCATCCATGCCCATTCGTATCCCCGACGCTCTCCCTGCCGCCGCGCAGCTCGAGAGCGAGAACATCTTTGTCATGACCGAGTACCGCGCGCTGCACCAGGACATCCGTCCGCTGCGCGTGCTCATCCTCAACCTCATGCCCACTAAGATCGCCACCGAGACGCAGATCATGCGCAAGCTCTCCAACACGCCGCTGCAGGTGGAGGTGGACCTGCTGCGCACCAAGACGCACGAGGCCACGCACGTGAGCGCCGGCCACCTGGAGACGTTTTACCGCACGTTCGACGACATCCGCGACATCCACTACGACGGCCTGATCATCACGGGCGCGCCGGTGGAGCAGATGCCGTTCGAGGAGGTCGACTACTGGCCCGAGCTCTGCCAGATCATGGATTGGTCCACCACGCATGTGCACTCTACGCTGCATATTTGTTGGGGCGCGCAGGCGGGGCTCTACCATCATTACGGTATCCAGAAGTACGATCTGCCGGCAAAGGCGAGCGGCGTGTTCGAGCATTATCTGGTGAAGCCGCAAAGCCCGCTGGTCCGCGGCTTCGACGACCGTTTCTATGCCGTGCACTCGCGCAACACCGATGTGCGCCGCGAGGACGTGGAGGCCGAGCCGCAGCTTGAGGTCGTGGCCGTGTCCGACGAGGTGGGCCTGTATATCGTCAAGTCGACCGACAGCCGCCGCTTCTTTGTCTTTGGCCATCCCGAGTACGATACCGACACGCTGCGTTTGGAGTACGAGCGCGACGTGAAGCGCGGGCTTAACCCTCAGGTGCCGGCGCATTACTTCCCGAACGACGACCCCACCGCCGAGCCGCGCAACGTCTGGCGCAGTCAGGCTCAGCTGTTCTACACCAACTGGCTCAACTACTACGTCTACCAGACCACGCCCTACGACCTGGCCCGCGCCGGCGAGGAGCACTAGGCTGCGGCCGTGGCTGCGACTGTGGCTGTGCTCACGGCATGACGAGCGTGGATTATCGGACACGCGAGCGTGGATTTTCGGACGTTTACAAATCGAGCGTGGATAATCTCCCACTTTTGGCTTGAAACTAGGCTCAAAACGGGAGATTATCCACGCTCATTTTTTAGGCATGTAGATGCCGATGGCTCGGCTAAGAGACGGTGCATGCAGAGGCAAAGTCGCATTTGGCGTAGTCTTGAATCTCGACGGGTTTTTCTTTCTGATAATCCAATGGACCAAGGCCTCAAAATGTGGAGACAGGGACCTCTTGGCAAGGCTTCTACCTGCAGATATAAGCCATCAGCCTAAAACGTCCAAAACCGTCAAGCATTTGGTCAGCGCCTGGACGGTATTTGGTCAGACTTCGCATGAAACCGTCTGATACGTTTGCGCCGTTCCAAGAGTTGGGAGGCGACATGGGAAACATGACGGCGAATCAAAGACTTGCAAGTCACATTAAAGCATGCGAACAGCAGATGAGTTGCGTGTACGCGCGCACGGCGGCGGAGGCAAAGCAGATTGAGCGGCGTGTTGCGGCGGGAAGTCTAGAGGCGGTCATGCCGGGGCTGTATGCGCGTCCGGAATACTGGTCCGAGCTCAAGTTTCGGCAGCGTTATCTGCATCGGGTACGGGCCCTTGCGCAAAAGCATCCCGACTGGACGTTTTGCTCCTATACGGCGGCTGTTATCTATGGCCTTTCGGTTTCGCATGCCAATTTGACGCACATCCATATCGCCGCGGCGCCGGCGCAATCGACGACGCCGGGCTCTCAGGTGATTCGACATCGTTATGCTCGTCAAACGCGGGCAATCCAGATGGATATTGCCGTGACCGATATCGATCAGACGATTGCGGATTGCCTGGTCGATGCGTCGTTTGTCGAGGGACTGATCATTGCGGACTCAGCGCTTCATGAGCAGCTGTTGTCGATGGAGCATCTCGTTGAGACTGTCGACAAGCTTGGCCTGAATCGTCGCGGTGTTGTGACGGCGCGCAGGGTTGCGCGGTGTGCCGATGGCCTGTCGGAAAGCGGCGGCGAGTCCAAGGCACGCGCGCTGATGATCGAGCGCGGCTGGCAGACGCCGGAGCTGCAAGTTGAGCTGTTCGACCCAGTTGAGCCGGGACGGCCATATCGCGTTGACTACTTGTGGCGTGTGGGCGACCGACTGATTATCGGGGAGTTCGACGGATTCGTTAAAAGCGAGAAAGCGGCGGAGGAGGGTAAGCTTGCGAAGGCGCAGTTTGATGAGCGTCAGCGCGAGTCGAGGCTTTCGCTGCTTGATAACTGCAAGATCGTGCGCTTGTGCTGGGATGATCTGAGGGACCCGATAAAGCTCGATCGCAAGCTCAAAGTTGCCGGCGTACCGCGCGTGTGTGCTGAGGCGGTTGTAGAGCGTTGAGCCGCACGAGCGTGGAAATCCGGACGGACGAGTGTGGAAATCTGGACGCGCATTGGTTAAGCGTGGATTTTTCGGACACACGAGCGTGGATTTTTGGACGCTTGTTGAATGAGCGTGGATAATCTCCCGTTTTTGGCTCGTAAGGGGGTGCGGACAGAAAGTTGGACCGTGAAGCGGTCCGGACTGGAGGTTCGCATG
>CABUQG010000027.1 GCA_902493535.1 uncultured Collinsella sp. | reverse complement strand
GCCTTCGAGGCCGAGCGCAAAATGGATTCTAAAAAACACCTTGCCAAATAGGAGCCTCTTTGCATGTCCGAGGACGTTCCGGAGAGAAGCCCCGTCACGCCCCCGGATTCCCGGTGGGAGTTCTAGACCTTGTCGGCCTTAGTACATACCGCCGCCCTGCTGACCAGCGGTAGCAGCAGCGATGGCGTCCTCAAGCTGAGTGTTCTTGGGCACATCGGAGACGGTAGCCTCGGTGATGAGGATCAGGCTGGCGACAGAAGCAGCGTTCTGAAGGGTGACGCGGCTGACCTTGACGGGGTCGAGGACGCCCATCTCAATCATGTCGCCCCACTCGCCGTTGGCAGAGTTGAGACCCTGGCCGGCGGGCAGCTCGGCAACCTTGTCGACCACGACAGCGCCCTCAAAGCCAGCGTTCTTGGCGATGGTGGCGACCGGAGCGGTCAGAGCCTTCTTGACGATGTCGACGCCGATCTTCTCCTCGGGGTCGTCGATCTCGACAGCGTCGAGCGCAGGAGCAGCGTCCATGAAGGCGACGCCACCGCCGGCGACGATGCCCTCCTCGACAGCAGCGCGGGTAGCCTGCAGGGCATCCTCGACGCGGTGCTTGATCTCCTTGAGCTCGGACTCGGTAGCAGCGCCGACCTTGATGACGGCAACGCCGCCGGAGAGCTTGGCCAGGCGCTCCTGGAGCTTCTCGCGGTCGAAGTCAGAGGTGGTGTTCTCCATCTCGCCCTTGATCTGAGCGATACGGGCGTCGATGGCCTCCTTGGAGCCAGCGCCGCCGACGACGACGGTGTTGTCCTTGGAGATGGTGACGGACTTAGCGGTACCGAGCATATCGGCGGTGATGTCAGCGACCTTCACGCCCAGCTCGTCCAAGGCAGCCTGGCCACCGGTGAGGACGGCGATATCCTCGAGGATGCGCTTGCGGCGATCGCCGTAGCCCGGGGCCTTGACGGCACAGACGTTGAGGGCGCCACGGATCTTGTTGAGGACCAGGGTCGGCAGAGCCTCGCCGTCGATGTCCTCAGCGATGATGAGCAGGCCACGGCCAGCGCGCTGGACAGCCTCGAGAACGGGCATGATGTCCTGAACGCTGGAGATCTTCTGGTCGGTGATGAGGATGTACGGATCCTTCATCACGGCCTCCATGCGGTCGTTGTCCGTGACGAAGTAAGCGGAGACATAGCCCTTGTCGAACTGCATGCCCTCGACGGTGTCGATGGTAATGTCGAACGTCTGGGAATCCTCGACGGTGATGACACCGTCCTTGCCCACGACCTCCATGGCCTCAGCGATCTTCTCGCCGACCTCGGGGTCACCGGCGGAGATGGTACCGACGGAAGCGATCTGCTCCTTGGTCTCGACCGGTTTGGCCTGCTTCTTCATCTCGGCGACGGCGACGTTGACGGCCTTGTCGATGCCGCGACGGATGGCCAGCGGGTTGGCGCCAGCGGCGACGTTGCGCAGGCCGTCGTTGACGATGGCCTGGGCGAGCAGGGTTGCGGTGGTGGTGCCGTCACCCACGGTGTCGTTGGTCTTGGTGGCGACCTCCTTCACCAGCTGGGCGCCCATGTTCTCGATGTTGTCCTCGAGCTCGATCTCCTTAGCGACGGAAACGCCGTCGTTGGTGATGGTCGGAGCACCGAACGTGCGCTGCAGCGCAACGTAGCGGCCCTTGGGGCCCATGGTGACGGTAACGGCGTCGGCCAGGGTGTTGACGCCCTTGGCGAGCTTAGCGCGGGCATCGGTGTTGAACGTAATGTTCTTTGCCATAGTGGGTAATCCTCCAAAAGAAATGTGACTCGCGTCGCCGCTTCCGAGTCCTATGCGGCGGACGCGCTCAAAGACGAATCAGAGATTCTGACGGGACTAGGCCTCGACGACAGCGTAGATGTCGTCGGCGCGCATCAGCAGATACTTCTCGCCGTCGACCTTGACCTCGTTGCCACCGAACTTACCGTAGATGACAACGTCGCCAACCTTGACGTCCATGGGGATGCGCTCACCCTTGTCGTTGACCTTGCCGGCGCCCACGGCAACGATGGTGCCGCGCTGCGGCTTCTCCTGAGCGTTGCTGGCGATGTACAGACCAGAGGCGGTCTTCTGCTCGGCCTCGTCGGGCTTGACCAGGACGCGATCTGCAAGCGGCTTCAAAGACGACATGCTTGTTTCCTCCTTTGTGGGCCGCGCGGTCATGCCGCGCGGGTTAACCCTTTTTGTTTGCGTACGCGTTGAATGGTACCCACGAATGGCGGGTTATACAACACGGAGTCAAAAAATCTTATTTTTTGGCACTTAGATTTTCTGAATGCCGGGGGATAACTTAGCGGTGGCTCCCGGGGCGGACCGGAGGGCATGAAGTTTGCTGCTCTGCAGTCCTGCGCAAGACGGAAAGCACATTAAGTGCTTTCCTTTGCGTGCGGAACTCGCGACAAACTTCATGCCCTCCGGTCCGCCCCGGGAGCTAGGTTAACTAATTCGAGCCCGGTATTCAGAAAAGTCAGTGCAGCAAAATGGCGATACGGATAGCGACATGGGCATGGTTTTCGCTGCGCGCACGGGTCCCCTGGGAAGCATCGTGCATTTTTGGGAGTATTCAGCAAGCCAGGACGGCTGCATACGCGCCGGACATACCTTATTGGTCCCAAGAACGCCTTCAGCAGGCGGTTTTGGTCGGTGGGCAGACCCCGTTGGGACAAATGGGCGTACTTCGCGCCGTACCGGAGCCCAAAATGACGTCAATCTCCGCAACGTTACTCAGCCGCAGCGGCACCGGCAGAGCTCGTGGTGCTGAATACTCCGTTTTTTGCACGGCACGGGCGGGGGTACATCAGGATCAGGAAGAACATCCCAGCTTTTTATGCAATCTGTAATGGGAAGTATGCAAAACACTAAGAGTCAGCATTGCTGATGTCCAAATTGAGCGCACAAGGCAGCAGCACCTCAACCCCGCGCCCAAATCCAACAGAGCGGGGACGCTCCTAACGAACCCCCATCGGCAAACAAATGCGGCTCGAGCGCCATCCCAAAATAGACTGCCCGAGCCGCGTTTAACGGTGCGGTATGAACGTCAGCGCTCGTAAATCAAGTTGCCTGCCAGGTAGGTGGCCTGAACCTTAGTGGTCTGGAGCTCTTGGGGATCGATGATGAGCGGGTTTTGGTCCAGGACTACCAGGTCGGCGTACTTGCCGGGCTCCAAGCTGCCGAGATTTTGCTCGTCGCCCGCTGCATAGGCGCTGCCCAGGGTGTAGTTGCGCAGGGCTGTTGCTGCATCGATGCGCTCGCTCGGTAACCAGCCGCCCTCGGGCCAGTGGCTTTTGGGGTCCTGTCGCGTGATAGCCGTGTAGAGCACGTTCATGCTGGTAACGGGCGTGATAGGGCTGTCGGTACCGAAAGCTTGGCGAATGCCGCGCTGCTTATAGGTCGCAAACGGCCACATGATGCGGCTGCGCTCCAGGCCCAGATCGCGCTCCGGTCCACCCGGGTCGAGTGTAATGTGACAGGGCTGGCTCGAAGCAACCACGTTGAGCTTGTGCAAGCGATCGATGTCCTTGGGCAGGAGGTTCTCCAGGTGCTCGAGCGTGTTATGGCCGTGCTGGGGCAGGCCGTACAGGTCGGCCGCTTCCTCGAAGATATCCAGCGCGGCATGAATCGCACCGTCACCAATGACGTGGATGCGCACGGTGTGACCGCGCTCCGCGGCCGCCAGAACCAGTTTGCGCATGCGCTCAGCCGGAACCGTCAGACGGCCCTGATCGCCCGGGAAGCGCGGGTTGGTATAGGGCTCGGTGAGATAGGCCGTGTGTTCGCTCGACACACCGTCGAAGAACTGCTTAAAGCCTGGCGCCGAGAGCAGCGCGTTGTTCGCGTAACGTGCCTGCAGCTCTTCCAGGCGCGACTGGTCATCCAGCAGCGTGGGGAACAGATGGGCTCGGATGCCCAACTTGCCGGCTGCCTGCAGCTTGTCATAGACGTCGTCGCGGATAAAATCGCAGCCCGGCATGGGCATGAGCGACATATCGCATATCGAGGTGATGCCCTGCTCGGCCATACGCCTCATTTGATCGGCGTAAGCGCTTGCGATGCGATCCTCGCCCAGCCACTCAAGGCAGCGCGGTAGCAGCTGCATGGCAGCCGCCTCGTGAGCAATGCCCGTGAGCTCGCCGTTTGCGTCCTTGTCGTAGCTGCCGCCCGCCGGCGGCTCACTGTCGCGCGTGACGCCGAGCGCCTCGAGTGCGCGGCTGTTGAGCCAAAGCGTGTGCCCGTCGCCCGAATACATAACGCAAGGACGATCGGGGAATGCCGCATCGAGCGACGCCTTGGTTGGATGCTCGGGCGGGTCCCAACGGTAATCGCGCCAGCCCTGCGTCACAACCCAAGCATCGTCGGGCAGGTCCTGGGAAAACTCGAGCGCATGTTGCACCAGTGCCGCCTCGGACGTGCCCATATCCATGAGCATGTACGGCGAGGAACCGACCGAGGTATGGAAGAAATGCAGATGAGCGTCATGGAAACCGGGGCAGACAAACTGTTCGCCGTAGTCGATAACCGACGTGGCGGCAGAAGCGGCGGCGATCACGTCGTCGGGCGCACCGACTGCGACGATACGGTCGCCTGCGATGGCAATCGCCAGCTCGCGGGCGGTATCGATGCCGTCTTGCGCGGTAAAGACGTTCTTGGAGCGGATAATCCGATCGATATGTTGCATGGGCATCCCCATCTCTGGCAGGAAATTCAACACCCCCGAGTGTACTCCCCCGCCCTTGTAACAAAACCCCAAGCGGCAAACGGCAACTTTACCAGCCCTAGCGGCAGGTGGCATACTGGAGAGAGCCTGTACGATTTTGCGATCAACCCAGCAAGGAGCAAATCGACCATGACGAAGACCAAGGCACAGCAGATTATGGCGGCGACCGAGGCTCGCGCGGCTGACGACGTCACCGCAGCCATCAAAGATATCGCTACCGAGTTTGAGCCCTATATCATCAAGCAGCGCCGGCACTTCCATAAGCACCCGGAGCTGAGCCTCGCCGAGGAGCGCACGACCTCCGACATCGCCAACCAGCTTGACGCCATGAATATCCCCTACGAGCGTCCCCTTAAGACGGGCCTTGTGGCGACCCTTCGCGGCACCGCGCCAGATGCCTATCGCGAGGACGGCACGCCACGCCGCCGCATCCTGCTGCGCGCCGACATCGACGCCCTGCCCGTCACCGAGCAGACCGGCGAGGAGTTCGCCAGCGTCAACGAGGGCTGCATGCACGCCTGCGGCCACGACTGCCATATCGCCATGATGCTCGGAACGCTGCAAATCCTGCGCCATATGACCGACGACATCCACGGCGAGGTCCGCATCGTGTTCCAGCCCAGCGAGGAAAACGGCCAGGGCGCCAAGCTCATGATCGGCACCGGCGTGCTCGACGGCGTCGATGGCGCCTACGCCGCGCACATCTGGAGTGAGGTCGACGCCGGCACCGTGAGCTGCGAGCCCGGTCCGCGCATGGCCAATACCGACTGGTTCCGCATCGATGTCCGCGGTACATCGTGCCATGGCGCCATGCCCCAGCGCGGCCACGACGCCGTCATGGTTGCCGCCGAGATCGTCAACGCCCTGCAAACCATCGTTTCGCGCGAAATCAGCCCCTACGAGCCGGCCGTCATCACCGTCGGCGAGCTGCACGGCGGCACCGCGCGCAACGTTATCGCCGGCACGGCCTACCTCGCCGGCACAGTGCGCACCTACGGCGATTCGACCCACGAGGAAATGCCGGAGCTCATGCGCCGCATCGTGGAGCATACCGCGGCAGCTCTGGGCGCCGAGGCAGAGCTCACCGACTACACCATCGCCAACTACAAGGTCGAAAACGACGCGGCCTCGAGCGAGCGCTGCCGTCAGGCTGTAATTAAGTGTCTGGGCCCCACCGGCCAAGGCCATTATCGCGGCACGCTCTCGGGCGAGGATTTTTCGGAGTACCTGCGCCGCGTACCGGGCGTGCTCGCCTTTGTAGGTACGCGCAACCCCAAGATTGGCGCCACGTACGCCCAACATTCCTGCTTTTACAAGATTGACGAGAGCGTGCTGGCCAAGGGCTCCATGGTTGCAGCCCAGTATGCCATCGACTTTTTGGCCGAGCCCACGCAAGAGGAGCTCGACGGCCCCGCGATTACCGCAGTCGCCGAAACCAATCCCGACTTGGCCGCCAAGTTGCGCTCTGCCAAGGCGACGACCGCCGAGGCTCGCGACGCCATCCACGATGCCCGAACGGCTCGCCATGCCGCGATCAAGGGCATCCACGACGCACGCGCTGCTGCACGCCGCGAGGAGAAGCACGACGAGTAGTCGTCACACCCATCCATAACAGCCTGGCTAAAGCAGAGCGGGGGCGGACGTATCGAAACGTCCGCCCCCGCTCATTCTTCAAGCGCTATTTCTACCATTTCTACCCCGTCCCCAAATAGCAGGCGGCGTGGCTACTCGTCCTGAGGCTCCTCGTCGGAGCTTGGCTCGGACGCCGGCTCAGGTGCAGGTGCCGGCTCAGGCTCAGGCTCAGGTGCGGGCTCGGACTCAGGTGCGGGTGCGACATCCGGAGCGCTGTAACCCGAAGCAGCGGACTTCTTCTCGAAGGGCAATGCAAAAGTCAGGACGTCGTCCTTATCCTCATCGGCCCATTCGCTTGCATAGCGTGCGACCCAATAGCCAACGGCACGGTGCTTGAGCATCTTGCCAAAGACCGTAAGAAATACGGTGACGAAAGCAACCAGCACCAGGAACAGCACGAGCGTGACGCCACCGCCGGTAACAATTGCCTCAATACCCGTAGGACGATAGTAGTAGCTATACATACCGACAGAGGCAATGGCGCCAAAGACGACCGTCAAGATCCATGTGACAACATTGGCGACCAGGCCCGTCAAAAACTCGGGAAGGAACGAAGCGCAGAACAGCTTGGTCTTGTTGTGCTTAAAGGCCGCCCAGACCTTATCGAGCGAAAACGCGCTCTCGACGCGACCGGTCACCGCAAAGTGCATCACGGCGATGTCGGCGAACATCTTAAAGAAGACACCCAGAATCGCCGAGGCAATCAGCGCCAGGACAAGCAGGCCGAGCGAACCGAACAGCGCAGCCTCGAGCGCATAGGAGCCATAGTAGGAGTACGAGCCTGCGGCACCAAGCGCCACGTCCTCCACCAGCGAAAGCACTACACCGATAACGGGAATGGCAGCGATAACCTCGAGCACGACCGAAATAACGCTCGAAAAGACTCCGAGACCAAACGACGTGGAACGCATCAGCGGACGATCCATGCCGTCATCGATCTTAAGCGACAGATCGCGACCCCACTCGATGCCAAAGCCGGAACCGCACACGCTCGCAATGCAAGCTGCCAAAAAGCCGATGGCAGCCGCAATGCCGCCAATAACGGGAATAAACAACACGAGCACCGACACAACGCAAATCAGCGCCGGCAAAAACGCGATTTGGCATACACGCTGAAGCACACCCGGAGTCTTGGTCATATCCTGGAACGCCTGAACCACACAGCCCTTTGGCGCATTCGCCACGGGCGGTTGCGGAACAAACTGCTGGGGCTGAGGCTGTCCCTGGGGAGCGGGGCCAGAGGCACCGGCATTAGGAGCACCACACACGCCGCAGAACTTGTCGTTATCGCCCATGGGGGCGCCGCACTGCGAGCAGAACATAGAATCATCCCTTCGTATCTTGAACGAATCACTTGGATCGCAAACGATGTCTTTAGCATCATTATTGCCCAATGTGGGGTCAAATACTCAAAGATGACCGATTTGCAAGGCACGCGGCGCCAGCAGGCGGTTCGTTGAATATGTCTGTGCTAGTTCGTTCCGCGGAAGCCCTTGCCGACGATCTCGGAGCTGTCGACGATCGTGATAAAGGCACCCGGATCGACTTCGCGCGCATAGCGGCGTAGTTGCACGGCCTCGCGACGGCTCAGCACGCTCATGATCACCGTCACGCACTTGCCCGAGAAGGCACCGTAGCCGCGACTGATGGTCGCTGTGCGGTTGAGATGCTTGACGATAAACTCCTCGACCTTAAGGGGTTCGGAACAAATGACTGTGCAGACCTTACGAAGGTGAATGCTCTCGATGGCCTTGTCGACCACAAGCGTCTTGGCAAACAGGCCGAGCACGCAATACAGACCGACACGCGGGCCATACAAAAAGGCCGCGATGGCCACGATGCCGATATCGACCAACAGCAGTGCGCGACCAATCTCGAGCGTGGTGCGGCGTTTGAGGATCATAGCGAGAATGTCCGTGCCGCCCGTCGAGGCGCCAATATCAAAGACAATGGCGCTGCCGAGCGCCGGCAGAATCACGGCAAAGCACAGGTCAAGCCACATATCGCCCGTCATCGAGATATCGGTCGGGATAAAGAGTTCAAAAAGCGAAACATAGGCGGACAGCGCAAACGAGGCGAAGACGCTCCACAGGATTGCCTTGCGCTCCAAAAAGATAAAGCCCAAAACGACGAGAACCGCGTTGATAATCCACATAAAGACGCCGACGGGCAGGGTCGGGAACAGCGTGGACAGAATGACCGACACGCCCGAGGTGCCGCCAAAAGCAAAGTGATTAGGGGTTTTAAACGCAACGATGGCGAAGGCCGTAAGAATCAGGCCCAGATTGAGCTCGACAAAAAAGCGCGGGAAGCCCGGCTCCTGGCTGCGCTTTTGACCGGCACGCTCGCCGCGCTCGATATCGGTGCGATCGACCACGCGCTCCATCGGCACTACGGGAGGACGATGTACCTCCTCGGCAGCACGCGATGCCGCCTCTGCCGCGGCGGCCTCAATCGCCCATGCCTTGCTTTCTGTTTCGTGCTCGTCGGGCATTACGGCAACTCCTCGTTAACAATTTGGAAACAATGCGCCCATTAGGGTAACGCGGAACGCGACGATTGCAACCCCTAGTTAGACGAGCGGTATGACTACATCGGGAGCGTACAAAAACGGCCGGCCACGCTTTTGCTTGCGCGGTCGGCCGTTTAACGTTTTCGCAGATAAAACCTGCCAAAACAAACCTGTCCCTTTTTGGAAGGTTACTCGTGCTGGCTGGTGCGGTGCTCGTACTCCTCGGGGGTGATGACGTCCTCGATGCGCAGGTTGACGCCCGCCACCTCAAGGCCGGTCATCGCGGCAAGGCGCTCGGTGACACGTGCCTTGACATCGTCGAAGATCGCGGGCGCATAGGCGCCGTACTCGATAATGACGGAGATGTTGACGACCACGCGATTGTCATCGGTGACCTCAACCGTCACGCCCTTGGTCAGATTCTCGGCACCAAACTGCTCCTGCACAAAGTGCATAAGGTTACCCTTCATGCCCAGGACGTGCGGCACCTCGCGGGTGGCCATGGCGACGATCTTCTCGATCACACCGTTGGAATAGGTCAGCGAGTCCTCGGACTCGTCTGTTTCCTCATCATCCTCGTCCGCGTCATCGGCGGACTCGGCCTCGACGAGCGCCTCATCCTCGAGCGTTACGTCCTCGGCCTCGGCGGTGACGGTCTCGTCTGCCTCGAGCTCGGTATCGGCCACATCGACCTTCGTATTAAAAGCCATGGTTCCTCCTTATGCCTGCCGCGGATGCGACAGTCGAATACATATTAGCGGCCGCTAAACAGACGGCCGAAGAAGTTGACGATCCCGTTTTCGCCGTCGCGAATTTGGCCGATCACGGCGCCGATCAGCACGAAGAATGCAATGACGAGCGTGTCCCACAGGCCGAGCGTGAGCACCAACACGGCAAGGATAAAGCCAGCGACGGCACCGAGCGTGGTGTTGGGATGACGCACAGCATAGCTCCAGATGGCAGCGCCCGTACCCTTGATGAGACCCATAGCCTCGTCAAAATCCGCGGCCGCTGCGTCTTGTAACTCAGTTGCCTCTGCTTTGGAATCAACAGGTTCGCTCGCCGGCGTGGCGCTCTGGTCAATCGTCAGGCGCGGCGTACGAGCGGTCTTATCTTGATTGGTATCACTCACCGGAAATCTCCACGGTCTGGACGGTAGTCTTGGACGGCAAAAAACGGACGCGCGTGGTCGTACCCGGCGTGCCGAGCATGGTGTCGCAAGCTTCCTCGATGCGCTGCTGCATCGCGGTAGCCAGAGATGCCACGTCCTTATCGTCAAGCGCGATAGCCTCGACCTTAAAACGGACATGCGAATCGTCGGAACCTTGGACGCGGGCCTCGACATGCTCGATCATCACGCGATCGTCGCGCTCTGCAGCAGCCCTGGCGCACGAAGAAAGCGCCGCGAGCGTGACCTCGATATTGCGCTCCCCCGCCGGATGCACGCAGGACGGCTCGCGACGAGCAAACATCAGGCGGAAGAAGCTTACCAGCACGCCAATCGCCACAACTCCGCCGCATGCCGTCACGACAATGCGCGGCATGGGGTCGCGCATCAGCAGCATAAAGCGATACGTATACGGCCCCCAAAACTGGCAGACAAGCGTACCCAGCGCCACGATGGTGGCGGCAAGATACACGATCGCTAGGGCTCGTTTGAGTACGCGCACGCGGCGCTCCCTTCAAATCTCGGCTCTCGAAATGCAAAACGGTTCGCATCATTATAAAAGAGCCGGGTCCGGTGCTCTACGCACGCGGATCCGGCTCATCTATTCCACGAGGCTTGCATGCTCGCTTCATTATGCCCAGATATGCACGGCTTAACCCGTGCGGGCGCTACTCCTCCTCGAGGGCAGCGATGACCTCGTCGGTCATGTCCATGGTGCTGTAAACATCCTGGACGTCGTCGAGCTCCTCAAGACGGTCGATGAGGCGCTGAACCTTCTTGGCGTCGGCGCCGGAGACCTCGGTCGGGGTGGTCGGGACCATGGTGGTCTCGGAGCCCTTGACCTGGACGCCCTGCTCCTCGAGCGCCTTGGAGACAGCCATGACCTCGTTGGCAGTAGTCCAGACGATCCACTCCTCGCCGGCGTCCTCGTAGTCCTCGCCGCCGGCCTCGGCGATGGCCATCATGAACTCATCCTCGTCACCGGCAGCACCGTTGGCGATCATGGTCTCCTTCTTGGCGTTCTCGTCCAGGATCTCCTTGGCGACGACGATCTGGCCCTTGCGCTCAAACTGGAAGGCGACGGAGCCGGAGGTGCCCAGGTTGCCACCAGCGTGGGAGAAGGCGGAACGGACATCAGCAGCGGTACGGTTGCGGTTGTCGGTCAGGCAGTCGACGTAGACGGCGACACCGGCGGGACCGTAGCCCTCGTACACGATGTTCTCGTAGACGGCGGCGTCAGCACCCGAACCAAAAGCCTTGTCGATAGCGGACTTGATCTTGTCCTTAGGCATGGACTGAGCCTTGGCCTTGGCAACGGCAGCGGCGAGGCTGGCGTTGTTCTCGGGCAGCGGGTCGCCGCCGAGACGGGCAGCAACGGTAATGTTGCGGCTGAGCTTGGAGAAGAGGGCGGAACGCTTGGCGTCCTGCGCGCCCTTACGATGCTTGGTTGTGGCCCACTTAGAGTGTCCGGACATACGTGTCTCCTATCGGTTTCGACCTAAAGCCCAGCGCAGATGCTCGGGCAATATAAACAAACGTCGTTATGATATACCTACTGGCCTGCGAGATAAACCCCAAAATGAAGGCGTCGTGATGATGCCCCCCTTTGGTGCAAAGAAACCTGACCCCAATGCACCAAGTTAGGACCAGAGGAGATCGCTGCGGGTGATGGTGGCGCCGATGGCAAAGGGCATGCAGGCGATGACCGGATACAGATAGCGCATGTAGGTCGAGCCGTTGCAGGGACCGATCAGGCACACGGCGAGCACGCCCAGCAGCGGCACCCAGATCGCCAGCGCACGCCACGAATGACGACGTAGCAGATAGAGCACCACGGCGATCATGATCCACACATAGGTGGCCGAGCTCATGGTGAGCGAGATAAACGGGATGCGTTGTACTGCCACGCGATACAGGTTGATCAGGTGGTCGCACCAGCGCACGACCTTGCTATCGACCGGATGGAAGTCAAAGTACTTGAGGTTATCGGGCTTCGCCATAATCTCGGCACTGCGCGCCGTGCTGTAGACCCACGCATCGCGGGCGCTCGGATAAAAGTAGCCGTAGTAGTTATTGACGAGCGCCGAGATATAGCACTCGGGATCCTTTTTGAACATCTGGGCCCACACCTCAAAATAAGCCTTGATGTCCTCCTGCGAGGCGTACTCGTTAAAGCAATTTTTGACGGCGTCCGACTTATCCGGGTTGTAACGGCGCCCCAGATTCTCGTACTTGAGCACACGGTCGATCACGGCACGCTCTTCGTCGGTCACCAAGCCGTCGCAAGGAGCCTCCACGATGGTGCCGTCCTCCTTAACCGTGGGGTTGACGCCCGAGTTGAGGCCGTCGTGCTTTTGGACAAAACGAGCCGTCTGCTGGAACGGAATCGAGAGGATTTCGCGCTTGGAACCAGGCGTGATGTCGTGTGCCGGCATAAAGACCTTGGTGAAGTACATATTAGAGGCAAGGCAGAGCGCAAGCACCGCAAGAACTCCCACCCAGCGGAAACGCGGGGTGGCGCCCGAAGGCGCAGCACCAGCCTGCTTGGCTGCACGACGAGCCACATGCACGTCCCATGCGCAAAGCGCCGCCGCGATTACGCATGCCGCCAGGGGAAACACCAGGCCGCCGTTACGCAGAAACGTGGAGCCCATGGCGCCCAGAGCAAGCAGCAGCCAGTCGTGGCGCGCAAAGAGCACGGGGGCTTTCTCGCCCGTTCGCTCGACATTGGCATCACGACGGGGCAAGCCACATGCCACGAGCTTGACGGTCTGTACCAGCAGCACCAAGAACGCGTCGGCAAAGAGCACGTCTTTGGTGAGCAACGCCGCGTAGTTAGAGAACATCGGCATAAACACAAAGAACAGCAAGATCACGCCGCGGACCGGCAGGCTCACGCCCAGCTTGCGCAGCGACGAGATGGAATAGGCCATGCAGGCGGCCGTAATGACGAACTGAGCGCAGGTGTAGATGGCAAGACCTGCGTTGGCGCTGTTGAACAGTGAAAGCCCCAGCTGGACGCACGAACCGATGATAGCCGTGTGCACCACGGGATGATGTCCGTTGAGCAACACATTGGGATTGAGCAGACGCAGGTAGTCACTCGTGCCGTTGGGGTAGTTGAACCACTGGCGAATCTGCGCACCCGTATCTCCCATAAAAAGGCCGGGCAGCGAAGCGATGAGCGTGGGCGCCCAGGCGACCATAAGCACCAGGAAGGGCCCGGCAAAGGGATGGACCGAGAGCACGGCGTGAGTCACACGCCATACGCGGCCAAAGTGCGCCTCGGAAAACGGAATGCGCCGAGAGCTCAGCCAATCTAGACACTCAAAGGCAAGGTAGAAGGCAACGACCGCCAAGAGCATCCAGCCCGCGCCGCCAATCCAGGCGCAGATGATGCGGGCTTTGTCGCCAAGGACAATCTCGGCCGAGTCGGTGAGATCGTAGCTGCGGCCGAACACCATGCAGATGGCAAAGAACAGCGACGGCAGAATGATCGATGGACGCCAGGTGTCGCCACGGCCAAAGAACACGTAGCGAAACGGCAAGGTGAGCAGGCAGGCAAGTGCAAGCAGCATGACCGCGTCGGTATGGCCGGCAAACGAGAGGAGCACCTCGTAGCACACGTACAGCATGCCCGAGGCTTTGGGGTCAATCGCCAAGACTGCGTTGCTCGACACCGGGGAGGGATCGATGGAAAACGCCGTGGTCGCCAACAGCGCGAGCAAAAATGCGATGAGCGTCTGCTTGGCGGGGTAGCGCTTAAACCAGACGATGCGGGCAGCGTCGCGCGCAGCCGTTGTGGAGAGATCGGAATCCTTCACAGTCCGAAAGCCTTTCTAGAAACCTGCCAAAAAGGGACAGGTTTATTTTGGCAGGTTTTATCTGGGGAAACGTTACGGTTCTGTCATCGTTGCCCAGCAAACCACCACAAAGGTGCCTGTCCCCTTTGTGGTGGTCTTGGCTAGGCGTCGAGGTAGATGCGCTGGGGTTGGTTGCGGCGACGAGCAAAGATGATGAGCGCCAGGCCCGCGATTACGAGCGGCAGACTCAGCAGCTGGCCCATGGTGATGACGCCTCCCAGCAGATAACCCAGCTGGGCATCGGGCACGCGCACGAACTCAACGAGAAAGCGGACGATGCCGTAACCCATCACAAACACGCCCATAAACGTGCCTTGGGGCAGTAGCGGCTTTTTGCGGCTGAGCACCTGCAGAATGCAAAAGAGCACGATGCCCTCAAGAAATGCCTCGTAGAGCTGGGAGGGGTGACGCGGCATCTCGCCCGCAGTCCCGCCAAAGACCACGCCCCATGGCAGATCGGTCGGCTTGCCCCACAGCTCTCCGTTCACGAAGTTGGCGCAACGGCCCAGGCACAGCGCCAGCGGCGCGCCTATGACGGCAAGGTCTGCCAAAGTCCATGCGTCGAGCTTATACATGCGGCACACGATGATGCCGCCGATAATGCCGCCCACCAGGCCGCCATGGAAGCTCATGCCGCCCTCGTTGGTGGCAAAGATCTCGAGCGGGTGCGCCCAGTAGTAGCCATCACCGTAAAAGACGACGTAGAACAGGCGGGCACCGATAATGAGGCCAAAGACCACGCCGACCACGACACTCGTCAGGTCGTCAATCGTGATGTTAAAGCCCCAGCGGCGCTGCGTGCGGTACATGACGACCGCCGTGAGCAGAGCGCCGACCACGTAGGCCAGGCCGTACCAGTAGATAGTGATGGGGCCCGCCGAGATCGCGACAGGATCAAGCATATGGTAGAAGTCGTTGAGCATGTCGACCCTCCTACTCCCTACATACAAATGCGGCCGCGGGCCTTGCGCTCGCAGCCGCATATTTGGGCGTAACGTCTATGCGGAGTATGCCGTCCGCAGCTTTCGCATCTTAGAACGGCGCGTACTCGTCGTACAGGTCCTCGGCCTCGCCGGAAGCATTGACCTGCTCGACGCGGGTAACGCCGGGCACGTGCTCCTTCAGGATACGCTCGATGCCCATAGACAAGGTCAGCGAGCTCATGGGGCAGCCGGCGCAAGCGCCCTGCAGCTCCAGTTTGACGACACCCTCGTCGTCGACGCCCACATACTCCATATCGCCGCCGTCGGCCTGCAGGTTGGGGCGAATCTCTTCAAGAACCTTCTTAAGCAGCTCTTCGTTAACAGCCACAGGGGCTCCTTTCTCACAATAACGCGGGCACGCCCGCGGACAGAAGCTATGTTACTACAGCCATGTACCCGCTCACGAGCCGTCCATGCGCGCAGACGCGACTTTCACGAGTAGTCAATTTGGGACGGGGCTCTTTTGGCTGTTTTGCCGCCAGCTGGCGTTGGCACGCACTACTGCTGAGCTTGTCCCCCGGTACCAATCTGAACATCGACGATGACCTGGCGGTAGCTGATGCCGCAGGAGTCGAGAATGCGGCGGCTGATACGGCCATCATCGGTGTCGGCGTACTTGTTGTCCAGGTAGACAACCTCGCCCACGCCCACCTGCGCCAAAATCTTGGCGCAGTCGTGGCACGGAAACAGCGTGACGTAGACCGTGGAACCCTCGAGGTCCTTGAGCGAACCACGGTAGTTGAGCACGGCGTTGGCCTCGGCGTGGACCACGTAGTTGTGCTTGTCCTGCAGCGGGTCGTCGCTCGTACCCCACGGGAAAAAGTCGTCGTTGAGCGCCGAGGGTGTACCGTTGTAGCCCACCGAAAGGATGCGGTGGTTGGTGTTGGCGATGCACGCACCCACCTGTGTGTTGGGGTCCTTGCTGCGGCGCTGCGCGGCGATGGCCACGCTCATAAAGAACTCGTCCCAGCTAATGACGTCCAGGCGCTTGCCTGACGAAGTTTGATGAAGATCGTCCGACATGGCAGACACCTCCGTAATCGCAATAGTTTGACCCATTGTAGCAGGTGAAAGGTGGAGGCGTTTGTCCCACCGGCGCCCTCACTTTTACACGCGGCGGGGCTTTTGGTTGATGTGGTAGAGCTCGGCGAGACCCCGCAACGTCAGCGCGTCGTCAACCGTCAGGCTATGGCCGACCAGCAACGCGAGCGCCTCGGCGTCGTCGCCGGTAATGACGATGGGCACGTCGCCCTCCCCCGCCGCCTTGGTCGAGCGCATCTCGGCAAGCACCATATCGAGCATGCCGTCGATGCGGGCCACCTCGCCCAAGACCACGCCCGAGCGCATCGCCTCGCGCGTGTTACGGCCGATGACGTGCGTTGGCGCCGAAGGCTCGACCTGAGGCAAACGCGCCGCAGCAGCCGAAAGCGAGCGGGCGCCAAGCGCCAGACCCGGCGCGATGACGCCGCCCACAAAGGTACCGTGCGCGTCGATGACCTCGATATTGGTCGTGGTACCCAAGTCGATTACGATGCACGGAGAGCCGTAGACGGCACGGGCCGCCACGGCGTCGGCGATGCGGTCGGGGCCGATCTCGGCCGGGTCGTCGTAGTGGACGGGCATACCGGTCTTGAGGCCCGGCCCCACGGTGAGCACGCGCCCCGTACAAGTGCGGGAAAGCGCCGTCTTCCACGGGCGCTCGAGCGCCGGCACCACGCAACTCAGCACTGCGGCTGCGGGCACAAGCGCACCCGGCATGCCCGCATCGGCCGCCAGTGCGGCCATGACTTGAGCGAGACGCATGCGCGCCTCGTCTGCCGTGATGCTCGACGGCGTCGTGATCTCGCACGTCGCAAGCGGGCATTCCTGCGCCGCGGCCGAATCCTCGGCAAACAGGCCAAAGCGAATGAACGTGTTGCCCACGTCGACCGTCAATATGTATGCGCACCCATTAAGCATCGTCGGCGCTCCTTTCGTCTGCCCAGCAGTATATCGCCTACCTAAACCAGTCACCCCAAAATGACTAGCTTACGGCTATACTGGTGCGCGGTCGTTTGCGAGCTCACGCGGCGGCCCTTGGTAACCCGACTTCCCGCGCCGTATCCGTAGCGGCGCTCCCGGGGGAAGCGGATATACGCAAAGGAGTTTTATATGAGCAATCCCTCGAACCGTGCTTCGATGCGCGGGCAACTCACGCTGCGCGGCGTCGTCATTGGCGTCTTTGGCTGCGTAATCATCACGGCGAGCTCGGCCTACACGGCCCTCAAGATGGGCGCACTCCCCTGGCCGATCATTTTCGCTGCCGTCATCTCGCTGTTCTTCCTGAAGCTCATGGG
This sequence comes from uncultured Collinsella sp., assembly GCA_902493535.1. Taxonomy (GTDB): domain Bacteria; phylum Actinomycetota; class Coriobacteriia; order Coriobacteriales; family Coriobacteriaceae; genus Collinsella. Next base: position 3,178 of record CABUQG010000027.1, on the reverse strand, counting down.
CAACGCCAGCCTCAACGAGGCCAACGTTACCCACACCATCATGTCCGCGGGCGCCATGGTCGCCGGCGGCCTGGCGTTTACCATCCCGGGCGCCTGGATGCTGGGCTATGCCGACCAGATCAGCTGGCTCGACATGTTTATCGTGGCGCTTGCCGGCACCATCTTGGGCCTTCTGGCTACAGCGCTCATCCACCGTCACTTTATCGTGGACGCCGCGCTGGAGTTCCCCACCGGCAACGCCGCAGCTCAGACCCTGCGCGCCACCGAGGCCGGCGGCAAGACCGGCAAGCAGCTCTTTGGCTCCATGGCCATCGCAGGCATCTACAGTGTGCTGCGCGACGCTCTGGGTGTGGTGCCCAGCATGCTGTGCACGCTCAATATCCCCGGCGTGACCTTTGCCATCTATAACTCGCCCATGTTGCTGTCCATCGGCTTTTTGGTGGGCTTCGCCCCCGTCGCGTTCTGGTTTGCCGGCGCGCTGCTGGGCAACTTTGGCATCATCGTGGGTGGCACCGCTGCCGGTCTGTTTGACGTTGTGACTGCACAGGGCATCGTCAAGTCCCTCGGCATGGGCCTCATGATGGGCTTTGGCGTCGCCGTCGTCCTCAAGGACATCCTGCCGCAGGTCACCGGCATCGTCCGCGGCCTCGCCGCCGACAGCTCCACCGACACCAACGAGCAGTCGCTCATCTCGGGCTCCCTTAAGCTCGATGCCGGCATCATCGGCCTGGGCACCGCAGCCATCGCCGTGATCGTTGCCATCGCGCTCGACCTTGGTCCCGTCCCGGCCGTCATCGTCACGCTATTCACCTTTGTCACCACCATCATGAGCGCGCAGAGCTGCGGCCAGACGGGTATCGACCCCATGGAGATCTTTGGCCTCATCGTCATGCTCATCGTGGCTGCCTTCGCACAGATCGCTCAGGTCAAGCTGTTCTTTATCGCCGGCATCGTAGCCGTGGCGTGCGGCCTTGCGGGCGACGTCATGAACGACTTTAAGGCTGGCGCCGTGCTGGGCACCAACTCGCGTGCGCAGTGGATCGGCCAGGCCATTGGCGGCATCGTGGGCGCCCTGGTCGCCGCCGCCGTCATGGTCGCGCTCGTCACCGCCTATGGTCCGGATGCCTTTGGTCCCGATAAGAGCTTTGTGGCCGCGCAGGCAAGCGTGGTTGCCACCATGGTCTCGGGTATCCCGAGCGTGCCGTGGTTCGCGGGCGGCTTTATTGCCGGCATCGTCATGTATTGGCTCGGCATTCCGGCCATGATGATCGGCCTGGGCGTGTACCTGCCGTTCTACATGTCGCTCACGGCATTCCTGGGCTCCTGCGTCAAACTCGCCTACGACAAGTGGTCCGCCCACCGCGACGCCACCGCTGGTCTTTCCGACGAGGAGAGGGCTGCCAAGGACGCCGCCTTCCAGGAACAGGGTCTGGTCGTTGCCAGCGGCCTGCTCGGCGGCGAGTCCATCGTCGGCGTTATCCTGGCGTTTGTCTCCGTGGGTCTGAGCCTGCTGGGCTAAGCTGAGCAGCTGCTCGACAGCAACCATATTGCCTACGATTTGCCCGGTCGGTAGCTTTCGCGGCTACCGACCGGGCTTTTTGATATCGAAACAAAGAAAGGCCGGCGCGCTGCGTATGACAGCGCGCCGGCCTTATCGGTTAAGCCATCGAAGCGCTCCTGCTATGAACCGAAGTTCGTTGCAGAAACTACGCTCGAAACGCTACATCTGCTTGCGACGACGATCACTCAGCGTCACACCAGCGGCCACGAGGGTGATACCGCCGATGACGAACACCTCGCCCGCAAGAGCGGAGTCATCACCGGTCTGGGCGAGCGCGGCAGGCGCAGCCTGTTTCTTGGCAACGGGGGCCTTTGCGGCGGCCTGCGTAACCTGGGGCTTGGCCTGAGGCTCAGCCTTGGGATGATACTTGTCGTACTCGGCCTGAGCGGCAGCCAGGGCATCCTTGGCATCGCCAAGCTCGGCAAGCGCGGCGGCATAGGCGTCGTTGGCATCGGACAGCTTGGCATCGGCATCGCTCAGAGCAGCCTTGAGACCAGCGGCGGCATCGACGGCGGCCTTATAGCGAGCGTAGGCAGCGTTCAGCTTGACCAGCTTCTCGTTGCCCGTCGTGCCCGCGGCAAGGGATGCCTTGTGGTCGACAGCCTCAAGATCGGCCTTGAGTGCCTCGTCGTTGGCAAGCTCAGCCTTGGCCTTGACGATCTCGAGGTTCGCATCGACGACGGCTTCGTTGGCGGCCTCGAGCTGCTTCTGGGCATCGGCGACACCGGCGACGGCAGCGTCATAGGCGGCCTTGGCGTCGTCGACCGCCTTCTGGGCGCCGGCGAAGCGCTCGAAGGCCTTGTTTGCGCCGGTCAGCTCGCCCTCGGCAGCCTTGGCCTTGGCCTGTGCGTCGGACACAGCCTGCGCCTTGGCGGCAACTGCCTGCTTGGCGTCCGAAAGAGCAGTTGCGGCCTGGACATCTGCGGCCTGGGCCTTGTCTACACCAGCCTGGGCGGCATCGTCGGCCTTCTTTGCCTCGTCAAGCGAGCCCTGCTTATTCGCAAGGTCCGCCTGGGCGGCATCGCGCTTGGCGGCAAGGTCCTTGACCGAAGCGGTAGCGTTGTCATACGCCTCGTTGGCCTGTTCGGACTTTGCCTTGGCGGCATCGCGGGCGCTGTGAGCCTTCGCCTTGTGAGCAGCGGCCTCGGCTGCCTTCGTCTTGCTGTCAGCAAGCGTGGCGTTTGCCTTAGCGAGAACTGCCTGGGCAGTAGCGGCCTTGCTCTTGGCGGTATCGAGGTTCTGCTTGAGGGACTCGATGTCGATTCCGCCGAGTGCGTCCTTCGCGGCGTCGTATGCCGTCTTCGCGGCGGCGGTGTCGGACTTAGCCTTCTCGTACTCACCCTTGGCGGTGTTCATGTTCGTGTCGGCCGCGGTATAGGCATCGCGAGCGCTTTCTTGCTTATCCAATGCGTTAGAATAAGCCGTTCCAGCAGTCCCGAAGTTCTTCTGCGCCTCTGCCAGCTTATTCTGAAGCTGCTTCAGCTGCTCCTTCTGCTTCTGCGTGCCGCCTGCATTGTAGGCGGAATCGATGTAGTCGTTCAGGAGCTTCTTGAACTCGGAGACAGACACTATGACCCAATCCGAGGGCACTAAAAAGATAGGAGCCCCCGCTCGTGA
>CABUQG010000026.1 GCA_902493535.1 uncultured Collinsella sp. | reverse complement strand
GGGGAAGGGGTGGGGAAAGGTGTTGAAAAATGGGGCGGTTCCCCATATTATTGATGACGTCGACAGGCGGGGTGGTTCCCCGCGTACGTGCCATCTGAGTAACCGAGGGGAGGGCGCACATGGGAATGACTGGTGCATACGAGCGCAATCTCGATGCAAAAGGTCGTCTATCCCTGCCTGCACCCCTTCGCGAGGAGCTTGGAGAGCACGTTCGCGTGTTTAAAGCCCTGGATGTCGATGCTCTGTACGTGTTCTCTGCCGAGGCCTTCGATAAGTGGGTCGAAGGACTCTTCGCGGGTCGTGAGGGCCACGAGGGTTTTAACCCGCGTGACATTAATGACCAGAAGCTCATGAGGGCGATCAACAAGCGCACCACGTCGATGGACGTGGACAGCGCCGGTCGTATCGGTCTTTCCGAGTCTCTCCGCAAGCAGGCGAACCTCGACCGCGAGGTCACGGTTGTGGGCAACTACGACCACCTTGAGGTTTGGGATCGCGCCGCGGCCGATGAGGACGATGACGATGAGGCCCTGCTGGACCTCTTCTTCTCGTAAGGGCAAGGCACGGGTAACGGATGGAGCGTGGGATCTTGACACAAGAATATCGGCATGAACCTGTCATGCTCGGCGAAGTGCTTGAGTCGCTGCGGCTAAAGAGCGGCTCCGTTGTCTGCGATTGCACCCTTGGCGGTGCCGGCCATTCGGTAAAGATGGCCGCGCAGGTGGGGGAGACGGGCCTTTTGCTCGGCGTCGATCAGGACGACATGGCCCTCGAGGCCGCTGGCGCCCGTCTGGACCGCGAGGTTCACGGCGTTCCGCACCAGCTCCTGAAGGGCAACTTCGGCGACTTGGACGAGCTGCTTTGCTCGGCCGAGGTGCCCGGGGTCGATGGCTTCCTGTTCGATTTGGGCGTTTCGTCGCCGCAACTCGATATCCCTGGCAGGGGCTTTTCGTATAACGAGGACGCCCCATTGGACATGCGGATGGATCCGGGTAATAACACCTTAAACGCAGCTGAGGTCATCAACACCTATAACGAACACGACCTCGCCCGGATTCTACGCGTCTACGGCGAAGAGAAGTTCGCCTCGCAGATCGCGCGCGAGATCGTGCGCCGCCGCGAGCAAGAACCGATCGAAACCACCGGCCAATTTGTCGAGATCATCAAGGCGGGTATCCCGGCTGCCGCTCGTCGGCATGGTGGACACCCGGCCAAGAAAAGTTTCCAGGCCATTCGCATCGAGGTCAATCACGAGCTCGATGTGCTCGAACGAGGGCTTGATGCCGCCACCAGGTGGCTCAACCCGGGCGGACGTATCTGCGTCATCTCGTATCACTCGCTCGAGGACCGTATCGTAAAGAACCACTTTAAGGAGATGAGCCAGGGGTGCACGTGTCCGCCGGAGATTCCGGTGTGCGTGTGCGGCAACGTGCCGATACTCAAGGTCATCACCCGCAAACCCCTGGTTGCCCAGCCTGATGAGGTTGAGCGCAACCCTCGGGCGAGATCAGCCAAAATCCGCGTGGCGCAGCGTCTGTAGACGCGACCGCGCGATATTGGACCTCCCGCTCGCACCATAAACGAAGCTTAAACACACTACCAACGTACTCGGGATGGGAGGCGGCATATCATGGGCTACAACACTTCAAGCGCAGCACTCGCCTATGATATGAACGCCATGCCCGCCTATCGTGAGACGCCGCAGGCCCCCGTTGCTCTCCGTGAGCAGCGCACGCCGCGCTTTGATGTCTACACGGGCGCGGGCCGTCAGGCAAACCAGGCGGTAAGCCCGGTTTTCATGAGCGTTCTTAAAACGTTTTGCATCATTGCGGCTATCTTCATGACGATTGGTGTCGCCCGCGTGGCGCTTGCCGGCGTCACGGCCCAGGTGCTCAACAGCAACGCCGAGCTTACCAACACGCTCGAAAAGGCGACCGATGAGAGCTCCGATCTGGAGGTCATGCATTCGGTCTATGGCGCCGACACGCGCATTCGCGACCTTGCGGGCGCATATGGCATGGTGGAGCCCAGCGAGAGCGTTACACTTGACTTTTCGCAGGATGCAGCCGCGGGCGCCAACGCGACCGCGACCGCTCAGTAGCAAGACGGTAGCTGAGTATGACAAATGACTATCGCCTCGGTTCCGATGGGGGCCGCGGTTCTGGACGTCCCTCGTCGCGGGGACGTTCTGGTTATCAAGGAACGGGTCGGCAATCTTACAACGCCGGGCAGTCCCGTGGCAACGACCCGGCGTCGCGACTTCGCGGCTCGGGCGGCCCTCAAGTGCATAACACCAGGTCGCGCAAGAGTTCGTCGACCGAATGGCTCACAGGCGCGCCTCTGCCTCGCCGCAAAGCCGTCATGGGCTTCATCGGGCTTGGCTTGGGCTTGGGCGTCTTTCGCCTTGCCGACTATCAAATTGCCGAAGCCGATAAACTGCGGGAGCGTGCCGATGCGCGCCGCCTGCTTGCGCAGACCCTCTATGCCAAACGCGGCACCATCTACGACCGCAACGGCAACGTGTTGGCATCGTCGGTCGAATGTCGCAACATCGCCGTGAACCCGCAGCTTGTCGAGGATGTTGACAAGACGGTGTCAGCGCTGGTCAAGGCAACTGGAATCGATAAAAAGACCTGCCGCAAGCTCGTTGAGTCCGATGGCACCTGGGTGTATATCAAGCGCCAGGTGGACGAAGACGATGTTGCGGCGCTGGAGAAGAAGAACCTGCCCGGCGTGCTTTTTGAGCAGGCCATGAAGCGCGTATATCCATACGGCAACCTGGCATCGCAGGTGCTGGGTGTAGTGAATGTGGACAACGACGGCTTGACGGGTCTCGAAAAGCAATACAACAAGCTTCTGACTGGCACGAACGGTTCTCTCGTACGCGAGCGCGCGAGGGACGGCAGCTATATCGCGGGCGGTGCCTATAAAAAGGTGGCCGCGGTCGACGGCGTTGATATCGTGACGACGCTCGACGTCAATATCCAGCGTGCGGCCGAGGATGCCCTGGCAGAGGCAGTTGAGAAGACTAAGGCCAAGAACGGCTCGGCGCTGGTCACCGATCCTACGACAGGCGAGATTTTGGCAGCCTGCTCGTACCCGACCTACGACCAGACCGATTTGGAGAATGCCAAGACCGAGGATATGAATCTGCGCCTGGTCACCGACGCCTACGAGCCCGGCTCGGTCTTTAAGACGCTCGTGGCGGGCGCCGGCTTCGACTTGGGCGTCGTGCGATCGAGTACGTCGTTTGAGGTGCCGGCGAGCATCAAGGTGGGCGACGATACCGTCACCGATGCCGACAAGCGCGACTATGCCATGACCATGGATGTGCGCGAGATGATGCGCCGTTCGTCCAACGTGGGCTTTGTCCTGGTGGGGCGCAAGATCGGTGCCGACGACTTTGCCGCCTATGTGGACAAGTGGGGCATCGGTCACAGCTCGGGTGTCGATTTTCCGGGAGAGAGCCTGGGTATCGTCAAGGAGCGTGACCAGTATGACGGCGCCACGCTGGGCTCGATGAGCTTTGGACAGGCACTGTCCGTCTCGCCGATTGAGATCGCACGTGCCGTGGGCGGCATCGCCAACGGCGGCGTGATGATGACACCGCACTTCTATAAGTCCAGCAAAGGCGACGAGAAGGACTGGGGCGAAGGCGAGCGCGCGATTTCGGAGGATGCTGCATCCCAGGTGACATCGTGCATGCAGACGGTCGTGTCCGAGGGAACGGGCGTTGGCGGCGCGGTTGACGGCTATGACGTGGCGGGTAAGACCGGTACGGCCGAACGTGCCGACGAGAACGGCGGCTACCTCAAGGAGAACTACATGTCGTCCTTTATGGGCTTTGCACCGGCACAATCGCCCAAGGTGCTGTGCTATATCACGCTCGACGGAACGCCGAGCGGCTCAGATGCCGCTGCGGTGCCGTTCCAGTCCATTATGGCCAACGCGCTCGACGTGCTGGGTATCCCGCACACGAAGTAGGGGGTTACAATCTTTGGGGCGTGGTTTGTTGTCCCATATGAGGGTGTTCACATGCCCTGCACCACGCATGTGCGGCGCTGGGATACAATACGCCGATAGCATTATTAGGTTTACAGGGGAGCTGCAATGATAGAGATCGCCGTCAACAACCTCGCGGCCGCAACAGGGGCCCGAACCGTGACGGGAGAAGCCGATCGGGTATGCCGCGGGTGCGTTATCGACTCGCGCCAGGTCGAGGAAGGGACGATTTTCGTCGCCTTTCCCGGTGAAAACGTCGACGGCAATGATTTTGCTTCCCGTGCCGTCCAGTCGGGTGCCGGCGCCGTCGTGATGACGCGTGAGCCCGAGGCCGAGCTGGTCTCGCTGGCGCAGGACAAGGGGTGCGCCATCCTGCTGACCGATGATCCCGAGGAGTTTCTGCTGCGTTTGGCGCACACGTATCGCCTGGAGCTTGGCTGCCTGGTCGTTGGTATTACCGGTTCCATCGGCAAGACGACGACCAAGGACGTGCTCGCCGCCGTGCTCGCCAAGCGCTATCGTGTCTGGGCCACCAAGGGCAATTTCAATAACCTGATCGGCATGCCGCTCACGGTGCTTTCCGCTCCGGCCGATACCGAGGTCCTGGTGCTCGAGATGGGCATGAACCATTTCCACGAGATTGAGCGCCTGTCCCAGTCCGCCAATCCCAACCTTGCCATCGTGAGCAAGATTGGTACCTCTCACATCGGCATTTTGGGCAGCCGCGAGAACATCGCCCGCGCTAAGGCCGAGATTGTCCAGGGTATGTGCGCCGCCGGCGACTTCTTGCCGCTGCTGGTTTTGGGCGGTGAGGACGACTTTACGCCGTTCATTCGCGATACGTTCGCCCAGCCTGCTGGTATCGATGTGATGCTGGCCGGCGTCTCGGACGATGATGAGGTCCGCGCCCGCGACATTCGTGTTGATGACGAAGGCCGTCCGGTCTTTACGCTCGATTTTGGCCAGGGTGAGACGACCGATACCATGCTTGCCATCCCCGGCGTGCAGTCCGTTCCTAATGCCGTTAAGGCCGCCGCGGTTGCCTATCGCTTGGGCGTGACGCCCGAGCAGATCGATGCTGCCTTTAGAGGCCTCACGATCACCGGTCACCGCCAGGAGATCAAGCGCGCCAAGAGCGGTGCACGCATCATCGACGATTCCTATAACGCCAGTGCCGAATCCATGGCTGCTGGCCTCGATCTGCTGTGCTCGCTTTCGTGCACGGGGTCTCGTATGGCGATCCTGGGCGAGATGGGCGAGATGGGCGATGAGGCTCCTCGCATGCATGAGCTCGTGGGCGCCTATGCCGCCGCCAAGAAGCTCGACATGCTGGCGTGCGTGGGTGGTGAGCTGGCCCAGCTTATGGCCGATGCCGCGCGAATGATGGGCATGGACGAGGACCGCATCCAAGTGTTCTCCGATTATCAGCAGGTGCTCGACCGCATGGGCGGCGCGCTTGAAAAACATGATGTTGTACTGGTCAAGGGTTCCCGCTTTGTTGAGCTCGACCGCTTTGTGGAAGGTGTGTGCTAGCCCATGTTCGGCAATCCCTCGTATCCAACGTATCAGGCTTTTTTGGGGCTTGGCATCGCCGCCGCCATTGCGCTGCTGCTCATGCCGTGGTGGATCAAGCTACTCAAGGTCGAGGGTATCGGCCAGCAGGTTCGTGCCGACGGCCCCAAGCGTCATTTGGTTAAGCAGGGAACGCCCACCATGGGTGGCGTTGTCATCCTCGTCGCGATCTCGCTGACCTGCCTGCTGATGGGCAAGCTCACCACCGAGCTCGTGCTCGTGCTGCTCGCCACGCTGGCGACCGGCGTGCTGGGCCTGATCGACGACCTGACCTCCGTTACGCATGGGCGCTCGCTCGGTCTGACGCCCCATGCCAAGATGATCGGCCTAACCATTATCTGTGTCACCTTTACGGTACTTGCCGTCAACTGGTGCGGCGTCGCCCCCGAGATTCGTTTTCCCGGCGGCCTGACGATTGACCTCGGTGTTCTTTCGACCACCATCTGTGGCCTTTCGTTCCCGTGGCTCTACATTGTCTTTTGCTGGCTGATGATCGCCGGTCTTTCTAATGCCGTGAACCTGACCGATGGCCTTGACGGTCTTGCTGGCGGCACCTCCATGATTGCCATGCTCGCCATGGCCGCCATGGCGTTTTTGCACGGAGACGTGAACCTGTCCATCTTCTGCACCGCGTGTGCCGGTGCCTGCTTGGGCTTTCTGTGGTTCAACTGCTATCCGGCGAGCATCTTTATGGGCGATACCGGCTCGCTTGCCCTGGGCGCCGCGTTTGCCTGCACGTCCATCATGACCAACACCGAGGTCGTCTCCCTCATCATCGGCGGCCTGTTTATCGTTGAGACCCTGTCGGTCATGATTCAGGTTGTCTACTTCCACTTTACGCACAAGCGCGTCTTCCTTATGGCGCCCATCCATCATCATTTCGAAAAGAAGGGCTGGGCCGAGACCAAGGTCGTCATCCGTTTTTGGATTATCGCTGCGGCCTTTGGTGCCGTTGGCCTTGCTCTGTTCTTCCAGTTGGGATAGTGGTCTTTCATGCCTCTTGCTGATGTCTTTAGCCTGCTCGTTTTGGGTCAGGGCAAATCCGGTCTCGATGTCGCCCGCTGGGCGCTGGCACATCCCGAGCGCGTAAGCGCCGTTACCGTGTATGGCGGCGGCACCTCTGAGCCCAATGACGCCACGCGTGCGCTCGAGGCTGCTGGTGCGTCGTTTGTCTATGGGACCGAACAGGTCGAGGGCGCCTATGACGTATGCGTGACGTGCCCGGGCATCTCGGAGTTCTCGGGCTTCTTTAAGGCCGGGCGCGAGCATGCCGCCCAGATTATGGGTGAGCCCGAGTTTGCCTATCGCCTGTCGCCCGATAACTGGATTGCCATTACGGGTACCAACGGCAAGACGACTACCACGTCGCTGACTGATTATCTGCTCAAGGCTGCCGGCGAGGCCAGCGTTGCTGTCGGCAACATCGGCGAGCCGCCGGTCAACGAGATTGACGGCCGAGCCCACAACGAGTGGTTTGTGGCTGAGCTCTCGAGCTATCAGATTGCTACGACAACCGAGCTCCACCCCCGCGTGGCGGTGCTGCTCAACATCACTCCCGACCACTTGGGCTGGCATAAGAGCCATAAGAACTACGCGCTTGCCAAGATCAAACTGTTTGACAATATGGTCGATGACGATCTGGCGGTTGTCGACGTCGAAGACGCCGGCATTCACGAGTTCGATGAGTACATCTACACGCCGGGTCGTCGCATCTGCAAGGTTGCCTTTGACGAGCCTGAGGGCGAGGATGCCGCCTTTGTGCGCGACGGCAAGATGGTCGTGCGCCTGAAGGGCGTCGAGACCCCGCTCATCGCTACATCCGAGCTCAAGATCTCGGGCCATCACAATGTTATCAATGCCCTGTGCGCCGCCACGGCTGCCTTGGCGGTCGGTGCCGATGTCGATGGTGTCTGCCGCGGTCTTGCCTCGTTCCAGCCGCTCGAGCACCGCGTGGAGCCGTGTGGCGAGATTGACGGCGTGCGCTACGTCAACGATTCCAAGGCGACCAACACCGATGCGGTCGAGAAGGCGCTGACGGCATTTCCCGATGACGACGTGATCTTGCTGCTCGGCGGCCACGATAAGGGCACGCCGCTCACGGACTTCGCGCGCGTCGTTATGGACAACGTGCGCTCGGTCGTCTGCTTTGGCGATGCGCGCGAGCGCTTCACCGCCGCTATGGACGAGGCCGATGTCGATGGCGATGTAGATATCGCCCAAGCGGATGACCTACGCGACGCCGTGGACGTCGCCCGTTCGCTTTCGAGCCGTGGTGACGTGATCTTACTTTCTCCTGCCTGCTCTTCGTTCGATGAGTTCTCGGGCTATGAGGAGCGCGGCCGCGTGTTTAAGGACTACGTGGCTCAGCTTGCCGCTACAGCGAAATCACAAATGGAATAGGGGTTGCGGTGAGAGAGGAGAGCCCCCGACAAGGTATGAGGAGGCCCGACTCGGACCGTGCTTCCTCACGGCGCACCATACCGCGTTCCAGCCGCGGCGGGCAGTCGTTTAGCGAACGCTATATTGCCGGCGTTCCCGCCCGTATCATGCGCCCCCGTTTGATATTCATGGCCTGCTTGTTTACCTTGGTATGCTTTGGCCTGCTGATGGTGTACTCGGCGTCTTCGGTCGAGGCGCTGCACGAGAATGGCTCGGCGACGTTTTTTCTGGGTCGACAGGCCGCGTTTGCCGTGGTCGGTGTTCTGGCGCTGATTGCCACCGTGCGCGTTTTGCCGGACAGCTGGTTTGGGGAGGATATGCTCAGGATCTTCCTTATCGGCATGATAGGGCTACTGCTTCTGGTGTTCTTGGTGGGCAGCGGCAGCCGTGGCGCCACGCGCTGGCTCAACATCGCCGGTATTCAGTTCCAGCCTTCCGAGTTTTTAAAGCCATTTGCCATTGCGTATTCGGCCATCATGCTTGATCGCTTCTTTTCGCCCGGTGGCAACATCAACGAATTCCTTCGCAAGATGGGCATCTACCTGGGCATTTCGCTCTTTCTGATCTTTATCCAGCCCGATTTCGGTACTGTCCTGATCATCCTGTTGACCCTCATGTGCATGGCGTTGTTTGCGGGTCTCGACCCCAGATTTATCATCGGCGTGCTAATCTTCGGCATTCTCGTGATCGTGATTGCGCTTGTCGCAGAGCCGTACCGTATGGTGCGTATTCAGGTTGCCTTGAACCCTTGGGCCGACGAGTATGGTGACGGCTATCAGGCCACGCTTGCCATTATGGCCTTTGCCTCGGGCGGTCTGTTCGGCCGTGGCATCGGCAACTCAACCATGAAGTACTCGTATCTGCCCGAGGCACACAACGACTACATCTTGGCCATCATTGGCGAGGAAGTCGGTTTTGTCGGAACCGTGCTGTTCTTCTTGGTGTTTGCGATGCTGATCTACTCGGCGTTTCGCATTGCCGAGCAGGCGACCGATCGTCGGGGCGCGCTCATGGCGTCTGGCTCCGCAGTCATTCTCGCGGTGCAGTTTTTGATTAACGCGCTGGGCATCCTCAACGTATTTCCCATGACGGGCAAACCGTTGCCGTTTATTAGCTACGGCGGTTCGTCGATTATTGTGTCGCTCATGCTTGCCGGGTTGATCCTGCGCGTTTCGTACGAGAGCGCCCGCCGCGATGAGTATGACCGCCGCCGTGAGAGCTTTGCCGTTATGGATGAGAGCACCGCCGGCGTGCCCCACGTGCGCGGCGAGCGATCTTCGCGTAACGGTTTTACCGTCCTGGATGGCTCTGCGACCGAGCCGGCAGCCCGCCCGCGTCAGCGAACGGCGCCGCAAGGTCGTCCTCAGCGCTCCAGCCCTCGCAATGCGGGCGGCGGATATAATCGAATCGATTTGAACTCGGACCCGTCGGCGCGTCTGCGCACCGACGACCAGGGACCGCGTGTACGAAGGGACTACCATGACCGATAAGATGACCGTTGCTATTGCAGCCGGCGGTACGGCAGGACACATCAACCCCGCGCTCGCCTTGGCCGAAGAGCTGCGTGATCGTGGCCACCACGTTGTGTTCGTGGGCCAGTCGCGCAAGCTCGAGGGTCGTCTGGTCCCTGAGGCTGGGTTTGATTTTGTGCCCATTACGGTCACGGGCTTCGACCGCTCCCGTCCTTGGACGGCGCTGACCTCGCTATGGCGTGTCAACAAGGCCAAGCGTGCGCTCGCCAGTCATTTCTCAAAGGTCGGCAAGCCCGATGCCGCCATCGGTTTTGGTGCCTATGTCGAGGTTCCGCTGCTGGGGTGGTGCAAGGGCGCGGGTGTTCCGTATCTGCTGCATGAGCAGAACTCTGTTCCGGGCCTGGCCAACAAGATGATGAACTCCCACGCCGCCCGCGTGTGCATCTCGGTGCCGGCAGCGCGCTCGGTCTTTGAACGCGAAGGTGACCCTGACCACGTGCTCATGACCGGCAACCCCGTACGTCGCTCGGTGATCGAGGGCGATCGCGCTCGCGGCCGCAAGGCACTTGGCGTTCCCGAGGACGCTACGCTGCTGCTCGTCTTTGGCGGTTCACTTGGCGCCCAGCACCTCAACGAGCGCGTGGTCTCGCTCAAAAACGAGCTGCTTTCGCGCAAGAACCTCTATGTGTTGCATTCGACGGGTGCCGACGGCTTTGAGGAGACCGAGAGCGCTTTGGCGCTGACGCCCGAGGAGGCGAAGCGTTACCGCGTCCAGCCTTACATCGACAACATGGGCGATATGCTGGCTGCTGCCGATTTGGTGCTCTCGCGTTCGGGCGCATCGAGCGTGGCCGAGATCGCTGCACTCGCCGTGCCTTCGGTGCTCGTGCCGTACCCGCATGCGACGGCCGACCACCAAACCACCAATGCCCGGTATCTGGTCGACGCCGGGGCCGGTGTGCTCTGCGCCGATGCCGATATCGACGGTTCTGCCTTTGCCGATGAACTGCTGCACCTGGTCGATGACGCGGCGGCGCGCGACGCCATGCGTCAGGCGGCGCGTGGTCTGGCCCAGGATAGGGCCGCCGCTCTTCTGGCGGATGCGGTAGAGGGTTTGCGTTAGTTAGACGGGATATCGTCGGTCGCCCTCGCGCTGATGCGGTAGGTGCGGTACAGTTAACGGGTTACAGGCAGTGTTTACGCAAGGAGTACACGAGCACATGGCTGATTCCCAGACTGCAACCTCCGCGCCCGAGTTTAAGAGCGCCCACTTTATCGGTATCGGCGGCGCCGGCATGAGCGGCATCGCCCTCGTTCTGCACGAGCGCGGTTATGCCGTTACCGGCTCCGACCTTAAGACGTCACGTTATATCCGCCAGCTTACCCGCGCTGGTGTGAAGGTGCATGTGGGCCATGAGGCCGCCACGATCGACGAGGTCAAGCCCGACGTGGTTGTTGTCTCCACCGCTATTCCGGAGTCCAACCCCGAGCTCGTGCGCGCTCGCGAGCTTGGTATTCCCGTGTGGCCCCGTGCCAAGATGCTCTCTGCTTTGGGCCACGGCTACACCACCGTCGCTGTTGCCGGCACGCATGGCAAGACCACCACGTCTTCGATGTGCGCCACCATGCTCGACCGCATGGGTCTGGATCCGAGCTTCTTGATCGGTGGCATCGTCGAGGGCTATGACACGAACGGCAAGAACGGCTCGGGCGACTACTTTGTCGCCGAGGCCGACGAGTCCGACAGCTCCTTCCTGTTCCTGGACCCCAACGTGGTCATTGTGACCAACGTCGAGGCCGATCACCTCGATCACTACTCGGGTATCGAGGAGATCGAGGCAACTTTCGCCAAATTCATGAACCTGGTGGGCGAGGACGGCACCGTCATCGTCTGCGGTGAGGACCCGCATCTGGTCGAGCTCGCCAAGTCGACCGGTCGACGCGTGCTTTCCTACGGCTTTGCCGAGAGCAACGACATCGTCTGCATGCACCCGGATGTCAAGGGCATCCAGAGTGACTTTATCGTTCGCTTTGAGGACGGCACTGAGCATGCCGTGGAGATCAAGAGCAATCCCGGTCGCCACAACATGCTCAACGCCACGGCGGTGCTCACCGTCGCCCATGTCCTGGGCCTTGACATCGACGCCGCCGCCAAGGCGCTCTCGAGCTTTGAGGGCGTCCGCCGTCGCTTTACCCACGTGGGCGATATCGATGGCATCACCGTGGTCGATGATTACGGCCATCACCCCACCGAGATCAAGGCGACGCTTGCTGCCGCTTCGTCGCTGGGCTACAAGCATGTCGACGTCGTGTTCCAGCCGCACCGTTATTCGCGCCTGCAGGCCCTGTGCGACGACTTTGCCGACGCATTCGCCAATGCCGATAAACTGCTGCTGATTGATGTGTTCTCGGCTGGCGAGATGCCCATTCCGGGTGTCACCTCTAAGATGCTCGCCGATACCGTGCGCGCCAAGCATCCTGGCAAGGAGGTCGTGTACTGCTCCAGCCGTCTTGAGCTCAATCAGGAGCTCGAGCAGATGGTGGGCGCGGGCGACCTGCTGCTCACTATGGGTGCCGGTGACGTTACGACCGTCGGCCCCGAGTTCATTGAGTATCTGACTGCCAAGAAAGACGCTTAAGTCTAATGGGTCTGTTTAACGCCGTCATGGCGCTCTCGGGCATGATCGACACGGATGTGATCGAGGACGAGCGCCTTGCGCGTCATACGAGCTATCGTATCGGCGGCAAGGCCGACCTCTTTGTGACGTGCCATAGCTATCATGCCCTCCGCCGCGCCGTGGCGGTGCTCGATCGCGAGCAGGTGCCGTGGGTCATCATCGGCAAGGGCTCCAATCTGCTGGTTGCCGATGGCGGTTATCGCGGTGCCGTCATTTCGCTCGGACGTGAGTTTCAGCGCACGGTTGTTGCCGATGACGGTTGTACGCTGACGGTCGGTGCGGGCGTGATGTTTGCGCGCCTGGTCAACGATGCCCTGTCGCGTAGCCTCTCGGGCCTTGAGTTTGCCGTTGGCATCCCTGGTTCGGTTGGCGGTGCGATATCTATGAATGCAGGCACACGGACCGAGTGGATTGGCTCGCTGGTTGAGGATGTCGTAACGTTTGACCCGGCATCCGGTATCAAGCATTATGCGGGGTCCGAGATCACTTGGGGCTACCGAGAATGTAGCCTTCCCCGCAATGAGATCATCCTCGAGTGCGTGCTTAAGCTTAAACCGGCGCCCAAGGCCGACATTCGCGAGCGCATGGAGCGGTACCTGACGAGGCGCAAGCGTACGCAGCCCATGGGTCGCGCATCCTGCGGGTCGGTCTTTCGCAACCCGCCCGATGCGAGTGTGGGCAAGCTTATCGAGGATTGTGGATTAAAGGGTTTTTCGATTGGCGGTGCGGAAGTTTCGCCCGTTCACGCTAATTTTATCGTTAATAACGGAACTGCCTCGGCCGATGACGTTGCCGCGGTTATCAGACATGTGCACGGAAAGGTGAGGGAGGCGTATGGCATCGAGCTCAGACCGGAAGTTAAATTCCTCGGCTTCTAGAGCATCGAAACCCACCTTCCGCCGCGCCGGAGGGCGTTCCGGCGCGCCTGCCAAACCTCAACGCAATACCGTCGCGCATTCTAAGTCTGTCGGGCATGCTCGACAGACCAGTCGTCCGGTCGTCGGCTCGCAGCTCGGTAATCGTCCGGCCGCAAAAAAGTCCTCGCGTCCCTCGGTGACTTCAAAGCCTGTTATGGGCGCCAAGCCTGCCCGCCCCATGGCAACTCCTAAGCCCTCGACGGGAACTAAAGCGGCGCGTCCAGGTCGCACACTGGGCGCATCGAAACCGCGCTCGCTGACATCGGTGCCAGCTACCGCCAAGAAGCCTTCGGGTAAAAAAAGCGTCAACCCGTTGTCTTCACTTGGGGCGATGGTAAATAAAACATCAGACGCCGCTTCTGTCGTTGCAGGCAAAGGCAAAATCGTGGGCGGCGTTCTGGCCGCCTTGGCCGTGCTCGTCGTCGTTGCCATCGTGGTGATCAACTCTGGATTGTTTACCGCCACTGATATTCAGATTCAAGGCAGCGAGCATGTGACGAAGCACGATGCTATCCAGCTGATCGATTTGCCCGAGGGAACGTCGCTTTTTAACGTCGATCCCGACCAGATTACCGAGGACCTCAAGCAGAATCCGTGGGTCTCGGGCGTGGATGTCCAGCGTCAGTTCCCGCATACGCTCATCATTACGCCGATGGAGCGCAAGGTCATCGCAATTGCCTATATCAGTTCCGATGACCTTGCCTGGGCCATCGGGGATGATGACACCTGGATCGCCCCGCTGTCGACGTCGGTCGAAGTGGATGGCCAGGGCAACGTCATCACGACAGGGCAGGGCTCAAATACCTTGACCGGAATCGATGCCGCGCTGGCGCTCGCTAAGCACTATGGCGCGGTGTTGTTGACTGATGTCTCGGCGGATGTCGCTCCGGTTTCCGGCCAGGCAGTGAGCTCCAAGGCCGTTAAGGCTGGCTTGGATTATGTGCGTGGTTTTTCGAGCGAGTTCTTGGGACAAGTCAAGGATATTTCCACGCCTTCGGTCGAAGCCATCTCGGCAAACCTCAATAACGGCATTGAGGTGTCGCTGGGCGATTCGAACGATATCGTCAAGAAGGAGCGCGTAGTCACCAAGCTGCTTTCGCAGGTAGAGGGCGTAACGTATATCAATGTGCGCTCTCCGGGTAACTATACATTTAGGAACGCTCCGACCTCGTAGCGCTGGTTGATGCTTTGTTGAGGGGCCATACCACGCCGTTTATCTGGTTTGTTTGGTTTTCACGGTCAATTATTTGACTGATACGTTCATAATGTGCAAACATAATACGGTTTACCTTTGCATTTACTTTCAACCTGAAGGTTAATGTGCGCAGGGGTCGACCCATGCTATGGCTATAACCTTTGTTCGGAGGACCGACATGCACGAGACAGAGATCAACAACTACCTTGCCGTCATTAAGGTGGTCGGCGTCGGCGGCGGCGGTACCAACGCGGTCAATCGAATGATCGAAGAGGGCATCCGCGGCGTCGAGTTTGTTGCCATCAACACCGATGCTCAGGCACTCGCGATCTCTGATGCCGATATCAAGGTGCACATCGGCACCGACCTTACCCGCGGCCTGGGCGCCGGCGCCAACCCCGAGGTTGGCCGCAAGGCTGCCGATGAGTCCCGCGACGACATTGCCGAGGCGCTCGCTGGCGCCGACATGGTGTTCATCACCTGCGGCGAGGGCGGTGGCACCGGTACCGGCGCTGCTCCCATCGTTGCCGATATCGCGATGAACGAGGTCGGTGCGCTGACCGTCGCCGTCGTGACCAAGCCCTTCACCTTCGAGGGCCGCAAGCGCAAGAAGAGCGCCGAGGAGGGCATTAAGACCCTCTCCGATTGCGTCGACACCATGATCGTCATCCCTAACGATAAGCTGCTCGACATCGCCGAGAAGAAGACCACCATGCTCGAGGCCTTCGCGATTGCCGATGGCGTCCTTTCCCAGGGCACCCAGGGCATCACCGACCTCATCACCGTCCCCGGTATCATCAACCTGGACTTCGCCGATGTTAAGACCATCATGAAGCAGGCCGGTACCGCCATGATGGGTATCGGTACCTCTTCTGGGGACACCCGTGCCGTCGACGCTGCCCAGCAGGCCATCTCCAGCCCGCTGCTCGAGAGCTCCATCGATGGTGCCACGCGCGTGCTGCTCTCCATCGCCGGTTCCAAGGACCTGGGCATCCAGGAGATCAGCGACGCCGCCGACGTTGTCGCCAACGCCGTCGACCCCGAGGCCAACATCATCTTCGGTACCGTTGTCGACGAGTCCCTGGGCGATCAGGTGCGTATCACCGTCATCGCTACGGGCTTCTCCGACTCCAACGTCAACCGTCAGGACGAGCTCTTTGCTGCTCAGCAGTCTCAGAGCAAGGCCGCTGCCTCCGCTGAGCCGCAGCGCACCGCTCCTGCCACGAGCCCGGCTCAGGCCGCTCCGACCCGCAACGTCGGTGGCACCGAGCTTCCTAACTTCGGCAACGATCAGTTCGAGCTTCCCGACTTCCTGAAGCGCGGTAGCTTCTAAGTCGTTCTTTGCATTGTTGTGCACAGGGGCGTGTCCGTATGGACGCGCCCTTTTTATTTCGACTTTGTAAACTAGAACCTCCAATCTCTTTACGTTCCCTTTACGATTGCCTCCAGCGCAGCAGGTATCCTTTTAGAGAAGTATGACAGCCGTATAAACGCGGGCTGTAGCGGCGATGCCGCGGTACTTGTGTTATTAGGAGGCTTTAGTATGGCAGCACGTGCGGACAAAGTTTCGCGTGTCGACCATGATGGAGTTACGTTGGTGGAGGGCGCGACATCCGATGTTCGCTTTGCCTTCACCGAGCGTGCCGGTGGCGTTTCCGAAGATGCGTACTCCTCACTCAACTTGGGCTCGCATGTTGGCGATGACCCCTTTGCTGTTCAAGAAAATCGTCGTCGTGCGCTCGAGGCTATGGGTTCCGCCGAGTGCGAGCACAACCTGCTCGTTCCCAATCAGGTCCATGGTGATCATATCGTTGCGGTGACCTCGAACGGCGCCGATGACCTTGAGGACGTTCGCGAGCAGATTGCCGAGGGCTGTGATGCCATCGTCTGCACGGCGCATAACGTGCCCGTGCTGCTCTGCTTTGCCGACTGCGTTCCCGTGGTGCTGGTGGCCCCCGGCGGATTTGCCGTGGTGCACTCCGGTTGGAAGGGCACGATTGCACGTATTTCCGCCAAGGCGTGCCAGGCGCTTTGCGATGCTGCCGGTTGCGATGCGAGCGACGTTTCCGCCTATATCGGCCCCCATATCTTGGGTGACGAATATGAGGTATCCCAGGAACTCATGGATCGCTTTGCCGCCGAGTTCTCTTGCATCGATGCGAATACCTCTCGCATGCTCGATCTTTCCGCTGCCATTCGCGAGGCGCTGGTAGATGTCGGTGTCGACGCGGATAATATCGTGGATACCCAGCTTTCGACCGTGCGTCAGAACGACCGCTTTTATTCCTACCGTAACGAGGACGGCACCTGTGGGCGCCATGCTGCGATCGGCGTGATGCTATGAGAAAGATCGTATCGGTCCTGAGCGCCGCTGTGCTTACGCTTACGCTGTGCGCCTGTTCTTCGGGATCTTCTACCTCTTCCATTACCGTGGCCGGCTCCACGACCTGCCTTCCTATCGCCGAGATTGCGGCCGAGGGCTTTAAGGAGGAGACCGGCATCGACGTGCTCGTTTCCGGTTTGGGTTCTTCCGCTGGGATCGAGGCCGTCAGCGCCGGCACGGCCGATATCGCCAGCTCCTCCCGTGGGCTCAATGCCGACGAACAGGATCTGGGCCTGACTCCCATCGTCATTGCCCACGACGGTATTGCGGTCATCGTGAACGACGACAACCCCGTCGATAACCTCTCGACCGAGCAGCTCCGCGATATCTACGCCGGCAAGATTACCAATTGGAAAGAGGTCGGTGGCGAGGACCTGAGGATTCAGGTCATCAACCGAGACGAGGCGTCCGGTACGCGCGAGGCCTTCCGTACCATCGTGATGGACGGCACGCCGTTCGATCGCCGCTCGGCTGTTCTTTCGGGTACGGGCCAGGTACGCGACGTGGTATCTCGTTCGCGCGGTGCCATCGGCTACATTTCGCTGGGCTTCGTCGATAGCCTCAACGCCAAGACCTCGGTCAAGGCCGTCTCGGTCAATCATGTTGAGGCGTCCGAGAAGACGGTCGCGAGCGGCGGCTATCCCATCTCGCGCGACCTTTACTTCTTTGTGAAGGGTACGCCTTCGCAGCAGGCGCAGGATTACATCGACTACGTGACGTCCGAAAAGATGGACAAGCAGATTCGCGAGGCGGGCTTTATTCCCGTCACCAACGACGAGAAGGGGAGTGAGTAGCATGGAAGCACAGGAAAACTCCCAGACTGAGCAGAATGTTCAGACGCCCAAGAAGCGCGAGCTGGCACTCGTATCGCGCAGTACCTATATCAAGGAGAAGGCGCTGCAGTGGATCTTCTTTGCCTGCGCGTTCTTGGCGGTCGTTACCGTCATCCTGATTTTTGTCTTTACCACGTACTCGGCGCTGCCCGTCTTTACCGACATCGGTCTGGCGGACTTCTTTAGCTTTACGTGGGCGCCCTCCGAGGGCCACTACGGCATCATGTCGCTGCTTGCCGGCTCAGGTCTAGTGACCGTCGGTGCGCTCGCCATGGGCGTGCCGCTAGGTGTGGGTACGGCCGTGTACCTGGTCGAGATCGCCGGCAAGCGCGTGCGCAAGCTCATCAGCCCTGCCGTCGACCTGCTGGCCGGCATCCCTTCTATCATCTACGGCTTTTTCGGCATGATCATCATCCGCCCGTTTATCGCACAACTGACCGGCGGTCTTGGTTTTGGCGCACTGACGGCGTGGTTCGTGCTTGCCATCATGATCGTCCCCACCATCACCACGCTCACCATCGATGCCCTCAATTCCATTCCCATGGGCATTCGCGAGGCATCCTATGCCATGGGCGCCACCAAGTGGCAGACCATCTATAAGGTCGTGTTACCTGCCGCCAAGCTGGGTATCGTGGATGCCATCGTGCTGGGTATGGGCCGTGCCATCGGCGAGACCATGGCCGTGCTCATGGTCGTGGGTAACGCCCCGGTTATTCCCGACAGCATTGCGAGTCCCATCTCGACGCTCACGAGCCAGATTGCGCTCGACATGAGCTATTCCTCGGGTCTGCATCGCTCGGCGCTGTTCGGCATGGGCGTGGTCCTGTTTATCATCTCCGCCACGCTGGTGGGCATCGTCCGTCTGATTTCCAAGAAGAAGAGGGGGTAGGCTATGTCCGATTCCGTTGACGCGACGGTCAATACGACCTCGTCGCGCGAGCGCATCAAGCGTGCCCTTTCCCACGGCAAGAAGGGCCGCATCAACAAGGACCTGTCCAACAAGATCATGCTTGGCGTGTTCCGTGCCGCTGCCTACATCACCACGCTGGTGCTGGTCGCTATCATCGCCTACGTGGTCATCAACGGCCTGCCACACATCTCGCTCGACTTTATCTTCGGTTGGCCCCAGGGCGTCAACGCCGAGGGCGGTATTTGGCCCACGATCGTCTCGACCGTCTATGTGACGGCGCTCGCCATGCTTATCTGCACGCCGATCGCTGTGCTGGCAGCCGTCTATCTGGCCGAGTACGCCAAGCAGGGCAAGGTCGTCGAGCTCATTCGCTACGCTGCTGACGCTTTGGCCTCGGTGCCCTCCATCGTTATGGGTCTGTTTGGCTACGCCTTGTTTGTCGAGGCCATGGGCTTGGGCCTTTCGATGGTCTCTGCCGCCCTGGCGCTCGCGCTCTTGATGCTTCCCATCGTCATGCGCACCACCGAAGAGGCCATTCGCGCCGTTCCGCGCTATATCCGTTGGGGCGCGTACGGTCTGGGCGCCACCAAGTGGCAGGTTGTCTCCAAGATCGTGCTTCCTTCTGCCTTTGGCCGTATTGCCACGGGCATCGTCCTCGCCATCGGCCGTGCCATTGGCGAGACCGCGGTGGTGCTCTATACCATGGGGCAGGCCATCAATCTACCTATTTCGCCGCTCGATTCCGGTCGTCCCATGACCGTTCACCTGTACCTGCTTGCCAACGACGGCATCAACATGAACGCAGCCTACGGCACCGCGCTCTTGCTGATGGTGATCATTTTGGCCTTCAACCTGTTTGCGCGCTTCCTGTCGCGCAAGCGTCGCTAGTTAAGGAGTCCCATGTCCGTTTATCAGTCCGCTCCCACGTTGGAGCAAGCGGCCATTACGGCCAAGGATTTCAACTTTTGGTACGGTGACTTTCATGCGCTGACGGGGCTTGACCTCAACATCGCCAAAAACGCCATCACCTCCTTCATTGGCCCTTCGGGTTGCGGAAAGTCGACGTTTTTGCGCTGCATCAACCGCATGAATGACCTGATCGAGGGGACGCGCATCGAGGGCACCATGACGCTCGACGGCAACGATATCTATGCCGAGGGTGTCGACCCGGTCGATCTCCGTCGTCGCGTGGGCATGATCTTTCAGCAGCCCAACCCGTTTCCTAAATCCATCTACGAGAATGTCGCCTTTGGCCCTCGTCTGCAGGGCGTGACTAGCAAAAGTGACCTCGATGACATCGTGGAAGAATCGCTCAAGCGCGCCAACCTCTGGAAAGAGGTATCCAATCAGCTCAACAAGGATGGTTTGGCGCTCTCGGGCGGTCAGCAGCAGCGTCTGTGCATCGCGCGCGTGCTTGCGGTGCAACCCGATGTCCTTCTGATGGACGAGCCCTGCTCCGCCATCGACCCCACGTCCGTCTCTAAGGTCGAGGATCTGATGGCCGAGCTGGCGCCCGAGATGACGATCATCATCGTCACGCATTCAATGCAGCAGGCAGCTCGCATTAGCGACTACACCGCATTCTTCTTGCAGGAAGTTGCCGGCGAGCCCGCTACGCTCATCGAGTATGGTCAAACCGACGCGATCTTCACCAGCCCGGTGGACTCGCGGACGGAAGACTATATCACCGGCCGCTTTGGCTGATCGGTGCGACTAGTCCCAAGCCGATCGGATCTGGTCCGGTGCGTATTCACTGTGCGGGCGGCATGACCGCACCCAACTGATTGGAGTGAACCATGCGCAAACTGTTTTCCCGTCAGCTCATCGAGGCCCGTCACGAGATGCTGAGCATCTACGAGGCCGTCGATCTGGCCCTCCACGATGCCGTGAAGGCCTATGTGACCGACGACCGCAAGCTCGCCACCAAGACCAAGAAGCGCACGCTTTCGATTGACGCACGCTGCGCCAACCTGGAGGCCGTCTGCTACAACCTGATTGCCACGCAGTCACCGGTCGCCTCCGACTTCCGCTTGCTGCAGACGATCATCTACGTCGACTTTAACCTGCAGCGCATGACCGATAAGGTTCGCCAGATTTGCCGCGCCACGCGTCATATGATCAAGGCCGACATCTCGCTGCCCAAGGAGCTTGTCGGCACGGTCGAGGCCGAGGCTGAGGCCGTCTACCAGGTGCTGGGCTCTTCGCTTTCTGCGCTCGTCACCAACGACATGTCCATCATCTGCAACTTGGCCGTCGAGGACGAGCCAGTGCACGCCGCCTACGAGAAGTTCTTCCGCACCTTTAACCGCATGGACACGGGCGATTTTATGGACGACGACAGCAACTATGACGACCTGCGCCGCGCCATCATGGTATCGCGCTATCTCGATCGCATCGCCTCGATTTCCATCGATGCCGCCTGCCGTCTGACCTTCCTGTTGACCGGACAGCGTATGACTGCCGGTGATATCGCCTGCACTGATGAGGATGAGCTCGAGAGCATGCGCGTGCCTTCGGGCGAGGGTGTTATCATGAGGCCCGCCGTCGATACACGCTACGTTGCCAAGGTGCCCGTTAACGAGGTCAGACACTATGACCCAATCCGAGGGCACTAAAAAGATAGGAGCCCCCGCTCGTGA
>CABUQG010000025.1 GCA_902493535.1 uncultured Collinsella sp. | reverse complement strand
GGATGGATCTCAACATCCATGCATCTTCTCCTCCATCTTACCCAATTTCGTATGACGAAAGTCCGCTGTCGCCAATCTCTTACGCCGGCACTTGCTGGAGGGCGGGAGGTGTAGCGAGGATTGAAGGGCGTTCCAATACCGCCCAGGCGCCGGGACAGGAGCACATACACCAGGGACATACGTTTTCGTAGCGCGCGAGGATATTGCCGTCGCGATCGATGAAGGCGATGTCGATGGGATAGGCCATAAAACACGTATGGACCGAAGAGCAGCGTGGAAACGCCATGACGAGCGGCAGGCCGTTGGCGGCAACCGGACGACGTCCCAGCATGCCGCGCAGGCGCACGACAAACGACTCCGCCACCGCAAACTCGGCCGGCGTCCAACCCAGCCTATTGAGTGCCCGCGCGTAGGCGATGTAGGACGAGACCGCGGTCACATGACCACCCCCGGACGCCATGGATCGACCGTCACCGCACGCTCGTGCGACAACGTTGTCGGCGCCCCCAGCGAAACGCCAGCGATGCTGAGAGAAGTCGGCCACGGTTCATAGTGCATGGTGCAGGTGTAGGTCCTAAACGTACCGGATAGGGAGAGCAGGCCACCATCCGATGCCTCCGCGCCTTGCTCGCTCGACACTTCGATCCGCAAGTCATAGCCTTCCATGGCATTCAGAATTTGAGTCTGAACCGTCGCCGAGGCATCGGCAGAGCTTTCGTCGCCCTCCCCCTCCGACGCCACGGCGTGCGCCAACACGATGTCGGGTACCACGCGGTCGAAGCGCGCGACAGCGCTGGCAAAGATCATGACGTTGTACACGATGAGTGCCAGCACCAGCAAAACGGGCGTAACCACTGCCATCTCCACCGTCGCTTGGGCGCGCTCCTCGCGCAGACGCATGCGGATACTCATTACGACCCACCGCCCAGAGCGCCAACCAGTGTGGCGACATCGACGGTGAGCGGGATGGAGCCGCCGCCGGGCAGAGGAATCTCCGCAAGCGTGAACACCGTACCGCTAATGGTGCGTTCGACTTGATATTCCAACGCCTCGCAAAGCGCCTTGGGATCGGTCACACCCAACGGAATACTTCGCAGTTTGTCTTGCGCTTGAGAGAAACCGGCAATGTCAGACCCCGGGCTCTTAATGACGTTGGCGGAATCGGTCAGCACTGGCTTTCGCAGGCGCAAGTCGCACGGCTCCAGACCCAACGCCGCCACGGACGCCGAAACGGTATCGCCGAGCCACGATGCGATGGAGCCCAACGCGCCACTGCCCCCTCCTAGGTCTTTAATCATCTCGTCCATAAGCTCGTCGGCCGAACCTTGGATGTCTCCGTATCCCACAAGCAGCCGTCCCCAAACATCCATGACGCCATCGAGCACGCCGGCAACGCCGCCCGAGCGTTCCTTCAATGTTGAGAAAAATCGCGAAAGCACGTTGTTTTGCGCCGTCGTCTCATCGGGCGCCAACACCGCGGCAGAGATGGCACCGCGATCGCCAAGCCTGACTGCCGCGTTAAACGAGGAGTTAAGTTGATCGGGGCTGGTAATGTCGCCCGAAACTGCAAAGGCGACCACGCCGTTGCGGCCAGGTGGGGCGATACGCGGGCGCTCGCCGGAAAGCGCTTTAATGGCCTGGTCAAACGCATTGCCCGCACGGTCGGCCTCATCCTCGGTCTGACGCTCAAGTTCGAGTTCTTTGTTGCGGCATTCGACGTAGTCTTCCAGAGCCTCTTTGAACTTATCGAAGTGGTACTCGAAGCCCCTTTCGACAGAAGTCGTTGCAATCGCAACGTACCCTAAAGACGACACGCCGAAATGGCATTCGCTACACGTTTCGTGACCGTCAAAATCTGCGACGGATGCCAGCCCACCCGGCTTTCCTTTTTTGTAATTTGGACAGTCAGTCCCATAATGCAAATAGGTAACTTTATCTACTTCACTCGTGGGCCAACGCGCATCGGTATAGAGTTCAGTCGTCCGCGCCTCATCTGGATTTCGCGGAAGGAAAGGGATGCGGGCGGAAACTTTGCCGTCCTTTTCAGTTATATATGCCCGCTCGACTTCTTCGCCCGCATAAGCGAAGAACACCTTTCGTGCAGCAGAATCTGCCTGTTTTTCCGGACCCTCGCCAAGCGGTTTCTCATTTGCCAGGCGCTGGCGATAGTAGGCCTTCGCGCGATCGAGCGCCACTTGCGGTTCCCACGTAACGCTCGAAGCGTAATGCGGATTTTGAGCACCAGAGAGATCCGTTAGACTTTTCACACGCTCCCACATGCAAGAACAGCTGCTGACCGAGTCCTTGTCAGACCCGCCACAATCCGCCAGCCAAGCGCGCTCTTTAGCCTTCGCCGTGTCCTCAGAAGCCTTCCGCAGCTCCTCGGCCGCACGCTCTAAATCATCTGATGTGTCTTTAATGGTATCGGTCGAGATCTCTGACCCTTTGAGCGCAGCGAAGTCCGACTCGGATGTCCTGGGCACAGCAAGCGCCGTACCGGTATAGGTCACACTATCGGTATCCTGCGCCGACACCGCCTGTGTGGCACGCGCAGCGATCAGATACGGCAGAGCCGTCTCGATTTTCTGTAAGCCTTCCGATGCGCTTTTGGCAAACTTGTTGCGCGTTTTAATGATCTCAATCCCGGTGTCGACCATATTGCCGGCAACTGGTTCGGCACCCGGGATGAGGATGGCGACCAGGCCCGTCCCGATCGTGGCAAACCCCGCCAGGCCCAGACTCAAGATGCTCGCATCAACCACCGTGGCAGCCGTGTGATAGGACGACACTACGTTGACACCCGCCAGCGCGCCGCTATCGGCCGCCACCTGGGTATCCCCGGCACGCGACATGCTCCATATCGCCGCGGTCGACGAAAACAACAACGTGAGCACCACTAGGATGACCACGGCAGAAGAAAGCGTGGTGTAGGCACCGTCTTCGATAAACAGGTCGATACCGGCGCGGCCCATAAAGCCGCCTCGTTTGCGATGGCAGCTCGGACGGCGCGTCAAAACGCATCTAGACCAGAAACGCTTAATCCCATGCAGCAATCCACGAATCATAATCTCCCTCCAGCCATTCGGGACGCGATTGATACGAGACATCGACCTTGAGCTCAACGTAGCCGCCCTCGGCGGTACCACCCATAGCCTGCGCAAACGCACCGATCACAGGCAACGGCTTGACCTCGCCGGAAACGGACACGGACGAGACGCCACCCGCACCGGCCCGGCCAAGCTCGATATCCCACGACAACGGCCCGCCGGCATGAAAGATCGAAACGTTGGGCACTGCGGCAAGCCGGCGGCGGGTAAACTCCTTAAGATCGTCGTCCTCCGCCGTCGTCGTGGTCATGAGCCGCGCGGTCTCGGCGGCGGCAGACTCCATGACCGCGCGCGTATAAAGCAGGCACACCGGTTGCAGTGCGAGAAGGATGAGCGTCAGAAACGTCGGCAGCAAAAAAGCAGCCTCGACCGTAGACTCCGCCCGGTCCTCGCGCGCGATATCAATACAACGCAATGTCCTTAGCGCCCGCGGCGGCGTCGATAACCGACATCGAGGCAACGCCATGGGATGCCGCCCGCTCAACCAGCGCCGCCAAGCGTCCATCGGTGCCAGCACGCCAAAGTCCCGCAATCGCCAGCACGATCGATAGCAGCGCCACCGTGACGATGGCGTATTCCACAGTCGCTTGGGCAACCTCTTCACGCAGAACGCCATGCATTTCACGATCCCTCCTTTGAGCTTATTGTTTGCGGGACCAGGCGCACCGCGCGCAGACGACACGAAGCATCGCCAGCATCCGCGGCAACCGTCACCATATCGACCCAGCCGCGCCCATCGCGCACGATGGCGCCCCATACGTTGCCCTTAATATCGAGATAGCCGCTCAGGGCGAGCTGGGCCGTTGGCACCTCGCGGTAGGCGCGTAACATATCCGCCGCTGCCTCGGTCATCGGTCGGTCCTCGGACCATGCAAGCCGGACCGCAATCGCGTTGTCCT
This sequence comes from uncultured Collinsella sp., assembly GCA_902493535.1. Taxonomy (GTDB): domain Bacteria; phylum Actinomycetota; class Coriobacteriia; order Coriobacteriales; family Coriobacteriaceae; genus Collinsella. The sequence goes on along the minus strand of CABUQG010000025.1, from coordinate 17,073 downwards.
CAGGCGAATCCGTCGCAGTGCCAGACCGCTTGTCGAGCGTCCGCAGAAAGGTTTGCGCCGTGACAGCGACATCCGAATCGTCCGCATCTCGCATCTCATCTTTTTGAGACACCACCGCCGAATCTGAGCCCGAATCGAAGGCGGCCCCAGGACGCTGCTGCTGCGCGGCGTTAAGCCCCCAAAGCACCGCCGCTATCGCCACGGTCAGGCAAGCAAACACCAGCAGCACCCCGATGGGGCGCTCGCCCTCTACAGGCTGTTGATGCCCTCGCTGATAGCGTTCCATAGATCTTGGACCTTGCCTTTAAATGCAACGATGGCAATAATCGCGATCACCACAAGCACGCCCACCAAAATGGCGTACTCGGTGGTACCCTGCGCGCTCTCCTCCCGCAACAGCTCCTTGGCATGCTGGCGAGCGCGGATCGCCCGGCAAAAAGCCCAGTTCCAAGCCTTGTCAGCAACTTCGACCATCGTGTTCATGTATTCCTCCCTACATCATCCCGCCTGCTCCCAGCAGCGGGCCCAATATGGACAGAAGCAACGCCGGCAAGATGAGCGTGCCGGTGGGAATCAGCAGCTTGACGGGCGCACGCTCGATCTCGCGCTCGACCGCGGCGCGATGAGCCGCACGGATCTCGCGACTTTGAGCGGCCAGCGTCTCGGCAAGTGGGGCACCCAGGGCGAGCGCCTGCCCCACCGTGATGGCAAAGGTCTCGAGCGCTCGCACGTCCAGGTCGCGCGCGGCGGCCAACAACTCGTCCTCACGCGTGCCCACGCCCACCTGCCACGCCATGCAGGCCCGCTCAAGGCGAAGAGCCAGCACTGACCGGCGGTTGGCGCAGAAAATCTCAAGCGCCGCATCAAACGAAAGACCGGCCGAAAGACCCAAGCGCACAACATCGATCATCTCGGACACTTCGCCGAGCGGCACTCGCGCCGGGCCGCCCACTCCAACCGCGCCCTTCACTCGCGCGGTCAGGGCATCGACCACTGAGCGACCCGCGGCAGCGACCAGCACCGCCTCGCGCTTGCAGGCCCCTGCGATCTTGCGTGCATCCGCCCGATCCAAACCCGTCGCGACAAATACACTCAGGGCGCACAGGCAAGCCGCAACTGCAACCGGGGCGCTCATAGCTCCACCCGCATAATGCGTCGGATAACCACCAGGGCAACGGCATTGAGGGCAAGACCCAGCACCACAGCGCCCGCGCCGGCAGGCGTCGCGAGACCGCGACGAAAATCTGCCGAAAGCAGCGCCAACACCGCGCACATGCCCGCCGGCATCGCCGCGACCATATGCGCAGACATGCGAGCCTGCGACGTCTTGACATCCAGGCGGCGCTTGAGCTCAATGCGCTCCCCCACCATGCTCGACGCCTCGGACAGTAAGTCGGCAAGCGGAGCACCGGTGCGCTGAGACACCTTAAGCGCCAAGGTCACAAGCGAAAGGCCGGGAGCGTCGATGCGCACGAGCAAGTCATCGAGCGCGTCGGTCGCCGAGATACCGCAATCGATCGCCGCCGCCACCCGCAAAAACTCGGTATGCACCGGTTCTTGCGCATGAGCGCCCACAAAGCGCATGCCCTGGGCCAGCGAATGTCCCGAGGCAAGCGACATGGAAAGTGCGGTAAACGCCTCGGGCATGGCCTCTTCTGCATCGTGTTGCTCGCGCCGGCTCTCAAAGCCATCCCGAGCGGCGCCAGCGGCAATCGGAGCAACAAGTCCCAAGGCAAACCCGAGGGGCGATAACGACACCATCGTTAGTAAAACGCAGCAGACACCGCTCGATAGCAGTAGAAACGCCAAACGCCCCGAAGCATCTTCGATCACGAGGCCAAGGCGATGCGCCGGAGCCAGCGATGTCCACGAACGGGCGATCTTTTTCAGCAGATCGTTTTCCACCAGCTCACGCGGCAGCCTCTCTGCCACCGTCTCGAGCGCCTGACGCGCCAGCTCCGCCGGCGGCACCTGCGGCACACGAGGTTCCGCCCCGCACGCCGTCGCAACAGAAAACCCTGCCAAACCCCCTACGACGAGGGGCACAGCGACCTCCATTCGTCCACCTCCTCTTGTGTGAGCGTCCCCGACCGCAGGCCTTCTGCGATAAACAGCGGCTCGCGGTCAAGCGTCCAGGTGCGCTCGGCGGCATCGAAAGTCACATAGCGCTCGAGCTCTACGCCGCCCGACGCGGCGCGACGCACTCCCGAATACGAGGAGACGAAACGCCTGCCATCGGCGTGGCGCTCAGACATCACGATGCCGTCGAGCGCCATGGCAATCTGCTCCTCGATGAGCTCGCTCGGCAGATCGATGCCATAACGTGCAAGCAACGTCAGACGCACCACGGTCTCCTGTTCTGAGCCCGCATGAAGTGTGGTGAGCGACCCGTCGTGGCCCGTGTTCATGGCCTGCAACATGTCGCAGCACTCCGCACCGCGCACCTCGCCCACCACGATGCGGTCGGGGCGCATGCGCAGGGCATTGGTCACCAGGTCGCGGATCGTCACCGCGCCCTCGCCCTCAATTGAAGCCTCGCGCGCCTCTAGACGCACCACGTGCGGATGATGCGCAAACTTGAGCTCGGCAGAGTCCTCGATCGTCACGATGCGCTCGCCGGTGGAAATCTCGCATGACAACGCGTTGAGCAGGGTGGTCTTACCAGATCCCGTGCCTCCCGCAACCGCCAGGTCCTGTCGCAGCGACACCGCGCACGACAGCAGCTGCGCATACCAAAGCGGCAGCGACCCCAGCCCCACAAGCTCGTCCAGCGAGCAGATGCGGTCCGAGAACTTTCGGATGGTGAGAATCGGTCCGTCAATCGCCACAGGCGGAATCACCGCGTTGACGCGATAGCCCGTTTTGAGGCGGGCGTTGACGATGGGACTGCGCTCGTCGATGCGGCGGCCAAGTGGCGAGATGATGCGGTCGATAAGCACACGGATCTGCTCATCATCCTCAAACGCATGCTCGATGGGGTACAAGACGCCGCCGCGTTCAAAGAAAGCCGAGCGGCAGCCGTTGATCATGATTTCGGTAACGGTGTCGTCCTCGATGAGCGGCTGCAACGGCCCCAAGCCCACCACGTCATCCAAAATCTCGTCGATGATGGTCTCGCGCTCGGGCGTCGCGAGATCGGTCGGCTCCTCAACATTGAGCGCCGCCTCCACCGCGGGACGCAATTCCGAGCGGGCAAGTACCGGGTCGACATAGGCGCTGATACGCGCCACTTCGTCGTAACCCATGCGGTCCATCACGGCGCGCTTAGTGCGTCGTTTCACCGCGCGGCGACGCCCCGCATCTACAGGCGCTGCCGCCGCTGCAGCGCCGGCAGCCTTAATCCTCGTTTGCAGGCTCATCGCTAATCACCCTCGCGCGACCAGGGAAGGCGGATACGCGGGCGTTCGGTGCGCGTTGCACGGTCGGCGACCATATCGCTCCAAGGGCCGACGGCGCACCCCAGTTCCACGAGCATCTCGCGCGTGGCCTCGCGCACGCTGGTCGCAAAAGCGCTAGTCTGCCCCACTGCCTCGTCAGCGCGCCCAAACGCCATGAGCGCGGCGAGATCCTGCCCGCCATCGGCGATACGAATCTTGGAGCTCAACGCACAGGCAATCTCAAAGCGCATGGCGACGTCCTCGTCTGCCCCGCGCGCACCGAACCGGTTGAACACGGCGCTCATGCGCGTGCGCGGCACACCTACTCGACTTGCCAGTTCAATGACGCGCGACGCCGATGTCGCGGACGACACCGCAGCATCGCCAACGATCAGGCAACGGTCGCTCGCCGCCACCGCAGCCGCCACGGCGTCGCCCCAAAAGACCGAGGTATCGATAAAGACCACGTCGGATTCGCGACGCAGAACATCAAGCAGTAGCTCCACCGGACGTGCCATGAGCTCGGCTTGCTCGGGCGCCGCGACGGGACCCCAGAGCGTAACGCCCGGGGCGACGCGCATCGATGCGGCTACGATATCCGGCTCGGTGAGCGTGCCCGCCGCCGACGGCTCGATAAATGCCGCCATATCGCGCGGAGCATCGACGCCTAACAAGTCGTAAAGGTTTCCAAACATCAGGTCCAGGTCGAGCACGGCGGCACGCAAGCCCAACAGCGACGATGCGTGTGCCATGGTGGCAACGATCGTCGACTTGCCGCAACCGCCCGAGCCCGAAATGACGCAGACGACCGGAGCTCGATGCGGCGAAGCGGCAGCGTCTGCCGGCGGCATCGGAGGCGGCGGGGCGGGCGTCGGTGACAGCGTCCCCGTCTCCCCCGCCGCAACTACACGCTGCGTCCAAGCCGGCATGGCGGCTTGTTCGGTCTGCGAGGCAGGCTCGTTCTGCGCAATCTGCTCATGCTGCATCAGCGACAACTCGCCGCACCCGGCAAAGCCCTCAACTTCGTCGAGTTCATCCGCCAGATTCACGCCGTGCACGTATCCCATATCTACAGCCGGGGAGTCGCCAGCATGCTGCGCCGGCCCTCCAGCGTCATCGCATACAAGGGGGTTCCGGGGGCGCCGACCATGCTCGGCTTCCGCTTTTCCACAATCATCAACACGCGGGCCTCTTGTAGCGCGAGGCGCCCCGGGTTCCCTATCAACAAAAGCATCGGGCTCAATCGTCATGCGCCGATCGGAATCAACCGCTCCCTCGCCCGCGCGCCCGTTGCCGCATATACTGTGCGCAGCGATGACCTCGGTCGCCCCCGCGCGAAACAACCCCTCGATATCCGACGGATCGAGCGCTTCTATCAAGACGACCACGCGACTCACGCGGCCTTCGGCCGTCAGGCGCGCAACAGTCTTGCGCACATCTTCGGTATCAAACAGAGACGCCGCGATGATGGCAGCTCCGCGACGCGACGGAAACGCCCGCGCCATGGAAACCAGCCCGTCCAGGTCACCCACGCGAAGCACCTGTGCACCCGCATCACGGCCCTCGACTTCCCGCTGCAACAGCCCGTAATCGCCGCACGCGCAGCACGCAAGCCAGATCGCCTTCATCACTCGTCGCCTCCGCTCTTTTTGCCGCGCGCCGTGGCGGGAATCGTCAAGCTGACCGTTCCCTTGCCCGATGCCCCCAGCAGTTCCTTGACGTCTTCGGGGTCAGCCGCCAGCGTCACCCATTCGATCTTGCCCTCGCGCGTGGCACCGGAATCTTCACTGGTATCGATCACGTACGCGCCGCACAGCCGATCGGTTACGCCGTCTTTTTGCACATACACATCCACGTAGCTGCCCACGCCCGTAGCACCGCCGACCGAGTGCTCGGCATCGACCGCCACCGAAACGGCGACTTTGCCCTTAGGCACCTCGAGCTTGTGGCTCTCGGCCTTGGTGTAGACATTGCAGATCACGGCGTTTTTGGGAATACGCGAAGTCGTCACGTCGCCGCGCACCTGGCGCAGCTCGGTCGCCGCGTCACGCGGCAGCAGACTCGTCAGCCATTCTTGGGTTATGACATTGGTCTCATCGAGGGTCTCGCCCACATCGATATCACGCGCCGCGACGCATACCTCGACGCGATCGCCACCGTACTTGGCCAAGGTCTCAGCCTGGACCTGTTCGGCTTGCGAGCGGATCGACGAGCCGTAAACCGTGCAGAGCAGAGCAGCGAGCACGCCCGCGACCAGACTGATGGCGATGCGCTTGCTCTTGTTCACGGCCGCTCCTCTCATGGCAGTGCCGGGCGAATGCCCGTACCACCATTGTCTGGGCGGTCAGAGCGCAAAGCGGCGCAATCGCGATCTTGGTTTTCGATGTCAAACCAATCGCTGACCAAAAGCTGACCAGCCCGTCAAGCTCGTGGCAAGGTTTTGGCCAGCACGTCAGCAAACTGCATGTTTCGAGGCTTTTCCGCAGCAAAAAAGCCGTCTCCCGAACAGTTGGAAGACGGCTGTCATAGGAAAAATCAATTACAGATGGACATCGGGATCGAGCATTTGAGCACTCACGCGCATGGATGACGCCAGGTTTTGGAACGTTTCCAAACGCAGGCTGTCGATCTGCCCGGCGTCCTCGGCCTCGCGAACAGCGCAACCCGGCTCATGGGTATGCGTGCAATCGCCAAACCGGCACGCGCGCGATGCCTCGACAATCTCGGGGAAGGCGCGCGCCAGACCCCGCTCGTGACCCACGAGCGGTAGACTGCGCAGGCCCGGGGCATCGGCGATCACGCCGGCGTCGCCCGGCAGCGCCACCATCACGCGCGCGACGGTAGTGTGACGGCCCTGGTCGTCGCGTTCGCGCACACCGCCGGTCGCCAACGTATCGTGGCCCAGCAGCGCATTGAGCAGCGTCGACTTGCCGGCGCCCGACTCGCCCAGAATCATGGCGCAGCTCCCGGTAGGCACGCGGGCACGGACCTCGTCCAGGCCGCGGCCCTCGGCAGAGGACGTCACGATCACGCGCACGTCCGGACCCACCAGGCGGCGCACGCGGTCCAGATCGCGCTCGAGCTCCTCGGCATCGCAGCGATCAGCTTTGGTGAGTACCACCACCGGCTCGGCATCGCAGTCGAGCGCCAACACCAGCGAGCGCGCCACGCGGTCGAGCAGCACCTCACCGGCACCGAGCGCCTGCACGATTAGCACGCTATCCACGTTGGAGCAGAGCACCTGACGCTCTCCGCGGGCACGGCCGCGCCAACGCTCAAAGCTCGTACGGCGCGGCAGAACGCACTCAATCACGCCCATATCGTGCCCGGGAGCGCGGCGCACCGCCACACGGTCGCCCACGGCGGGCAGCAGGACCTCGTCCTCGCCGCGCGACTTAGCAAACCCCACGGCATGCTCGGCGCGGAAGGTATCGTTGGCAGTCGCCACCAGCGGAAACCCGCGATCCAAGCGCACCACAGCGCCAAGCTGCATCTGCTCGGGCTCCTCGGCATGTGCGCAAAAGTCGTCAAATGCCGCCTGCTGAGCTTCATCGACCGGCAGGTCATCAAACGCCGGAACGTCCTGCAGCGCGTCAAGTCCCGGTACGCTTGCCAGCAGCTCCTCGGCAGACGCGGGGGCCTCGGTCGCAAGCTTCCGACGACGATCGCGCTTAGCCCGCGCCCCCGTCGTCTTTTTCTTCGCCTTAGCCTTAGCCTTGCCCACAAGCGCCTCCCAGCACCATAAATCACAACTGAGCAGGTATTTTAAATCAAAAAGAGCTGGCCGGGCAAAGCCCGACCAGCTCACAAACTTTCCCTCAGCCCTTTTCATCCGCGCGGGAGAAAAGCCAGCAAGGATACCGTAGGGCCCACCCCGGGAGTGTTTTCTTCTGAGCGATCCCGCAGCGCGAAGCGCGAGGACCAGCGAAGAAGAAAACACGCAGGGGCGGGCCTGGACAGGTTAACTTACTCCTTCTCGACCGCGCGCATGATCGCCTTGTAGATCTCCATCAGCGGGATGATCAGGAAGGCCAGGCCCAGCGCGGCAAGAACGCCCTTGAGCTCAAGCGTCACAGGGCCAAAGAACATCTCGGCAAGCGTCGGCTGTACGGTCACGATCACCGTCAGCACCAGCGCCAGCGCAGCGGAAGCCCACAGCCACTTGTTCTGCTTCTTCATGGTGAACAGCGACGCACGACGGCTGCGCATATTGAAGCAGTGGAAAATCTCGACCATGTTGAGCGTGATGAACGCCATCATCACGCCTTCCTCGTCGGCATTGCCGGCGATCATATCAGCGATGTGAATGTAGCCCATGTCAAAGTACACGCCCACAAAGAAGCTCGCCAGCACCAGCGCGGTGATGATCAGACCCTGGACCACGCAGTCCAGACCCATATGTCCGGCGAAGACACCGTCCTTAGCGTTGCGCGGCTTGCGCTTCATAATGTCGCCCTCGGCGTCCTCCATGCCCAGCGCGAGCGCGGGGAAACAGTCGGTAACCAGGTTCACCCACAGCAGCTGCACCGGCTGGAAGATGGTAAAGCCGATGAGCGTGGCGATAAACACCGAGAAGACCTCGGCAAGGTTTGCCGAAAGCAGGAACTGGATGACCTTGCGGATGTTGTCGTAGATGCGACGGCCCTCTTCGCAGGCACCGATGATGGTGGCGAAGTTGTCATCGGCAAGCACCATGTCGGCGACGTTCTTGGTGACGTCGGTACCGGTGATGCCCATGCCAACGCCGATGTCGGCGCGCTTGATGGACGGGGCGTCGTTGACGCCGTCGCCCGTCATGGCCACGATCTGGTCGCGCGACTTCCAAGCCTCGACGATGCGGGTCTTGTGCTCGGGCTGAACGCGGGCGTACACGCCGTAGTCCTCGATGTGCGCGTCGAGTTCCTCGTCGCTCATGCGGTCGAGGTCGGCGCCCGTGATGGCCTGGCTGCGATCGGTGACGATACCCAGCTGCTTGGCGATGGCCACGGCGGTGTCGATGTGGTCGCCCGTAATCATGACGGTGCGGATACCGGCATCGTGGGCCTCGCGGATGGCGTCGGCGACCTCGGGGCGGACCGGGTCAATCATGCCGGACAGGCCGCAGAAGACCAGGTCGTGCTCGAGCGCAGCGGGGCTGCAGTCGGCCGGGACCTCGGTGTAGGTGCGGCTTGCCAGCGCCAGCACGCGCAGGGCCTCGTCGGCCATGGCCTTGTTGGCGGCCACGAGCTCGGCGCGACGCTCCTCGGTCAGCGGAACGACCTTGTCGCCCTCGTAGATATGGGTGCACAGGCCGATCACCACGTCGGGCGCGCCCTTGGTGTACTGCTCATACTCGCCGTCCAGGGTCTCGACGACCACGGACATCATCTTGCGGCCCGAGTCAAACGGGGCCTCGCCCACGCGCGGATGCTCGGCAGTCAGGCCAGTGAGCCCCGCCTTGCCGGCATCGTTGACGAGCGCACACTCGGTCGGCTCACCCACGGCCTCGCCCAGCTCCTCGTCCCACTGGGCGTCGGAGCACAGAGCCATGCCGGCCAGGAACTTCTCCTTAGGCGCAGCGAGCTCGTGCTTGACGACGGTCATCTTGTTCTGGGTGAGGGTACCGGTCTTGTCGGAGCAGATGGTCTGCGTGCAGCCAAGGGTCTCGACGGCAGAGAGCTTGCGGATAATCGCCTGACGCTTGGCCATCTTGGTCACGCCGAGCGACAGCACGATGGTCACGACGGCAACCAGGCCCTCGGGGATGGCGGCGACGGCAAGCGAGACAGCGACCATAAAGGTGTCGAGCAGCGCGGTCGGATCGGTGAGAACGTTGCCCACGCCGTGGCGGATGATGTCGACGCCAAAGATGACGACGCAGATGACGATAACCATGATGGTGAGGATGCGGCTGAGCTCGGCGAGCTTCACCTGCAGCGGCGTGAGCTCTTCCTTGGCCTCGGCCAGGGCGCCGGCGATCTTGCCCATCTCGGTGTTCATACCGGTGCCGACCACGACGGCGCGACCGCGGCCGTATACCACGGTGGAACCCATGTAGCACATGTTCTTGCGGTCGCCGAGCGGCACGTCGTCGGTGCCGGCGGCGAGCTCAATGACGTTGGCATGCTTCTCGACGGGCACGGACTCGCCGGTAAGGGCGGCCTCCTCGATCTTCATCGTGGCGCTCTCGAGCACACGGCAGTCGGCCGGGACGGAGTCGCCCGCCTCGAGCATGATCATGTCGCCGGGCACGAGCTCGGCGCTCGGCAGGTGCACGAGCTTGCCGTCGCGCAGCACCTTGGACTGCGCCGCGCTCATCTCCTGCAGGGCCTCGAGGGCCTCCTCGCTCTTGGCTTCCTGGACCACGCCCAGCACCGAGTTGACGATAACGACGAACATGATAATGGCGACGTCGGCAAAATCGGGCTCGCCCTTGACCATGCCCGTAAGTGCGCTGATAACGGCGGCAACGATCAGCATGATGACCATGGGGTCGGCCATCTGCTCAAAGAAACGCTTCCATAGCGGCGTCTTCTCGGCTTCCTCAAGCTTGTTAGGGCCTGTCTTGGCGAGGCGCGACGACGCCTCGTCGTTGCTCAGGCCGAGGTTCTCATCGACACCTTGGTCGCTGAGCACCTCCGCCGCGGCGGACAGGTATTCCTTTTGCATATAGAGTCCCCTCCTGGGATTCGGGCCACTCAGCAGATTGATGCCCGATCATAATTCCCAGGAGAAGGGCAAGGGCTCATCAAGGCTGCCGTGCTGAGCGGCAGTTGATAGTGGAGCTATGGTACCCCAAAGCGGCGGGTCTAGCCAAAACATTCCATCTGGAAACACGGCACAGGCGCAACGGTGCAGACAGTGTGATGCTCAAGATTGATAAAACGTTTTTTCTTCGGCGCATCATCGAACTAAAATATCGCCCAGATAGCAGCGGTTAGAACGGTTGGTAAAGTTTTTGCATATACCGTTTTTCCGCAAAAAATGAACTTCTAATTCGGCATACGGTCGATTTTTTGGGGTATTCGGTCGGCATTTCGTTATAATCATCTCAGTTTTATTTCTTATGGTTTATCTATCAGCGCAAGACGATGTCAGATGGAGGTCTGAATGTACAAGCGCACCAAGATTGTATGCACCATGGGTCCCGCCTGCGATAGCGACGAGACCATCCGCGAGATGATCAAGGCGGGCATGAACGTCGCCCGTTTTAACTTCTCGCACGGCTCCTACGACGAGCACCACGGTCGCATCGAGCGCGTCCGCCGTATTTCCAAGGAGCTCGGCATGCCCGTCGGCATCCTGCTCGACACCAAGGGCCCCGAGGTCCGCACCGGCCTTTTGGTCGATGGCAAGAAGGTTGCCGTCAAGACCGGCGACAAGATCGTCGTCACCGCTCAGCCCACGTCCGAGGATTTCCACGGCACCGCTGAGCACATCTCCCTCGACTACCTGGCTCTGCCCTCCGAGGTCGAGAAGGGCTCCCTCATCCTGATCGATGACGGCCTGGTTGCCCTCGAGGTCGAGTCCGTCGACGGCCAGGACATGACCTGCGTCGTTAAGAACGACGGCCTGATCGGCGAGCGCAAGGGCGTCAACATGCCCAACGTCAACATCTCGCTGCCCGCCATCACCGAGCGCGATCGTCAGGACATCCTCTTTGGCCTGACCGAGAACATCGACTACATCGCCGCTTCCTTCATCCGTGACGGCGAGTCCGTCCGCGGCATCCGCCAGCTTTGCCGCGAGAACGGCGGCGAGCACGTGACGATCTTCCCGAAGATCGAGTGCGCCCTGGGCGTCGAGAACTTCGACGAGATCCTCGAGGCTTCCGACGGCATCATGGTCGCCCGTGGCGACCTGGGCATCGAGATCAAGCCCGAGCTCGTTCCGCACATCCAGAAGGAGATCATCGCCAAGTGCAACGCGGCCTACAAGCCCGTTATCACCGCTACGCAGATGCTCGACTCCATGCAGCAGAACCCGCGCCCGACGCGCGCCGAGGTTGCCGACGTTGCTAACGCCATTTACGACGGCACCGACGCCGTTATGCTCTCTGGCGAGTCTGCTGCCGGTAAGTACCCAGTCGAGGCCGTCAAGATGCAGGCCAGCATTGCTCTCGAGACCGAGAAGTACCTCCCGGCCCACGCTCCGCTCGAGGTTCCGGCCGATGCTCACGGCACCCGCGTTGTCAACAACGTTGTGGGTATGTCCGCTGTGAACATGGCCACCACCGTTGGCGCCAAGTGCATCACCGTGCCGACGACCACCGGTCGTACCGCTCGCCTGATCTCGCACTTCCGTCCCAACATGCCGATCTGCGCGTTCTCCCGCCACGAGTGGGCCGTCCAGCAGATGATCATGTACTGGGGCGTTATCCCGCACCAGGCCGAGATTACCCAGGGCACCGTCAACGGCACGATCGTCAAGGCGATTGAGACCGCTAAGGAGCTCGGCTACGTCAAGACCGGAGACCTGACCGTCGCCACCGCTGGCGATCCCCGCATGAGCGTCCAGCTCGAGGACAAGGTCTCCTCGACCAACGTCGCTTACGTCGCTCAGGTGCGCTAAGTCGTACTTGCAAGCACACTTGCATTGCAAAGGGCCCGGAAGGCAAAGCCTTCCGGGCCCTTTTTCTGTGCCAATGCCGGCGCACAGCAAAACACGCACTCATTTCTTTACCAAAAGTGCGAAATCCACCCTTCGAGGCCCATAAAATAAAGTCCCAAGCGCTAAAAGTGTTCGCCCGGTGGCAAACCCACACCTTAACCGACACTGCTAAATCGTTTTAGCAAGAGTCAGATCGACCTGGTTTTCGGAAGTGCGGGGAAAAATTGCTTACCTCCGAGTACAAGCCCTTTTATTTCAACAAAACCCCTGATAAAGTTGGCTCAAATACCGCTTGTGCTTTGCCTGTTTGTCTTTTTCCCCGCACTTCCGAAACCGATAGCTTTTCTAGCCCAAACTACGCTCAAACGATCGGATCGCTATGTCATTTCTTGCCTGCGGACCCACGGCTTTTCAGTACTATCGCATCCCGCCCCAGATACTGGGACTCTATCCGGCAATCCTGCCGCCCGACCATGACCATCGCTTGGTACACTACTCAAAACAACCAGTATTCAAAGACTTGCTCGGCACACCAGTTTGGAGATTCGTGGGCGAAAGAAAACAGCGCGCGAACGGAAAGCTATTTCATAGCCGTCTGCTAACCCAAGAGCCGCCTCCTGGGTCGTTTAGGCAGACTGAGCATGGGTTTGATGTCACTTTACCGGAGTTCACGCTGCTCAGCCTTGCCACGCAGGTCTCACGCAGCCAGTTACTCATGGCTTGCTACGAGATGTGCAGCTCCTTTGCAGTGTTTAAGCCCTGCGAGCGAACGCAACAACAACTCGATGAAGCTATTTCGCTTAAGCTCATTCCGCCCAGCTGCGGCTGGGAGCGAGCTAACGACACCAAGGGCAATGATACCAACTTGTGGAAGCGCACGCCGCTTCTTACCGCAGCGGATATCGCCGCGTTCGCCAAGCAGGCCGCAGGCCTGCGCGGCGTTAAGCAGCTCCGCTGGGCCGCCGAACGCATGACAGGACAGACCGCCTCGCCCTTTGAAGTCCAGACGTCAATTCTCATCTCGCTCCCCCGCGATGAGGGCGGTCTGGGCATCGACATCACCAATAACGCGCGCATCCCGCTCAGCGAAGCCGCGCGTTCGCTGTATGACAAAACCTGCTGCTACGCCGATATCCTCATCGAAAGCGCCACCGACAGCATGGGCGTCATCCTTGAATGCCAAGGCCGCTCCGCCCACGACAGCGAAGCCGCGAGCCTCTCCGATGCCGAGCGCGCCACCGCACTCACAAGCATGGGCTACGACGTCATCCAAATTACCTATGACCAGATCAAGGAGAAGAAGAGCTTCAACCACATAGCCGAGCTCATCCATAAAAAGGCTGGGCTTCCCTACACCCCAAAGACTAAACAGGAGCGCACTGCCGAAGATGCCCTGCGGCAAGAGCTACTTGTCGATTGGGTTGAGCTATTCACTGCCGGGCCGGCCAGCTAGCAGCTAGCAATCAGGGGCAGCGCAGACACATCGGGCGATTCGACACGGGCGGCAAAACCCGCCTCGGTTAGCTCGACGACCTCGGTAAACGTTGCATCGAAAAACTCCTCGGTTAGCAAGCGATACGGCGGATGATCGGGCTCGCCGGGGTTTTCGCGTACAATCTCGTGCATAACGCCGATGGTCTTGAGCACATACTCCTTATGGATGGGATACTGACCAAAACGCGTCGCCGCAGTATAGAGGCGATCGGTCGCGCGCGGAATCGAAACAATGCTGAGCGTCTTGCCAAACCAGTCAAAGTCGCCTTGCTTTTTAATGCGGAATTCCTCGCACGGCTTGCCGCCGTGCGCCTCCAGGTACTGGTTCACGCGGGTATTCCACACAGTATCGGCCACAAGGTGAGACCAAACGCCCAGCGTCAGATCGAGCAGCGACTGCGCCACGTCATCGGGCGCGAGCGAAAACTCACAGGCGCCGGGACCGGCAACCGGCTCGGCGTCCTTGTAACGTTGGGGATAATGCACCCGATTGAGTCGCTCGCGTTCCTCGACAATCGAGGTGGCCTCAGCAGGTTCGCCCGCGGGTGCGCCTTTAAGCAGCGGCGCCACATAGGTATCCCAGAACTCATGCTCACGAGGCTTAGGGATAGGCTCGGGCTTTGCAAAGTGCGTAATGCGATACGGAATGGGATCAGCGATGCCAGGGACCATATAGCCCACGAAGATATCCGGAACCACGCAGCCAAACAAAAAGGCATTGCGGTCGCGCACGCTATTGGCAAGCGCACCGCTGCGCTCCAGCAAACGCTCCGTCTGAGCGATATGAATGTTCCAGCTTGGCATAGCCACCCCCATAAAAACCTGGATAACTATACCATCACGGCAAAGCCGCGCGGGCGGCTACGCACGCTCTACGCAGCAACTATTCCGCAGCGCCGCTCTCGGTTCCATACGACGACACCGGCGCCTCGACCACATGGTGATATCGATCGATATAGATGGCGCGGGCACCCAGGCGCCGCACCAAATCCTGATGATGTGTACTCATCAAGACCGTCTTGCCGGCAGCAACATAGGCCAGTAGAAAGTTGACCACGATGTCGCACGAGTCCTCGTCAAGTCCGTTGGTAGGCTCGTCGAGCACCAGGATATCCGGGTTCATCGACACCACCGCAGCCAGCGCAACGCGCTTCTTTTGCCCGCCCGAGAGCTGATAGGGAGAGACGTCGGCAAGATCGGCAACCTGGAACAGCTCCATGGCATCGCGCACGCGGCGCTCGAGCTCGTCTGCCGGCAGTCCCATTTGAGCCGGGCCAAACGCGACCTCCTCGCCCACCGTAGCGCAAAAGAGCTGCGCATCGGCGTTTTGGAACACAAAGCCCACGCATTGATGGAACCGCTGGGCCGTCGCGGAATCCTTGAGATATGCCGCATCGACCGCATGCCCGTCGAACAGGTACGCACCCGCGTCCGCGAGCTCAAGGCCGTTAATAAGGCGCATGATCGTCGTCTTGCCGCAGCCGTTGGGACCTAGCAGGGCAACGAGCTCTCCACGGTCCACCTGCAGCGAAACGCCGTCGACCACCGTATGGCCCGCATAGGAAAACACCACGTCACGAAACTCGATGAGCGGCGTTGTTTCGACGCCAGCAGCACCGCTCGCGCCCATCGCGCCATTTGTATCGTTTGTCAAAACGTCGCCCTTCCCTACTCACATCGACGGTTCGACCGCCCGCGCTACAGCACCGCGCACAATACGGCGAGCAGAGCCACAACGGCCGCGTAAACGGCATCGCGCCAGCCAAAGCCGCTACGCGCGGGGGCCGGGTACGCACCGGCAAAGCCGCGGCAGAGCATGGCCTCGTCCATCGCGCGGCTGCATTCCATCGCCTTGATAAACGTCATGCCCATGATACCCGCCAGCGAATCGGTGCGCGAAAAACCCGCAGGCGCGGAACCGACGCTGCGCAGCATGACTGATTCGCACAGATCGTGCGCCGTGCGTCCCAGCACCTCGATATGCTTGAGTGCCATATCAAACGTAAAGATAACCTCATCGGGCAGGTGCAGCATTTTGAGCGCCGCCGACATGCGGCTCCAGGTGAGCGTCCACGAAACACCCAGCACCAGCGACACATTAATAAACGTCTTGAGCGCGATCTTGAGCATGGCGCCCGTGGCAGACGCGCCCAGCAGCAGGGCAGGCAGTGCCAGAACCACCGCGAGCCCCGCAGCGCCAAGCGCCGGCACAAAGGTTGCCCGCAGCCCGCGTACGGGGCGTACGGCAACGAGCACCAACACGATAGCCGCCATCAACATGAGGTACAGCGGGCTTTGCGTCAGACACACGCACAGGACGCAAACGAACATCCCCACCAGACGCACCGGAGCCGAAACGCAAGAAAGGGCGCGGTCGACCATCGACCCGCCCTCGTGCGCACCTCCACCCAGGCGAACCCGCTCAAGCAGGCTCGCCAGGTGCAGGACATTCTTTTGCATCACACGATGCCGAGCCCCCGCGGGCTCGTATCGCTCCTCGACCGCAAGCCAGCTAGGCAGCTCGACCATTTGCATGCGCTCAGCTTTCCTTAACCGTCAGCGAAATCAGGCGGAATGCGATGGTGAGCACCGCCACGCCAATCACACCGGAAAGGATATACATGGCAGCCTGGCCGGCAAAGCCAAGGCCCTGTTCCTCGGAATAGGCCTGCAGGTAATCACCCGTGGGCAGCGCGTCGGCAAAGGTCGGAGTATCGAGGCCGACCGAAGCCTGCAGGCTGTCGTCGCCAGCCTCCTGAACGGCAGTTGCGGCGCCCTCGGCGTCCCACTCACCCCAGGCGTCACCGGTGGCAAGCAAGCCAAGCGGCGTAGCCACGACAAGCACGGCAACCAAGATGAGCGTGGGAATCAGCGAGGTCTTCTTGGCGGTTGCGCCCTCGGACTCCAGCAGGCCGTCGGAAGCCTCGGGGCCGACGATAAAGCTCGGCGCCGTCTTCTTGATAAAGCCGTAGATAGCGGCGGTCGCCACACCCTCAACCACACCGGCTACCAGCATATGCGGGATCAGCATGGCCGGAATGGAAACAGACAGCGGGAAGGGGCAGTACAGTGGAGCACCCGAGGCGTTGGTGAAGAGCATCGGCTGAATGCCAAACTCGATTGCCGCGCACAGGGCCGCCAGGCACAGGCCGACCCAGCCGCTTACGATGGCCGAAACCGAGGTGCCCCAGCTCTTGTCGTGCAGACGGCTGTTGAGTGCACGGAACACGATAGCAGCGGCAAACGGCAGCACGAAGGCCATGTTAAAGCAGTTGGCGCCAAAGGACAGAATGCCGCCGTCGCCAAACAGCAGCGCCTGCAGCGCCAGCGCAACCGAAACCGCAATGGCCGCGGCCTCGGGACCCAGCAGCAGCGCGATGAGCGCGCCACCAACGGCGTGACCAGTGGTACCGCCGGGCAGCGGCACGTTGAACATCATGAGCAGGAAGGAGAATGCGGCGCAGATGCCCAGGAACGCCATGTGCTCGCGATCGAGCGTGGCGCGCACCTTCTTGATGCAGTGAACCCAAACGGGCACCATCGCCACTGCCATGACGACATCGGTCTGCGGGGACAGATAATTATCTGGAATGTGCATGTACGCCTCCCGGTT
>CABUQG010000024.1 GCA_902493535.1 uncultured Collinsella sp. | reverse complement strand
GCAGGAAGCTTGGATACGCCTAGGCGCGGTCCAAGAAATCGTCCGCACCCCCAATGGGGTGGTTTTGCAACCGTCATACGCGCGCTGTGCGAACGTGCCCGGCTCGGATAAGATAGTGCGCGATAAAAACGATGCAAGGAGGCACATATGGCAATCAAAGCCATCGCAATGGATATCGACGGTACGCTCACCAACGATCAAAAGGTCATTAGCCCGCGTACGCGCGAGAAGCTGCTCGCGGCGCAGGAGTCGGGCATTAAGCTCATCTTGGCTTCGGGTCGTCCCGCATGGGGGCTGCACGCCTTGGCGCAGGAGCTCGACCTTCAAAACCATGACGGTCTGCTAGTTGCCTTTAATGGCGCGCATGTGGTCGACGCTCAGACCGATGAGGTTCTTTTTGACCAGGCTATGCCTGCCGACGAATTGCATCGCCTGATTGATCACCTGCGTAATTTTGACGTGATCCCTATGATTTCGCTCGGTCGTGATTTGCATGTCGAGGACTCGTACCATTGCATGATCACGCTGCCTGACGGCTCGCAGAAGAATATCGTCAAGTATGAGCGCGACGCGTGCGATCTTAAGATTCGCGAGGTGGAGAGCCTGCATGAGGTCGCTGATGCTTATCCCGTGGACAAGCTACTCACTGCGGGCGATCCGGCCTACCTGCAGGCGCATTACGAGGAGATGTATGCGCCCTTTACCCAGACGCTTTCGGGCATGTTTACGGCCGACTGGTACTTTGAGTACACGGCGCCCGGTATCGACAAAGCCCATGCGCTCGAGGGTGCCCTGCCCAAGCTTGGCATCGATGCCAGCGAGGTCGTATCGTTTGGCGACGGCCAGAACGACAAGTCCATGATTGAGTGGGCCGGCACCGGTGTTGCCATGGACAACGCCGTCGATGAGGTTAAGGCCGTGGCCCAGATGGTGACCGCCAATAACAACGAAGATGGTATTGCAGTGGCGCTGGATAAGCTGCTGGGTTAGAATCGCCGATTAATGCATGGTTCGGGCGCCTGCTCGCGGGCGTCCTTTTGTTAGGGAGGGTGCCGTGTCCGCATTTCCGTTCGATGCCGTTATCTTTGACATGGACGGCGTCATTGTCGATACCGAGTATTACTACCTGGGCGAGACTGCCGCGTTTGCCAAGGAGCTTGGGCTTAATCTGACTCAAGAGGAGTTGAATGGGCAGGTCGGTACCTCGCATCAGTTCTTCCTGCATATGCTGGTCGATTGGTTTGAGCGTGCCGGTAAGGGGCATTTCACTGGCGAGGAAGCGTTGGCCCGTTGGGACGAATGGGCTCATAAGCGTCCGCGCGACTATCAGGCTTTGATTAACCCAGGCGCCGTGGATACGATTCGAGAGCTGCCGCGCCGTGGCGTTCGCGTGGCGCTTGCCAGCTCGTCGCCCATGGTTAGCATCGAGGAAGTGCTCAACGCATGCGGGCTGTCGGATGCCTTTGAGTATGTGGTGAGCGGCGAGCAGTTTAAGGAGAGCAAGCCCGAGCCCGACATCTACCTGCATGCGCTGGACCTGCTGGGGCTGCCCGCGAATCGCTGCTGCTGCGTTGAGGATTCCGTTCCGGGCATTACCGCGGGTAAGCGAGCCGGCCTGACGGTCATTGCCAAGCGCGAGGAGCGCTTTGGCTTTAGCCAGGATGCCGCGGACAAGATTATCGACCAGCTGCCGGAGCTGCTCACGCTTTCTTAGGAGCGCGGTAGTTGCGCGTTTTTCGGGTCTGATGAGTAAATAGCCAACATTTTGGTGCGACACCTAGCATACTTTAAGCTAATGCGGGCTTAAGGGCTTGTTGAATGCCCTTAAGCCCGCTTTAGACTTAATTGTGCTGGGAGAGGGTATATGCCACCGACTGAAGGGCTAACTGACGGTAAAGCAGCGATACCGCTGTACCAACAGGTTATCGATATCATTAAAAACGAAATTAACTCCGGTGCCTACAAGGCGGGCGCGCGGATACCCAACGAATTCGAATTGGCTGAGAGCTATAAAGTTGGCCGCGTTACCGTGCGACGCGCTATTGAGGAGCTCGTCCAGCAGGGCTATCTAACGAAGCGGCAGGGGAAAGGCACGTTTGTCAATGCCCCCAAGCTCAAGCGCAAGATTCGCCAGAAGGATGACGTCCAGAGTTTTTCGGACGCATGCCGCGTTAACGGAATGGAGCCGGGGGCGTGCGTCATTTCGAGAAAGATACTGCCGGCGGATTCTACCGAAGCGCAGTTCTTTGGTGTTCCCGTTGGAACTGACTTGATTTGCGTTGAGCGCGTGCGCACTGCCGATGGCGTCCCTGTCATGCTCGAGAACAACATATATGTTTACGAGGACAATGCCTATCTATCAACGGCACCTCTATCTAACCAATCCATTTTTGAGTTCGTGCGCAACCGGACGGGCCGCACGCCCGCGTTTACCGACCCGTGCACGCTCGAGATCGCGTGCGCGTCGCCCGAGGTAGCTCGACTGTTGGCAGTTCCCGTTGGCGAACCCTTGTTTTATATGGAAGCCTTCTTTTTCGATGAGCAGCGGCGGCCGTTTATCATCGGTCGTCAGCGGATCGTTGGGTCTCGCTACGTCTTTGACATCTAGGACATTGCGAATGGAGACGCCCGGTTGATCATCTCACCGGGCGTCTCCATACCGTTCACGGCGCGAACGCAACCGTTCAACCGCGTCGCGGCAATCAGTTTGAAATTATCTTGATGATGGGAAAAGCTGCTGGTAATCTATGGAACGTCATAGAACGTTTGCCTTGCGCAGGCGTTGAAGCGAGATGCGATGCAGTCTCGAGTTCTTTGGAGGTATCTATGTCAGATACGAAGGCGAAGAAGACAAACAGACGTTTTAAGTTCAAATTACCGCATGTCTATACGATCATGTTCTTGCTGATCGTTGTCTTTGCGGTCCTGACTTGGATCGTTCCCTCTGGTCAGTATCAGCGCAAGACGATTTCGACAGCGGCGGGCGAGCGTGAAGTCGCCGTTGCTGGAACCTATGAACAGGTTGATAAGAACTACACCGATTCCGAGACCGGCGAGACCATCAATCTGGGCCAGGATATCTTTGCGGTCCTGCAAGCGCCTACTAAGGGCATCCAGGAGGCTGCCGACGTCGTTGCGTTCGTCTTATTGATTGGCGGATCGTTCGCAGTCATCACCAAGACCAACGCTTTGAATGCCGGCATGAGCCGTGTGATTAAAAAGCTCAAGAACAAGGACATCCTCATCATTCCCATCACGATGACGTTGCTGTCCATTTGCGGCACTACGTTTGGTATGTCTGAGGAAGCCCTGCCGTTCTATGCCATCTTCATTCCCATCATGATGGGTATCGGGTATGACTCGATGACGGCGTTTATCATCTGCTTCCTTGGTCCTAACCTGGGATATTGTGCTTCGACCATCGACCCGTTTAATGTTTTGATCGCCCAAGGCATCATTGGTATCGAGGGCAATCCTCAGCTGTGGCTGCGCGCCGTTTCTTGGGTCATCTTCACTGCCGTTGGTATCGCATGGGCCATGCGCTACGCCATGCGTGTCAAGAAAAATCCCGAGTCGTCCATTGTGTACGAGGACGATAAGCTCAAGCGTGTTGAGTTTTCCGTGACCGATGCCTCCATCGAGGAAGAGTTCACTACCCGTCAGAAGCTCGTGCTTATCGATTTTGCCTGCGGCATGGGCATTATCGTCTGGGGTCTTGTTACCCAGGGCTGGTACATGAATGAGATTTCCGCCGTGTTCCTTGGTATGGGCTTGCTTGCCGGTATCCTGGGCGGCCTTGACCAGCAGACGATCGCCGAGGAGTTCGTTAAAGGCATTGCCGACTTTGCGTATGCCGCTATCGTCATCGGCATCGCTCGCGGTATCTTGGTCATCGCAGAGGGTGGCATGATCATCGACACCATCCTCCAGGCGCTCGCTACTGCACTGGCCGGTGCACCTGCCGCCGTCTACACCACGTTTATGTATATCGTCCTTGGCCTGCTCTCTTTGCTGGTTCCCTCGAGCTCTGGACTTGCGGCGCTCACCATGCCCGTCATGGGTCCGCTGACCGAGCTTATGGGCCTCAATCCCGAAGCCGCCGTTACCGCGCTCCAGTTTGCTAATCAGACTATCAACACCATCAGTCCCGTGGCGGGCATGACGGTTGCCGGTCTTGCCGTGGCAAAGATCTCGTTTGGTCAATGGTGGAAGACCATTTGGAAGTTCTTCATCTTCATGGTCGTGTTTGGCTTGGTCATTACTGCCATTTCCGGCATGCTTCCGGCGTAGGTGGTTGTGATGTCTGATCGTTTGACGGTCCTGACGTCTAAGAGCGTCTTTACCGGTACGGGGGACCTGCCGTTTGAAGGTTTCGTAGCGGTCCGTGGCAATCGAATTGAGGCTGTTGGCACCAAGTGTGAGCTAGCTTCGTATTTGACCCAGGCGGACGAGGTAGTTGACCTGGGCGACCGCACCGTCATGCCTGGCCTGATCGATGTGCATACCTTCTATACAGGCTGGGCGCTGCGGACGTTGGGGCCTGATCTGTCCGGCATCGCTGATGCCAAAGAGGCCGTGTCGCTCTTGCGTGCATGGAAAGAAGATCGTCCGGATTGCGCGGCGGCTTTTGGCCACAACCTACCCGAAACGTTGGCATCGGATGCCGAGAACGCAAATACAGCAGCTGTGTTTGACGAGTGTTTTGGCGATATCCCCGTCGTCTGCTTTACACCGGGCGCGGATACCTGTGTTCTCAATGCTGCCGCCAGTGCGCGATACGGCTTCACACCCCAGGCGTGCTATGCCGAGAAGATCTGGCGCATGATGAGCGATTTCCTCGCGCTGCCCGAGGTGCGTGCAGGGTATTCGGACTACATGAGCATGCTTAACGAACGCGGCGTTACCGCCATCAAGGAGATGGCGTTTGATGACTACTACGGCTTTGCCGACGAAATGGCTCGCCGTGAGGAATCTGGTGAGCTGACGGTTCGCGTCTCTATGATGTCGCAGCCGGTGGGTGCCGGTGCAAATCTTGCATATGCCCGCGAGGCACGAGAGCGCTTCCGGGGACCGTTCGTTCGTTTTTCTGGCTTCAACCGTATGACCGATCGCGGCGTATGGGCGGGGCTTGCCGAGATGATAGAACCCTATGAGGACTCGGCCGATGCGGGCGCTGCCGGCAAGACGGTCGTCGAGGAGCCAGAGTGGGATCTGATTGAGAACGAGCTGCGTGCAATTGATGCTGACGGATTCCGATATTCCTTGCATTGCCAGGGCGATGGCGCCGTTCGTCGCACCGTGGCGCTCTATGCCTCGCTGCCTCGAGACGAGCATGGACGGATGCTTCGCCGCCATGCGATTACCGATCTCGAGAACTCTGACCCGACCGATCTTGTCGAGTTTGGCAAGTTAGGTGGAATTTGCGAGGTCTATCCGCAGATTCTGACGCTGGACCGACGCGAGGATTGCCTGTCGATGATGCGTCGACAAATTGGCGAGACGCGACTTTTGCACAGCTGGAATCGCCGCGGCATGGAAGATTCCGGATGCACAGTGTGCTGTGGAACGGATTTGCCGCTGCTGATTCCGAGCCTGGGCGAGTCAATCTACAGCGCGTGCGGCGGATTCTTCGCCGACGGACTGCCTGTGAATGAGGTCAACACGCTGACGCTTGTCGAGCTCTTGCGCGCTTGGACTGCCGGGGGCGCGTACGATCTGATGCGCGAAGACGAGCTGGGTACGCTCGAGGTCGGCAAGCTTGCCGATATCTGCGTGCTCGATCGGGATGTGTTTGACCTCGATTATCGCGACGCACGCGATCTTGCGGTTGATATGACGATGTCGGACGGACAAATCGTGTTCGATCGAAATAAGGAGGCATAAGATGTCTGAATCCAAACCGACGCTGCGCCGCGAGCAGATTGCGGGCATGAATATCCACTACATCATGTGGTCGCTCGATTACTTCCTTGATGTGCAGCAGCGTTTGGGCTTTGAGTCCATTGAGCTGTGGTGCGCAGAGCCGCATGTGACGCTCGACCACACGGGCTACTTTGAGGCTGAGGTCCTGGCGAAAAAGGCTGCAGACCGCGGGCTTAGGTATCGTACTCTGTGCCCCGAGAACGTTGTCTATCCTTGGCAGTACTGCGCACGCAAACCGCTGCATGAACAGCGCAGCCTGGCGTACTTTAAGCACGGCATTGAGCTTGCCGAGGTACTTGGGTGCGACCGTATGTCCGTCAACTCGGGCTGGGGCGACTGGGACGAGGACCGCGAGGAAGCCTGGAAGCGCAGCCGCGAGCACTTGTCCATTCTGGCGGAGTATGCCGGCGAGCACGGTCTGGTGCTTACGATGGAAAGCCTGCGTCCCGAGGAGAGCAACCTTGTGACGACGGTTTCCGATGCGAAGCGCATGATTGACGAGGTCGCGAGCCCGTACTTACAGCCCATGGTTGATACAACCGCGATGGGCGTTGCTGGCGAGACGCTCGAGGACTGGTTTGCCACCTTTGGTGATGGGGCAATTCACGAGATGCACTTTATCGACGGTGACCCGTATGGCCATCTGGTGTGGGGCGATGGCAAGCACGATATGGACGCCTTCGTTGCCACACTCAACGCCCATGGTTTCGACGGCATGCTGGGCCAGGAGATCACGGACGGTCGTTACTACGATGACCCGGCGGCGGCAGATGCCAAGAACATGGCCGCATTCGAGAAATATCTGATTGACTAAAACAACTATCGGCCACGCAACCAACGTCATTGATTGCGGCCAAACAAGAAAGGAACTGGATATGAACGCACACGATCTGATCAAAGAGGCAATTGCCGAGAAGGGCAAGTTCGACAGCGTCTACTGGATTGCTTGCGGCGGCTCCATGATCGATTTGATCCCGGCTCATGAGCTTCTGCAGCGCGAGGCAACCACCTTCACTTCGTATATCTATACGGCTCGCGAGTTCGATATCATGCGTCCGCGTCGTCTGGGCGAGAAGTCCCTGGTCATCGCTTGTAGCCATAGTGGCAACACTCCCGAGGTCGTCGAGGGCTGTGAGATTGCCCTTGCTGCCGGCGCTACGGTGATCGCCCAGACCGACAACGCTGGATCTAAGATCGACTCCGGCAAGTGGACCACGTGGGTCTACCCGTGGGGCGAGGGCGTGCCGCAGGCCGAGGTCCCCGCTGGCATTTCGCTGTCGCTTGCGGCCGAGCTGCTCGATCAGCAGGAGGGCTACGCCGATCTTGCCGATATGTATGCCGGTATCGCCGAGATGGATAAGATTCTTCCCCCGGCACGTGAGAAGGTAAATGCCGAGCTGGGCGATCGCTTTGCCAAGCTTTGTCAGGAGCACGAGTTCTTCTATATTCTGGGCAGTGGTCCCAACTTTAGCCAGACCTACGGTTTCGCTATCTGCTCTCTTATGGAGATGCAGTGGCAGCACTGCAGCTACATCCACTCTGCCGAGTACTTCCACGGCCCCTTCGAGGCTACTCAGGATGGCGTTTTTTACTTCCTGCAGATGGGCTCCAGCGAGTGCCGTGCTATGGACGAGCGCGCCCTGGCGTTCCTTAAGACGCATACCGATACGCTGATGGTGCTCGATGCCAAGGAGTACGGTATGGAAGCCGTGCCGGCGAGCGTCCGTGCCTATCTGGACCCGGTGCTGTTCTACGCCATGAACTGCGAGCTGCGTGCTGCACGCGGCAAGGTGTTTGATCACGATCCCGATTTCCGTCGCTATATGGGTGTTGTCGAGTACTAGAAGGGGCAAAGGCCATGGCATTTAACGTTAACGCGCTCGGATTTGGCGACAACGTCGTCGATCGCTACGAGCATATCCACACCATGTATCCTGGCGGCAATGCGGTGAACTTCGCCGTTTATGCCAAGAAATGCGGTGCCGCACGTTCTGCATACATGGGCATTTTTGGCAATGACGCCGCTGCCGAGCATGTCATTGCAAGCCTCGAGGATGAGGGTATCGAGCTTGACAAGTGCGAGCAGATGATTGGCGAGAACGGAGCGGCTCGCGTGACCGTCGTTGACGGTGACCGTGTCTTCCTTGGCTCCAACGAGGGCGGTATCCGTGGCGATGCGCGCTATGTCCTCGATCGCTTTGACCTTTCGTACATGAAGCAGTTCGATGTGGTTCATTCGGGCAACTATTGCTTTACCGAGCGCGAGCTGCCCAAGTTGAAGGCTGCGGGCGTCACGGTCTCTTTTGACTTTTCGGACGACTCTACCGACGAGTACTACGAGCAGATTGCGCCCTACGTCGATTTCGCCTTCTTTAGTGCGGCGGATGCCGCGAGTGAGGACGAGATCCGCGAGCGTCTGGCATGGGTGAAGGGCTTGGGTCCGCGTTTTGTGTCGGCTACGGCGGGCGCCGAGGGCTGCATTGCTTACGACGGCGATCGTTATTACCGCCAGCTGGCTAAACCGGTAACGGACATGAAGGACACCATGGGGGCGGGCGACTCGTTCCTTACCTCGTTTTTGATGTGCTATCTCGATTCCGCCAAGCGTGGTGAAGATGGCGCCGAGGCCATCGAGCGCGCGCTCGACTTTGCTGCCGGGTTTGCCTCGACCGTGTGCGGCATGGAAGGTTCTTGGGGCCACGGAGTACCAATCGTCGAATAGCCGAGCGGTCCCGGGGAGGTGCAGGCGCCTCCTCGGGACCCGGTGTGCAAAAAATGCCAAATATGAGTACTGTGACTAATTTAGTCGCAGCAAAATCAACCCCTTCAGACGTGATTTGAGCGTCTGGAGGGGTTTAAGATTTGCGAAAACGCAGGATGAATGACTGTAAAAGCTTTAATTAGCGGACAATCAAGGATTATTCTGGCGGTTGGAAAGTTAAAAGAAATGTATCCATTCCGGTAGCAGTACTCATATTTGGCATTTTTTGCACACCAGGGGTTAGCGAAGGTCAAAAACAGAGCGCGCATTTGTTAAAACTATCGACTCGATGCGCTTTGCGTCGCAGTTTTTGAGCGAGGTGATGCGTTCTGAGGTCCTTGTGAGCGACCTGATGAGCGACTGCGCGCTTGTTTCTGTGTTTGGCTCGGCCGGCGCATCGGTCTCGAGCAGTAGGCGGTCGAGTGGAATCTGTCGTGCGTATTCGCGACCGCGCTTGGTCGCGAGCATGCGTTCGTTGACGGAAAAATAGCAGCCCGCATTACGCGCGCGGGTGAGTTCGTCCGAAGTGCCGCTAAACCAGTGGAAGATGATAGCGGGGGAGTCGGGGTTTGGGATGAGTAGTCCATGCGATTCGAGGACGTCCAGTACGGCTCCTGCCGAACGAACGGCGTGAATTGATATCACGCGCCCGGTAAGAGGATGCTGCACGAGCGCATCGCAGAGCCGGTTAAGTGCCTGTATTTGTAGCGGCTCACTTCCAGCAAAGCGCGCGGAAAAGTCGAGTCCGACTTCGCCGATGTAGCGTTCTTGGGCAGCAACTTCGCAAAGCAGATTGACTTCGGCAAAACCGCAGTGGCCATCGGCGAGCCACCAGGGGTGAAGCCCAACGCCGGCGATGATGCCCGGGTGGCGACGAGCGCGCTCGTTTGCGGCCGAAAAGTCGCGTGGATCGACGCCGCAATCAAATAGACCCAAGCCCAGCGCCGTTGCCTCATCGGCAACGGCGTCCGGGTGAGCCATTAAATCAAGATGGCAGTGTGCATCAAATAACCGGAGCTCCATCTCGGCGCGCTCCGCTAGTCCAAGCGCTGGCCATCGGCGCGCACGCGCTCGGTGCCGCGGCCACTGATCTGGCGGATAACCTCGCCGGCAATCATCTGGCCCATGATGGGCGGCATAAAGCTGGCGGTTCCGAGCTCAGTGCGCTCGTGGATATTGGAAGGGTCGCGGGGCTGTGTCTTAACCGATTCCTCGCAGCTAAACAGTACATGCAGACTCTTGATTCCGCGCTTCTTGCATTCTTTGCGCATGATGCGGCTCATGGGGTCACGTACCGTATCGAAAATGTCGGCAAAGCGGAGGCACTCGGGATGGAGCTTGTTGGCCCCGCCCATGGAGCTAACCAAACGAATGTCGTGGTCCTGAGCATATTTGGCAATGGTGAGCTTGGCCGAGATGGTGTCGATGGCGTCGACGACGTAGTCGAGCTTGCCGTCCGTCTGCTCCAAAACGCGCGCGAAAAATTCGTCGATATTGTCGCTCAACAGGTATTCGGTGCGCTTGATGACGGTAGCGGCTGGATTGATGTCGTGGATCATGGCTTCCATAACATCGACCTTGCGCTTGCCGATGGTGCTTTGAAAGGCGATGGCCTGGCGATTGATATTGCTGGGCGCGATGATGTCCTTATCCAGAATGACGAAATGACCAATGCCGCCGCGGGCAAGTGCCTCGCAGCAATTGGAGCCCACACCTCCGCAGCCGAGCACCAGCACCGTGGCGGCGGCGAGTTTGTCGAGTGCCTCGCGGCCCATGATGATCTCGAGCTTGGTGTCGCGTGTCTCGTTGGGGGTTGCGGCTGTGGTTTCGGTCATAGACATCCTCCGATGGGGAAGCGAATCGTGTTTTAGCTATCGTCATTATAGGTATTATCGCGATTCCATTTGAGCCCTAGGGGCTTGTTGAAATGAGGCAGTGATTCGCATAAGATGAAGCAGATGGCACCCGTTGCCGCGGGTTGGCCAACTCCCAAACACGTTTGTAGCGTGAGAAGTGGCCGTCTTCGCATTACGCGGGGGCGGCTATTTCATTCGACCTCCAATGTGGATGCCGAGCTCCACAGCCGCGATTACAAGCAATAACAACGTCAGGACATCGTCAATACTCATAGTCCATCTCCTTCTCGGGTAGAGGGAGCTGGCCCATCTGATTCAACTTCCATTGTAGCTAAATACGAACGAATGTTCTATAGATGTTCCTGTATTAGATAGTTAGACAAACATCTAAATATCGAGTATAGTGTGCGCGTCATGAGAGATGATGAAAGGGGGTCTTATGCCGGGAGAGGGTTTTAAGGCGCTTGCCGATCCAACGCGACGGCGCATTTTGGAGTTGCTGCGCGAGGGCAATTGCACGGCGGGGGAGCTTGCCGAGCATTTCGATATCAGTAAGCCGTCGCTGAGCCATCACTTGGCGACGCTCAAAAACGCCGGGTTGGTAACCGACGAACGTCATGGTCAAAACATCGTATACAGCTTAAACACTACCGTCATGCAGGACTTGATCGGTTGGTTTATGGGCTTTACAAACACGGAAGGTGATAAGGATGAATAACGAAAACAAGGGCATTCACCCCACGGGGGTATCGTCGCGCGTGTGGATTGCGCTGGTCGCTCTGTGCGTCGCCAATGTCGTAGCGCATCTCATGGTGATGCCGAGCTTGCCTGGGCAGATTCCCGCGCACTGGGGCGCGAACGGCGCCGTCGACGGTTGGGGTCCCAGCTGGATGGCCTCCGCGCTCGGCGTGCTGCCTCTGGTGCTTCTCGCAATGTTCTGCGTGGTGCCGCGCATCGATCCCAAAGGTGAGGCATATCGAACCTCGGGCAAGTTCTATCAGGGCTTCGTAATCGCCTTCACCTTGTTCATGTGCGCCATAAGCTGGCTGGGAGAGCTTACGGTCTGGGGCGTGGTGCCGGCGGTCGGTTCGGTCAACGTGCTGATTTCCGGTGTTGTCGGTTTGCTGTTCATCGGCGTAGGCAACTACTTGCCGCGTGTGAAGCAGAACTATACGCTCGGTATCAAGACGCCTTGGGCGCTTGCCAATCCCGAGAACTGGCGCCGTACGCAGCGCTTTGGCGGTGCCTGCTTTATGGTGCTGGGCTTTGGCCTGATTGTGATGGGCGTGGCAGGCAGCGTGCTTTCGAGTGAAGTCGTCGCCGCGGTGATTGCGGTTCTGGCGTTTGGTTCGGTTGGAGCCGTCTACGTCTACTCGTATCTGCTGTGGCGCAAATCGCAGCGAGCCGCTCGTTAAGGTTGCGGAAAACTAGCGTACGCAGTTCATAGTGTGTTAAGGGGGACTTTTCCCAGGTAGTATTAGGGGGTGTGGGCAACCATGCCCCTTTTTCGTTAAGTTTCAGAGCTGGTTTTCTCATTTCGTTTCCACTAAAGCGAAACAAGAATAGGGAAACAGCAGGTAGAAAGGATAAAACAGGCAAATGGCAGAGTTTATCTACCAGATGTATCAGGCTCGTAAAGCCCATGGCGACAAGGTGATCCTTGACGACGTGACCCTGAGCTTCTACCCCGGTGCCAAGATCGGCGTCGTGGGCCCCAACGGTATGGGCAAGTCGACCCTGCTCAAGATCATGGCCGGCATCGAGGAGGTCTCCAACGGCGATGCCAGGCTCACCCCCGGCTACACCGTGGGTATCCTGCAGCAGGAGCCGCCGCTCGACGACGACAAGACCGTCATCGAGAACGTGCGCATGGCATTTGGCGACATGATCGCCAAGGTCGATCGCTTCAATAAGATCGGCGAGGAGATGTGCGACCCGGATTGCGACATGGACGCCCTCATGGCCGAGATGGGCAAGCTCCAGGACGAGATCGACGCCGCCGACGGCTGG
Source organism: uncultured Collinsella sp. (assembly GCA_902493535.1). Classification (GTDB taxonomy): domain Bacteria; phylum Actinomycetota; class Coriobacteriia; order Coriobacteriales; family Coriobacteriaceae; genus Collinsella. The sequence continues at coordinate 10,888 of CABUQG010000024.1, read as the reverse complement.
GATATCGATTCCAAGCTCGGCCAGGCCATGGACGCCCTGCAGCTGCCCGATTCCGACATGCCGGTCAACGTACTTTCCGGCGGCGAGCGCCGTCGCGTGGCCCTGTGCAAGCTGCTTCTCGAGGCTCCCGACCTGCTGCTGCTCGATGAGCCCACGAACCACCTGGACGCCGAGTCGATCCTGTGGCTCGAGCATTTCCTGCACAACTACCAGGGTGCCGTTCTGGCCGTCACGCACGATCGCTACTTCCTGGATAACGTTGCCGAGTGGATCTGCGAGGTCGACCGCGGCCACCTCTATCCCTACAAGGGCAACTACTCTACGTATCTGGAGACCAAGGCCGCGCGTATCGAGGCGCAGGGCAACCGCGACGCCAAGCTCGCCAAGCGTATGGAGGCCGAGCTCGAGTGGGTGCGCAGCTCGCCCAAGGCCCGTCAGGCCAAGAACAAGGCCCGTCTGGCCCGCTACGAGGAGATGGAGGCTGAGGCGCGCGCCAGCCAGAAGCTCGACTGGACTGACATTCGCATCCCTGTTGGCCCGCGTCTGGGCAGCAAGGTGCTCGAGGCCCATCACCTGCACAAGGAGTTCGATGGCCGCGTGCTCATCGATGACCTTTCGTTCACCCTGCCGCGCAACGGCATCGTGGGCGTGATCGGTCCCAACGGCGTGGGCAAGACCACGCTGTTCAAGACGATTGTGGGTCTGGAGCCGCTGACTTCGGGCGAGCTCGAGGTGGGCGAGACCGTCAAGATTTCTTACGTCGACCAGAACCGTTCCGGCATCGACCCCGATAAGAACCTATGGGAGGTCGTCTCGGACGGCCTGGACCACATGATGGTCGGCGAGATCGAGGTTCCGAGCCGCGCTTATGTGGCGAGCTTTGGCTTTAAGGGCCAGGACCAGCAGAAGCGCGCTGGCGTGCTCTCCGGCGGCGAGCGCAACCGTCTGAACCTGGCGCTCACGCTCAAGCAGGGCGGCAACCTGTTGCTCCTCGACGAGCCCACGAACGACCTCGACGTCGAGACGCTGTCCTCGCTCGAGGCGGCGCTGCTCGAGTTCCCGGGCTGCTCGGTGGTCATTAGCCACGACCGTATGTTCCTGGACCGCGTCGCCACGCACATTCTGGCGTGGGAGGGCACCGACGAAAATCCGGGTAACTGGTATTGGTTCGAGGGCAACTTCGAGGCCTATCAGGCCAACCGCATCGAGCGCCTGGGCGAGGACGCAGCCCAGCCGCATCGTATTCACCGCAAGCTCACGCGCGACTAGTCGAGCTCAGGTGGCCTAACGAGAAAGGGACGATAACCTTGAGGGCTATCGTCCCTTTTTGTTACTTGGTAGAAGGCTCGACTTTATCGATGGTCCAGGCGGCTCCGAGACCGCCGGTGGTGTTGCGGCGGATGCGCACGGTGACTTCGTGGCGCTCGCCGGCCTGCGTGTAACGCAGGGGGAAGCTTGCGCGGTTTCGCGCGACCTCGATGGTACCGCGCTCGCGGGCGATCCAGTAGTACTCGCCAACGATGCCGAGGGCGTCGGCGCCGTAGGGGAGATAGGTTGACAGCTGGTGCAGAAGCGGGCCGGGGCAGAAGATCTCGGTTGTGAAATCGACGGGGAAGTCCTTGGGGATGGCGGGCGCTGCAGGTGCGGGGGTTGGGGCTGCTGCGGGTGCCGAAGCCGGTGCCGGTGCGGGAATTTGGTCGCAAGCAGCGGTGGGCACGGACTTGATGACGGGTGCGGGCTCTGGCGTCGAGTCCGGTTTGATCGTGGAATCTGCGGGCTCCACGGTGACGGGCGCGTCTGCAGCTGCAGTTTCAACCTCAACCTGCGTCGCGTTCTCGTTCTCGACGCTCGGCTTTGCCTCGATGGGCGTGGATGCCATGGTAGTGATGCCGGCGTTTGCGTTCTCGGGGTCATAGACGACCGTGAGCGAGATGGCAGGCTGCGGTACCTCGGGCTCCGATGCCGCTTCGGCAGCGTCCTGTTCTGTGGGCTCGTCGGACTGATCGTCCTCGGCCTCGTTGCCAAAGACATCGCTGTTTTGGAACGCAGGCGTTTCGGATAGGTTAGCGGCTTCTTCGGCTGTCGACTTGGGAGCCTCGTTGAGCTCAGCAGTGGCTTCCTGCTCGGATATGACTACGGGATCGGTCGTGGCAGCGATTTCGGTTTCTGCTTCTGCCGTTACCTCAATAGCGACTTCGATCTCTGTCTCGGGCTCGGGTTCCGGCACGACTTCAACCATGGCTTCGGGCTCGGGACGCTTAACGTGCTTGGGGCGCACGGCCTTGAGGTCCTTCTCGCCGCGCTTTTTCTTTTTGTAGGACTGCTTGGCGCCCTTGGCAGCTTTGGGCTTGTCCTCGCCTTTGGCAAGGGCGGCATCCCAAGCCTCGTTGGCGATGACGGTGGCATACAGGCGACCGCCCTTAAAGACAGTCAGCTTAATGCAGTCGTCGAGCTCCTCGAGCAGCTCGCGCGTGGACTCAAAGCCCAGGTCATAAGCGACCATGTCACCAGCGGCGAGTGCCTCCTCGACCTGCGTCATAAACGTTTGCTTGCCGCACCCAATCGCGTCGCGCAGCAGGCGATACAGATAGATGTGGTTGCCCAGCGATAGCGTGGGCTTAACTATTGTCTTGCTCATGGCAAATCTCCTCTTTACACACCAAAGCATCTTACCATCGCGCGGGGCTTGCCATCTCGTCGCCCAAGGCAAACGGGCGCGACCGTTGCCGGTTCGCGCCCGTTATGCAGGTCGGTTATCTATGAGGGGCAAACGTGCTTAGTTGCCCGATGCCGTGCCTTGGCTCGAGCTGTCAGATGCCGTGCCGGACGCGGTTCCGCTCGAGCTGTCGGTGTTGTTATTGTCGGTGGAACTCGTGCCCGATGTATTGCCGCTCGTCTGGTCATCCGTGCTCGGCTGAGAGCCGTCAGTCGTTTGGCTTGAGTCGGTCGTGCCGGATTGCGTGCCGCCGCTGTTCGCAGAGGAATCAGCGCTCTGCGACTGATCAGGGGTGTTCGAGGACGAGTCGGTGGATGCGGAGGTGCCCTGCGAGTCGTCCTGCTGGCTTTGCGATTGACCAGTGCTATCTGCGTCGTGCTCGGTCGTATGCGACGAAAGGATCGGCTCGGGGCGCTCGCCCAGGCCCTCGCCGGCGGTGGTGATAAGGATGGCACCGGTGCAGGTGATGACCGCGACGATGGCGATGGCGATCGAGAAGATGATGACCTTCTTTTGCGTCTGGCTGCGCTCTGCCGCCGCCTTGGCGCGCAGGCTGTTGGGAGCGACGCGTGCCGTGGTCGCGCGCCCTGCAATCTGGCGCATCTCCTGGGTAGTCGCGGCGCCGCCTAAGTGCTCCTCGGCATTAAACTCAACGGGCTCATAGGCGCCGGCGGGGTAGTCGACGTCGGCGTGCGTACCTTTGAGGGCTTTGGCGCTGGCAGAGATAAAGTGGCGGTAGACCTGCGAGGACACAACGGTGATGACCGAGCTCACGGCGGCGCCAATTACTGAACCGGCAATACCAATCTTGGAAGCAAGCGCGACGCTCGTGGCGGCGGCTGCGGCGCCGGCGATGATCTGGGGAATGGAAATGTCATCGAACAGGCCCTTTTTGGGCGCGATGGCCATGGTCTGTCCGATGGAATGGTTTTCGTGAACGCCGTTGTTGAGCGCGGCTGGTGTCATGACGCGCGTGCGCGGCGCGTCGGTGTACTTGGTTGTCATACGGGGCCCTCCCGGTGTAAATCTGCTTCGTTTCATGTAGCCATCAGGGTACCCACCAGATGTGAATCGTACGTGACATTTAACAGATATCATCAACTCATCAATTGCTCACCAAGTTGGTGGGATGCGGTTACACCCGGCGGTTGAACTACAATAGGGCTTGCTAATTGTTGTGAATGGCGTCTACGCACGGGAGCATTCTTATGAATCTTCACCTTTCTCAGTCTGATGGCTTTTTGCGTGTGGCGGCGGCGTCGCCGCGGATTCGCGTGGCCGATGTCGAGGGCAATGCCGAGGTTGCGCTGGCGGCTGTTCGCGAGGCTACCGAGCGCGGCGTCCGCGCGCTGGTGCTGCCCGAGCTTAACCTGACCGGCTATACCGCGGCTGATCTGTTCCATAACCGTACATTGCTGCATGCCTGCGAGACCGCACTGGCACATATTCTCGATGAAACCCGCGAGCTGCCGATTGTCTTTACCATCGGTCTTCCCGTTGCAGTTGCCGAGAATATCTACAACTGCGCCGCCGTGTGCTGCGCGGGCGAGCTTTTGGGTCTTACGGCCAAGAAGTATCTGCCCAACTATGGCGAGTTCTACGAGCGCCGCTGGTTTGCTCCGGCGCCCGCAGATCCTGTGTGGGTCGAGTTTGCCGGTCAGGGTCCGGTTCCGCTGGGTTCGGGGCTTGTCTACCGCTGCTGTGATGAAGGTGCCGAGGACATGGTGCTGGGCGTTGAGGTCTGCGAGGACCTGTGGGTGCCGGCGCCCCCTTCGACCGAGATGGCGCTTGCCGGTGCGACGGTGATCCTCAACCCGTCGGCCTCGGACGAGATTATCGGTAAGGCAGACTATCGCCGCAGCCTCATCTCCAATCAGAGTGCGCGCCTGTACTGTGCCTATGCCTATGCAGATGCGAGCGAGGGCGAGTCCACGACCGACATGGTCTTTGCGGGCGAGAACCTCATCTACGAAAACGGATCTAAGCTCGCCGTCACGAAGCTCCTCACCTGCGATATGGCCGTCGCCGACGTTGACCTTGACCGTCTGGTTGCCGAGCGCCGTCGCTCAACGACGTGGACGCGCGCGGACGATGCGCCGGAGGCCACGACCGTTGAATTTTCGTTTGAGGGCGTGCTGGCAGACGAACCTGTCCTGCACGATGCACTCGGCATCGACCGTGTCTTCCCCCGTGCGCCCTTTGTGCCGGCCGACCATGGCGACCTGGCCGAGCGTTGCGAGACCATCCTCGACCTGCAGACCGCCGGCCTCAAGACCCGCCTTGCCCATACGGGTACCAAGGCTGCAGTCATCGGTCTTTCGGGCGGCCTGGACTCCACGCTGGCACTGCTCGTGACAGTTCGCGCCTTCGATGCACTGGGGCTGCCGCGCACCGGTATCACGGCCGTGTCCATGCCCGGCTTTGGCACGACGCATCGTACCAAGTCGAACGCCGAGTCGCTCGCTCACGACCTGGGTGTGAGCTTCCGCGAGGTTTCGATCCACGCGGCTGTGGAACAGCACTTCAAGGACATAGAGCACGATCCGACCGTGCAGGACGTGACCTACGAGAACAGCCAGGCCCGCGAGCGTACGCAGATTCTGATGGATCTGGCCAACCAGGCTGGCGGTTTTGTCATCGGCACGGGCGACTTGTCGGAGCTGGCACTCGGTTGGGCTACCTATAACGGCGACCACATGAGCATGTATGCCGTCAACGCGAGCGTGCCCAAGACGCTTGTGCGCCATCTGGTGCGTTATGCTGCCGATGTCTTTGGCGGGCGTATTGCCGAGACGCTGCTCGACATCCTCGATACACCGGTGTCCCCCGAGCTTCTGCCGCCCACGGGCGACGGCGAGATTGCGCAGAAGACTGAGGATTTGGTGGGCCCGTACGAGCTGCACGACTACTTCCTCTACTACCTGCTGCGTTTTGGCTTTGAGCCGGGCAAGATCTACCGCATGGCGCTCAAGAGCTTCGAGGGCGTCTACGACGCCAAGACCGTCCACACGTGGTTGCGTACGTTCTACCGTCGCTTCTTTGCTCAGCAGTTTAAGCGCAGCTGCCTGCCCGATGGTCCCAAGGTGGGCTCGGTGACGCTCAGCCCGCGCGGCGATTGGCGTATGCCGAGTGACGCCAGCTCGCGTCTGTGGCTTGCGCAGATCGATGCGCTCAATGCAATTGACTAAGGTTGGCTAAATTGAACCAATACGAGGGTTGCAAGCGTTACACTTTTGCAATCTGATGGCCCGTATCGCGCGGCGCTCTTGTCGGAGCGCCGCGTTTTTCATATCGAAAGGTGGCACCATGCAGGCATCGCAGCGTCTCGACCGCTTTGGCGCGGAGGTCTTCGCCTCGCTCAACAACAAACTGCTCGCGCTGAAGGCTCAGGGCAAGACCATTTACAACATGAGCGTGGGCACGCCCGACTTTAAGCCGTACGACCACGTGGTCGAGGCGCTCACGCAAGCAGCCAAAGATCCCGAGATGTGGAAGTATGCCCTGCGTGACCTGCCCGAACTCAAGCAGGCCGTGTGCGATTACTATGAGCGTCGCTTTGGTGTCTCCGGCATTACGCCGTCCATGGTGCAGTCGTGCAACGGCACGCAGGAGGGCGTGGGCCATTTGGGCCTGGCCCTGCTCGATCCGGGCGACACTATTTTGGTTCCCGATCCGTGCTACCCGGTCTTTGAGGCGGGTGCCAAGATCGCCGATGCCAAGCTCGAGTACTATCCGCTGGTTGCCGAGCACAATTACCTGCCCTATGTGGCGGGCATCGATCCCGAAGTGGCCGACCGCGCCAAGTATATGATCGTGTCGCTGCCCGCCAACCCGGTGGGCTCGGTGGGCACGCCCGAGATCTACGAGGAGATCATCGCTTTTGCCCGCGAGCACGACCTGCTCATCGTCCATGACAACGCGTACTCCGACATCGTGTTCGACGGCGAGCCGGGCGGCAGCTTCTTGCAGTATCCCGGTGCGCTCGAGGTGGGCGTTGAGTTCTTCTCGCTCTCCAAGTCGTTTAACGTCACCGGTGCTCGCATCGGCTTTTTGGTCGGCCGCGAGGACGTGGTCTCTGCCTTTGCCAAGCTACGCAGCCAGATCGACTTCGGTATGTTCTTCCCGATCCAGAAGGCTGCTATCGCCTGCCTGAACGGTCCGCGTGATGAGGTCGAGGCGCAGCGTTTGAAGTACCAGGAGCGTCGCGATGCCCTGTGCGACGGTCTTGAGGGCCTGGGCTGGGAGCGTCCCAACGCGCATGGCTCCATGTTTGTGTGGGCCAAGCTTCCCGGTGGTCGCACCGATTCCATGACGTTTTGCGAGGAGCTCATGGAGAAGGCCGGTGTTGTGGTGACGCCGGGCGCGAGCTTTGGTCCTTCGGGCGAGGGGCACGTGCGCATGGCGCTGGTCCTGCCGCCCGATCAGATCGCTTTGGCTGTCGAGGCCATTCGCGAGGCGGGTCTGTATTAGAAGGCTATTTCGACTCGTCAATAGCTCGAAACCGATTTCGTGCAGTTATTTTACGAATCCTGCAAATAATTTCGGTAAACGGTCGATATTTGGCTGCGAATAGGAGCATAATCAAAGTCCCGATTGGATGTATTGGGATTACGGCAAGCCGCTCGGGTCGTTCCCGGGCGGCTTGTTTGTGGAGAGAGATGGGAGTTTCTAATGGTTAACGAGAAGAAGGTCGCTATTGTCGGCTGCGGTTTCGTCGGTTCGTCTTCGGCGTTCGCGTTGATGCAGAGCGGTCTGTTCTCCGAGATGGTCCTTATCGACGTGGACAAGAACCGCGCCGAGGGTGAGGCTCTGGATATCGCGCACGGCATGACGTTTGCCGAGCCGATGAAGATCTACGCCGGCGACTATTCCGATGTAGCCGACGCCGCCATGATCGTCGTCACCGCTGGCGCTGCCCAGAAGCCCGGTGAGACCCGCCTGGACCTGGTCAACAAGAACGTCAGCATCTTTAAGTCCATTATTCCCGAGATTAAGAAGTCCGGCTTCGACGGCATTCTGCTAATCGTCTCCAACCCGGTTGATGTTCTGACCTATGCTGCCATCAAGATGTCTGGCCTGCCCGAGGGCCATGTCATCGGCTCCGGCACCGTGCTCGACACCGGCCGCCTGCAGCAGATGCTTGGTGCCCACGTCGAGGTTGACCCGCGCGATGTCCAGGCCTATGTCATGGGCGAGCACGGTGACTCCGAGTTTGTCGCTTGGTCCAGCGCTCAGGTTGCTGGCGTTCCGCTGAACACCTTCTGCGAGCTTCACGGCCACCTGGAGCATGAGGCTGCCGAGAAGCGCATCGCCGAGGACGTCAAGAACTCCGCCTACACCATCATCGAGAAGAAGCACGCCACCTACTACGGCGTCGCCATGGCCGTCAAGCGCATCTGCACCGCTGTCATGCGCGATGAGCAGACCGTTCTGCCCGTTTCCTCGCTCATGGTGGGCGAGTATGGCCTGTCCGATCTGGCTATCTCCATGCCGACGGTCGTTGGCCGTGACGGCGTCGTCTGCCGCGTCCCCGTGCCGCTGAACGACGACGAGCAGCATGAGCTCACCGTCTCCGCCAAGGCCCTCAAGGACATCATCGACAGCGTCGACTTCTCCTGCTAAATCAAGCTCGCTAGAGCGAAAAGCTACAATGAAGGCGTCCGGGTCCACACGGCCCGGGCGCCTTTTTGGTGCAAAGTAACCTGACTCCAATGCACCATAGTTGATGGGAGGGCCATGTCGGATTCGCCTAATTTTTTGACCTATGTCCAGACGGCGTTTGATCCCTTTGAGGAGCGGCCGTTCTGCGCGGTGGATAGCCTGGTCTTTGCGTGGTTGTCCTATTTGCGCTTGCCGGGTGATATGGCGGGGCTGACGAACTGGCAGGGCCTAGACGTACGCGAACTGCTGCGTGCCGAGTGCTACCGGGACATGATTGACGACTTGTGGGACCCAGAGGGAAGCAGGGCCTTGTTGGAGGCCGTGGCAGCAAATCCCAGATACCGCGGCGTGCACGTTTGCGGCTATCGTGCCGTGAGCGATGTGGTGGCGACGGAGCAGTTTGCAGCCATGGCGTTCCGGTTTCCGGCGGGGTTTAGCTATCTTTCCTTCCGGGGGACCGACAGCACGATTGTGGGCTGGAAAGAGGACTTTAACATGGCGTTCCGGTGTCCTGTGCCGGCCCAGGAATCCGCGGCGCGTTATGTGGACGAGGCGGCGGATGCGATCGACGGGCCGCTTTTGTGCGGAGGTCATTCCAAGGGCGGAAACCTTGCGGTGTACGGTGCGGCGATGTGCTCCGATGTCGCCCGTGAGCGAATCGAACGGGCGTATTCCCATGATGGTCCAGGGTTCGTCGAGGAGTTTCTGAACGGCAACGCCTTTGCCGATCTTTCCGGTCGAATCGACAAGACGCTACCTCGGTCGTCGATCTTCGGCATGATGTTCGAGACACAAGAGGACTATGCCATCGTTGAGAGCACCGAGTTCAGCCTGCTGCAGCACAATCCCTTTAGCTGGGTGGTTGATGGTTGCGACTTCGTATACTGTGAGCGCCTGTCCGCCGGTGCTCGATACGTTGATGGCTCCATTCGCGAGATGCTGCTTGCAGTGTCACCTAGCGAGCGCGAGCGTTTTGTAGATGCGTTGTTCTCCGTGTTTGAGGCTACGGACGCCGAACGGTTTGCGGATATCGCAGGAAATCTGCGTGAGAGTCTGCCCGTGATGCTCCAGGCTGCGCAAGGCTTTGACAAAGATACGCGACGCTTTATCTCGCAGACCATCGTGGCGATCCTTAAATGCGCACTGTTGCCCAAACGACCCCAGATCGACGTGCCCGCTGCCGGCAAGAGTTTGGCAGAACAGCTCGAGGCTTGGCAGTCCGAGCTCCTGCGCTAGCCATTGATACAAAGCAACCTGTCCCCGATGCGCCAATCTTCGATGCGCCTGGGGCGGGCTCGACCGCTATACTGGTTCGTGCCGAAATCGATCTAGAACGGAATGCCGTATATGAAAATCAATCACGCGATTCTGCATATCCTGGACTTTGACTCTGCCGTCAATGTTATGAGCCAGCGAGAGCTCGATATCGAGAGCCGTACCGTGCGCAACTTCGTGACCACGCATCTGCGCCGCGCACGCACCTCGGCCGACAATAAACGCGCCACGTTTGCCGAGAACTCCGCATTCGGCGGCGAGCTCAAGGGCTATTTCTTTGGTGAGCGTGAGTTCGTGGACCTGTCTCAGCAGATTGCGGAGTTCATCTCTTCCGAACTTACCAAGGCCGAGAAAGCCGAGTCCACTGACGTGCTTGTGGCGGACTTTGATGACGATGAGGATGCCCGCTGGTTTGCCGTGATGCTGCTGGGCTCCAAGCAGGCTTTTATGCACGAGGTAGGTCGCGAAGAGGGCGAGGTGCGCAACGACATTGCGCGCCACTACGCCATTCTGCCGAATCCCTCGCAAAAGGTGCCGAGCTATGCCATCGTGCGCGCGAGTACCATGGAGATCGGCTACGTGGACAAGAAGCGCAAGATTGCCGGCGAGGACCGTATGCTTATCCCCGATGGCCTGCTGCAGTGCGACACGGGCGTATCGGGCAAGGAGGTCATCGACACCGTGACGCGTGTGGTCGAGGAAGTCGCCGAGGAGCACGGTGCCAACACGGCTGTAGCGCTCGCCAAGGTTAAGGCTGCCGTTGCCGAGAAGGTCGAGGATGACGAGGAGCTGCCGCCTTGGGATATCGTCGACGAGGTCTTTGAGGACGAACCGGTTATCAAGGAGAGTGTGCGCGCGGCACTGACCGAGGAGAAAGTGCCTGAGCGTGTGCCCGTGGAGCGCAAGCAGGTCGAACGCGCGGCGGTGCGCAATCATAAGATCCGTACCGACACGGGTATCGAAATCAGCTTCCCGGCCGAGATGGGCTCGAACTCCGAGTACATCGAGTTTGTCAACGAACCCAACGGCCTCATCTCCATCGAGCTCAAGAATATCGGCAGCATCGAGAATCGATAAGTTGCGTTGCGCCTACAGCGAGAAAGCAAAGGCCGAAGCCCTTCGGGACTTCGGCCTTTTTTGTTTTCGGCTTGGTTGCTGACATTGCGCCGCAGGTTGGGCATACGTCAGACACTATGACCCAATCCGAGGGCACTAAAAAGATAGGAGCCCCCGCTC
>CABUQG010000023.1 GCA_902493535.1 uncultured Collinsella sp. | reverse complement strand
GACGGAAAGCACATTAAGTGCTTTCCTTTGCGTGCGGAACTCGCGACAAACTTAATCGCCCCGTCCGGCGGGCGAGCTGCGGAAACTCGGTCGGTCCAGAGCGATATCGTGCGAACGGAATTCTGGCTGATGATCTGTTCGCGACAAAGACTCGATAGGTAGCCCCCTCTATGCCCTTTTATAAGTTGCGGTGAAATAGGGACTGAATTTGGGGTTGAATCGTTTAAACAGTCCCTATTTCACCGCAACTTATTTGGGGATGAAAAAGGCGGAGGCCCTGGAGAGGGACTCCGCCTTATATACAGGGGGCGATGTTATTCGCGAGCTGGGGGATTAGACCAGGCGGGCGTTGATCGTCTTGGCGATCTCGGCGGCGTCGGTGGAACCCTTGACGGTGGCACGGAAGTCCTCGTCCATGAGCGCCTCGGCGACCTTGGACAGGATCTTGAGGTGCGTAGTGCCGGCCTGGGCACCGGGGATGAGCAGGGCGATAGCCACGTTGACGGGAGCGCCGTCCATGGTGTCCCAACCGGTCACGCCGGACTCGTCCTTGACGACGATGACGGCAGCCTCGGTAATGGCGTCGGACTTGGCATGCGGGATGGCGAAGCCCTCCATCATGCCCGTGGTGCCCTCGGCCTCGCGGGCCAGGAAGGCGTTCATCACGGCGTCGGCGTCGCTGGCGATACCTGCCTTGACGGCCTGGTTGGAAACGAAGCTCAGAGCCTCGTCACGAGAAGCGAAGTCCTCGGCGACAAAGACATTCTCGACCTTCACGAAGTCGGCAGCCTCGGCCTTGGGGGCCTCGACGGCAGCGGCCTTGGGAGCCTCAACCGGCTTGGCTGCAGGAGCGGCCTTCTGATTCTTCTCGAAGTCGTACTTCTTGAAGGCCACGAACAGGATGCCACCGACTACAGCGCCGATGAGGATCGCGAGGACCCACAGCGGACCGTTCTCGACAACAGGCAGGACCAGGAAGCCGCCGTGAGGCGCCGGATCGTGAACGTTGAAGAAGATGGTCAAGATGGAAGCGATGGAAGAACCGAGCATCATGATGGGCATGACGGGCCAGATGTTCTTGGTCATGAACGGAATGGCGCCCTCGGTGATGTGGGTGCAACCAAGGATGAGGTTGACGATACCGGCGTCATGATCCTCCTGGCTGAAGTACTTCTTGCCGACAACGACGGCGAAGGTGGTGATCAGCGGCGGAACGATGCAAGCGGCGGAGACGGCAGCCATGAAGTTGGTGCCGAAGTTGTAGGTCTCGGTGCCGACGCCAGCTTCGAGAGCGGTACCGAGCAGGAAGGTGCCAGTAGCGTAAGCAGCCTTGTTGACCGGGCCGCCCATATCAAAGGCGCACATGCAGCCGATGGCCAGGCCAAGGATCACCGGACCGGAGTTACCGAGACTCTGCAGGAAATCCATCATGCCCTGGTTAATGGCAGCCATGGGGCCGGAAATACCGAGCATGACCAGGCCGACGATGGCGGTAGAGCACAGCGGATACAGGAAGATTGCCTTCAGGCCATTAAGGCTCGCGGGAATTTTAGAGAAAGCCTTCTCGAGCAGCAGGATGACATAGCCAGCGAGGAAGCCGCCGACGATGCCGCCCAGGAAGCCGAAGCCCACACCCGAGCCTCCAGCGTCGATCATGCCGGTATCGGCGTTGATGGGAAGACCCTGGATGGCAATCATACCGGCAACAAAGCCGGGGACGAGCGCCGGGCGCTTGCCGATGGACTCGGCGATGTAAGCGGAGAGCACCGGAACCATGAGGTTCATGGCGATACCGCCGATAATCTTGAGCATCGCGGCAAAGCTGTTGTAGTCGGCAGCCGTCGAATCAAAGGACGTGATGCCCCACAGGAACGAAATGGCGGTCAGAACACCACCGGCAACGACGAAGACCAGCATGTGGCTGACGCCGTTCATGAGGTGCTTGTAGATGACGTGACCGATGGACTCCTTCTCCTCGACCTCGTCCTCGACATCGGCGGCAGCGGCAACCGTGTCGTCGCCCTTGGCGGCGAGCGCGCGGTCGATCAGCTTTCCGGCGGCCTCGACGGACAGGGCCTTGGAAACACCGACGGAAACCATGGGCTTGCCGGCGAAACGCTCAGCCTGGACATCCTTATCGGCTGCGACGACGACGGCCTTGGCACCAGCGATCTCACTCTTGGTGAGCTCGTTCTCGACACCGACCTGGCCATGTGTCTCGACCTTAATGGTCAGACCACGCTCGGCAGCAGCCTTCTCCAGCGCCTCCTTCGCCATGAAGGTGTGCGCAATGCCGGTCGGGCAACCGGTCGCGGCGATGATGTCAAACTTAGCCATGTGTCCCTCCTTCTTGAGTACAGCGCCCGCGGGCGCTCCCCTACACGCGCTTCGATGCGCGTTTTTCCACAACTGAAAGATACCAACCTACCGTCCGCGTGAGAAGAGCTAAGGTGCAAATCTCCGGTGAAAGGTTCTTTCATAACCGTAAACGGTAAGTGAAAGTTTACCATCAACACTTGAAACGGCAAGGTGTATCTTGTAATTGAAAATGCCCGTATACTATGGCATGGCGTAGTAAATTAGATTTTCATGCCAACCAGGAGCCATCCATGACCGATAGTAGCAAGAGCGCACTTTCCCTCATTAGCACCCATCAGGGATACAGCGAGTCCGAGCAGCGCATTGTCGACTATATATTGGAGCACCAGTCCGAGGCGCCACGCCTCACGGCCGCTCAGCTCTCGCGCGCCGCCGCCACGTCCGAGGCGACCGTTTCGCGCTTCTGCCGCAAGCTTGGCTTTGGTAGCTTCCGCAGCTTTCAGTTTTCGTTGGCGAGGGATTTGGAAAGCCAGCGTAACGAGGGCCTGACTGACGAGGTCTCGCTCGACAATATGGAGCAGAGCCTAAAAAATATCCTCGCCGCCAAGGTGAGTGAGCTTAATGCGACCATCGACGGCATAGATCACGACACGTTGGCCGCAGTTGTACACGCGCTTAAGAATGCCGGCGTTATTGAGTTCGCCGCCGTGGGCAATACGAACGCGGTCGCGCTCGATGCGACGTTTAAGTTTTCGCAGCTGGGCCTGCGCTGCATGGCGAGCACCATTAGCGAGACATCAATCGGCTTTGCGCTCACGTTACGCCCGGGTGACGTCATCGTGCTAATCTCAAACTCTGGCAAATCGCGCCGACTGAATCGCATGGCAAAAGCGGCTCACAACTGCGGCGCAACCGTAGTCGTCATCAGCAGCGACAGTAAATCCCCGCTCGCGCGCCTGGCAGACTACACTTTTAACACCGTCAACCACGAAGCGCTGCTGACAACGGGCGACTTTGCGTTCTCCAAGATCAGCGCCACGATGATCATCGAAGTCATATACAACTTCCTGCTGCCCGAGATTGAAGACGCTCGCGAGCATATCAGCTACTACGAGGAGCTCATCCAGCCGGATAAGGTCGTTGAGTAAAACGCGTAGTGGGACAAAAATTTCAGTCCATTTTGTCCCACCAACACCGCTGATACGACCTAACCTCGAGCTTCTTCGAGCATCTGCTTCGCGTGGGCCAAGCTTGCCTCGGACTGATCGCCGCTCAACATGCGGGCGATCTCGGCGGTACGCGCTTCACCGGTTACCTCGTCCAAATGCGTCTGGGGAACATCGCCCGGTTCCTTGCTGACGACATAATGCTTGTCAGCCATGACGGCGACCTGCGCCAAGTGGGTTACGACAATCACCTGATGCGTAGCGGCGAGATCTGCCAGCACGCCCGCGAGCGCACGCGCCGTGGAGCCACCGACGCCAGCATCGACCTCGTCAAACACCAGCGTATCGACACCGTCCGCGTTACCGAGGACAACCTTACTTGCCAACATGACGCGGCTGAGCTCGCCGCCCGACGCAATGCGGCGCAGGGGACGTGGAGTCAAACCGGCACCGCTGCGGTATAGCAGCTCGTAGCTCGAAGGACCAACGGGCGTCCACTCAGCACGGGGAAGATCGCGCGACTCCCAGACGAGCTCGGCGCCGCCCATCTCCAGGCGAGCCATCTGGCGGCCAACCTCGTGACAGAAGCGCGGGGCCGCCGTATTGCGGGCGCGCTTAAGTGCCTTGGCAGCGGCAAACAACTCGCGCTCAGCGCTCCCGAGTGCCTCACGCGCCTTTTTGATCTGTTCATCGCCATCATCGACCAGGGACAGCAGCTCTTGCGAGCGATCGCGCATGGCAAAAACATCGTCCATGGTGGGGCCCCACTGACGCAACAGGCCCTTGAGGTCGGAATACCGCTCACGCATGCGAGCGAGCTCGCGCGGGTCGAAGGCGACGCCATCGCGATAGGCACGAAGCTCGTTCGCGCAATCCTCAAGTGAGATACAGGCATCCGAAAGCGCATCGGCAATGTCGCCCAGTTTGCGATCGACGGTAGCCATTCGGGAAAGTTCTGCCACGGCGCTGTTCACGGCGTCGAGCGCTCCCCCTTCGGAGGCAAGCGATGCATGGGCATCGTTAGCTGTGGCAACCAGTACCTCGGCATGTTCGGAGCGCGGCAGCAGTTCCTCGAGTTCCTCATACTCGCCCGGTTTGGGGTCGACCTCGCCGATGCGCTCGAGCGCAAAGCGCGCTTCCTCGACGCGACTCCCCCGCGCACGTGAGGCCTCCTCGACGCGACGGACCTCCTTGGCAGCCGCGCGCGAGGCTTTAAAGCAAGCACGGTAGTGCTCGAGCGCCTCGAGCGCAGAGCGTCCCGCCCAGGCATCGACCATCGCAACGTGATGCGCCGGATCGAGCAAGCGCTGGTGCTCGTGCTGGCCGCACAGATCCATCATCACGCCGACGCGCTCCGAAAGCTCGCGCACACTGGCAATGCGACCGTCAATCTTCACGCGGCTGCGGCCCTCGGCAGAAAGGCTGCGCTGCACGGTGAACCCCTCCGTGTCGTGCGGCCCGTCGAAGAGTCGCGCCTCGACGCTCGCCAGTGCCTCGCCCTCGCGCACCGTCGACGAATCCGCACGCTCGCCCAAAATTAGCTTGAGGGCCGAGAGCAGCGCGGTCTTGCCGGCGCCAGTCTCGCCAGTCAGGACAGTCAGGCCGGCACTCGGCACCAGCGTCGCCTCGCGAATGAGTGCAATGTTATAAACCTGCAGCTCATCGATCATGACGGACTCCGTAGAATACGCGGCTCACCGAGTTATAGAAGCTCTCGGGGCCGTAATCCAGCAGCAACACATCTCCGGGCCCGCGGCGCACCGCCACGCTCTCAACGGTGCCATCGCAGGTAATAAACTGTCCATCGATAGCGATCGCCGGAACGCTCGGGCGATCATCGGACATAAAGATTTCGACGACATCACTCGGCGAGGTCAAAAAGGCACGAGCCTGAATGGTGTGCGGCGCAATGGGTACGCAGACCATGCCCGTATAGTCGGGGCTCACGATGGGGCCACCGGCACTGAGCGCGTAACCCGTAGAACCAGTCGCCGTGGACACGACCACGCCGTCGCCACGCAGACGGTCGATATGATGGCCGGACACCGTGATGTCGAACTCGACCATATCGGACAGCGGACCGCGGGTAAGCGCCATGTCGTTGAGGGCGAAGGTGCGCACGACATCCTTCGTACCGTCTTCGCGCACGGACACGATATCCGCGGCGATGGTGGCGCGACGGCTCACGTGCAGCTCACCGGACAGGGCGTCGCTCACGACCTGCAGGATGTCGCGCTCCTCGGGGCTCGCAGCAGTTAGAAAGCCCAGGTGACCATAGGAAAGACCGAGGATAGGAATCTCACGATGGTTGAGGATGCGGGCAGCGCGCAGCAACGTACCGTCGCCGCCGAGCGTAATGACCAGATCGGAGCCGTCAATATCAGGCGTGCTCTGAATCTTGGATCGCTGGTCGGCAGCCCATGCGACCTCATAGCCCTGGCGAGTCAGCCAAAGCTCGAGCATCAGGCCGCTCTCGACCGCCTCTTGCTTGTAGTAATTGGGAACCAGAAAGACCTTCATAGCGTTGCAGCTTTCTCGCTCATAACCGATACCTGGGATTGCAGCTCGTCTTGCGAGCGATCGCCGGGGTCAAATCTCGTGCCGTACAGGAAAAACTCAACGTTGCCCTTGGCACCATGAATGGGCGACACGCACACATCGACCGGGAACAGGCCCTTGGCAGCAAAGAGTTCAACCGCCGCCACGAGTGTATCGCGGCGCACGGCGGGATCGGTCACAATGCCGCCCTCGCCCACCAGCGCCGCCGGAGCCTCAAACTGCGGCTTTACGAGCGTGCAGAATGCACCCGTAGGCGCCAGGCACGCCAGTACCGCATCGATAATGTTCGCGATGCTGGTAAACGAGACATCACACACAGCCAGGTCGATAGTGCCGGCATAGCCAAGCTCAGGCAGCTGCGTCACGTTTGTGCGCTCATGCAGCGTCACGCGATCGTCCTGGCGCAACGACCAATCGAACTGGGCGCGACCCACGTCCACCGAGACAACGGTCGCAGCTCCGCGCTTGAGCAGACAATCGGTAAAGCCGCCGGTAGAGCAGCCCACATCCAGACAAGCAAGGCCCGTCGGATTGATGCCAAACGCATCAAGCGCGCCTTCGAGCTTAAGACCGCCGCGGCCAACATAGGGAATGCGCCCCTTCACATGCAGCGGCAGCCCCGGGATCACCTTAAGGCCCGGCGAAGTCAAGCGCTCACCGCCACTCGAGACCAAGCCGGCCATAAGAGTGCGAAGGGCATCCGCGCGATCGGCGCAGATGCCCTGTGAAATCAGTTCGTCATCAAGACGCACGCGTTTCATGAATGCCATCAACCATTCGTATCCGGAGATGCGGCCTAGCTATCCTGGGATTCGTTTGCCGCATCCTCATCGTATTCCTGCTCGAGCTTGTCGGCCTCACGCGGCGTCAACTCAAACTTGTCGACCATATCGACCGCGCGGGAGCCCAGCTCAATCGCTTCGTCAAACAAATCGAGCGAACGCTCCAAGGAGGTATCCTTGGAGCGAACGGTAGCGATGATCTGATCCAGACGGTCCGAAATCTCATCAAAGTTACGGACAGAACCCTCTGGCATGGCTACTCCTCGACGGAGTCGGCCTCGACGGCCTCAGCAGCGTCCGCATCCTCGGCCAACACACCAGCCTCAGCCTGGGCAACCGCAACCTTAGCGGCAGCCTCGGCAGCCTGTGCCTCCTCGCGAGCGCGATCCTCGGCCAGCAGCTCCTGGTATAGGTCCTCGCCCGGCAGCTCCTCGCTGCGAGCGATCTTGCCCAGCACGCCGTTGACGAACGACGCGGACTGGTCGGTGCCATAGGCCTTGGCAAGCTCGACGGCCTCGTTGATCACGATGGCGTCCGAGACCTCCTCGTCGGTGAGGAAACGCATCTCGTAAACGGCGATACGCAGCAGATTGCGGTCGGCACCGGGCATGCGCATAAGATCCCAGTTCTTGGCAACGGAGCGCAGAGCGCAGTCGATGCGGTCGATATGCTCGTAGGCACCGCGGCACAGCTCCAGCGCATAGGGGTCGAGGGGACCCTTCGAGATCAGGAAATCACCCTCGAGGACGCGCTCGAGCGGGCTGTCCGTGGCCTCGGCCTGGAACAGCAGCTGCAGCGCCTGACTGCGGGCAAGCGTACGCCCGCGATAAACCTTAAGGCTCAAAGGTTACTCCTTGGGGAAAACGAGGCCGTCGATGCAAACGTCAACACGCTCAACCTCAACGCCAACCTGGGCATCGATGGCAGCGACCACGGCAGCGCGAACGGCCTCGGCGAGTTTCTTGAACGGATAGCCAAAGAACACCACGACACGCACGGTGAGTGCGAGCTTGTCGCCAACGACCTCGGCCTCGACAGCCGGCTCGGAAGCCGGGGCCTTGGACGAGAGCATCATGGAGACAAGATTAGTGGCAAGGTCCTTGACGCCAACGGAGGCGATGCCCTCGACATCGGACACGGCGCGCGAGACGATGGCGGTCAGAACATCGGGCGAAATGCCGATGCCGTCAATCTTGATTTCTTGGGGCATGAGTCCTCCTAGAAGAGTTGGTTGCTAGACGCGGGAGACGAACTTGCCGTCGCGGGTGTCAACCTTGATGACCTCGCCCTCGTTGAGGTACATGGGGACCTGGATGACAGCGCCGGTGTCGATCGTGGCCGGCTTGGTGGAACCCTGGACGGTATCGCCCTTAAAGCCCGGGTCGGTCTGGACGATGGTGGTCTCGATGAACATCGGCGGGGTCACGCCCATGAGCTCATCGTCGGCGAAGAGCAGCTGGCAGATGTCGTTCTCGCGCAGCCACTTGGAGTTCTCGCCCACCATGTCCTCGGGAACGGGAACCTGCTCATAGGACTCGTTGTCCATGAAGATGTAGTCGGTGCCATCGTTGTAGAGGTACTGGAACTCACGGGTGGTGAGCATGACGCTCTCGAACTTGGTGCCGGCGTTGCAGGTGTTCTCGACGACGCGGCCGCTCTTGATGTCGCGGGTCTTGTAGCGCACAAACGCGCCGCCCTTGCCCGGCTTGACATGCTGGAACTCGACGATGGTGTAGACCTTGTCCTTGATACGGAGACCGAGGCCGTTCTTGAAGTCGGCGGTAGAAATGGTAGGCATAGCGACCTTTCTTGTTATGGGCAGAACGCACAAGCGTCCAAATTACATACGACAGAAATTATACACTTGCAGACGGCGCCTGCGGCGACCGCATAAAAAGAGAACGCGGGGCGTCCGAATCGATTCGGACGCCCCGCCCCAAAAATCTATCGAAATGGGCTAGCAATCGATGACGTGCAGGTCGTGCGGGGTCTTGGTGAAAGGCTCGTAGCCGTTCTCGGTGACCACGCCGTAATCCTCCAGGCGCACGCCGCCCACGCCGGGCAGGTAAACGCCGGGCTCCATGGTGACAACCGAGCCGATCGCGATGGTGTTCTTGCTGCGGTTGAAGTTGGGCAGCTCGTGGATGTCGATACCGACGCCGTGGCCCAGGCCATGATTGTAGTAATCGCCATAGCCGGCATCGCCGATGATCTTCTTGGAAAGCTTGAAGATGTCGTTACCCTCAACGCCCGGATGGATGGCGGCGACGCACTCCTCGTGCGTGCGGCGCACGAGCGCGTACAGGTCGAGCTGCTCCTGCGTGGGCTCGCCCATCACGACGGTGCGCGTCATGTCGGAGCGGTAATCGCAGTAGCCCGCGCCGTAATCCATGAGAACGAAATCGCCCTTCTCGATCACGCGATCGCTCGGCACGGCATGCGGGTTGGCGGTGTTGGGACCGCTCGCCACGATGGAGCCGAAGGCAAGGCTGTCGGCGCCGTTGGCGAACATAAAGTTCTCGAGCTCGTTGCGAACCTGCTTCTCGGTCATACCGGGCTTAATAAAGCCGAGCATATGCTGGAAAGCGGCATCGGTGATCGACTGCGCATGGCGCATAAGCTCAATCTCCTCGGCATCCTTGATGGCGCGCATCTTGCGGATGTCGTCGTGCATCAGCGGTAGGATGCAGGCGACGGAACGGTCCTCCAGGCCGCGCTGAATACCCTGGTAGAAGTTAATCTGCATATCGTCCTCGACAGCACAGACACGGCACTTGTTAGCCGCAATCTTGCCGGCGACCCAGCCGGGGATGGTACCCTCGTCCATGTCGTAAACCCAGGGGCTGCCGGCGGGCGTGTTCTCCTCAAAGCTGTTGAGGTAGCGCGAGTCGGTATGGAACAGGCACTGGTCGGCCGTAATAAACGCCGCGTGCGGGAATTCAAAGGTGTAATCGAAAACGCCCTTCACGCCCGTAAGCCAACGAAGGTTGGCCTCGTCGCGCACCACGATGGCGTCGTAGCCACGCTCGGCCATCAGGGCACGGACACGCTCGATACGACCGGCAGGACCGGCAGCAAACTCAGACATGCAGATTCCTTTCTTGTTGTCTCTATAAAGACGGGACGGGTCTCAACCGAACGACGGAATCGCATGCGATCCGCAACCGATTGGAAACCCGCCCCTCAACATGATACGAAAGACGATGGATGTCAATAAAACTTAGAGAAGTTCTTTGCGAGAAGCCAAGTAGGCGTGAGCATGGCGCTCAAGAACCTCGTCCTCAACGCACGTTAGACGAATAGCGCCGAGTGCCGCGGGCAGCGGCAACATACTGCGGTTCGAGCGGACAAACTGCTGCCTGCGGAACTCCTCGATATATGCGGCAGGCTCCAGATCGAAGGCAAGTTCCTCGATGCCAAAGTCCTCCAGGCAGTCATCGACCTCAAAGACGTAATCGATATCAAAGTCGCAGGCATCATGTGCTAGGCGCGCCTCAAAGCGCATGCCCTCGGATAACAGCTGATAGGCAGGGACCTGCGAGGCGGCATCGCCCAAGCAGGCGCGCAGGGTACGCTCCCCCGTCTTGCCAAAATCGAGCGCATGGCGGGCGCTCGGGTTCGTGGCCATCAGTACGTCCTTACGGGCAGTCTGAGACCATTGAACGGCATTGACGAGCGCGACCTCCTCGCCCGCGAGAATCTCGGGGACGGTCTCAGTAAACTGATTCCAGCGGGACTTACTGCTCGAAAGCATGGTGCCAACAAGCACCACAAAGCCGAGCTTGAGGTCCTCGGGGTCCGCCTCACGAACAAGGTCGAGGTCACACACGACCAAGCCCGGTTCGGGACGGAACGCGATAGCGGGAAGCGCATTGGCCGACGAGGCGACGAGCGGCTTCATGGTCGTCGCGACCGTGAGCATGGCGTCAAAGGTCGTCGGCAACAGCGCGCACTCGGTTCGGCCGCACCACTGGTTGGCGCACCAGCTAACAACCGAGCAGGTTGCGGCATCGCCAACGGCGACAACCAGATCGTCGCAGGTAACGCCGTTGGCAGACAGGGCGCCAAAGATAGCATCGGCATCGGCCAGCGTGGCACCAGCAGGCGAAACCTCAAGGACTAGCAGCGACACGGCAAAACCGGCGTCGACCAGCGCATGCTCGACGACTTCACCAAAACGCTCAGATGTGGCGGTGTTCCAAACGACCATCGCGCGCTTAGGCTTGCCCACGGCCGAGGCAAACATACGCGACAGTTCATCGAACGCGCCCAATCCGACGCGGACATCGACGCTGCGGTTTTGGAAATTGATCAGTTGACGGCGAATCATAGCAGCCCACGCTCCAAAAGCATCTCGGCACAAAGGTAGGAAACGTCCTCGAAGGACTTGTTGCGAATATCAAGGGTAAGGTCGGCGGCCTGGCGATACAGCGGACGGCGATGCTCAAACAGGCGCGCGGCATGCTCGGGAGAGCGAAAATCGGGGCGCGTGTCGGACCGACGAATCTGGCGAATCGAATCCTCGAAGTCACCCTCGAGGTACACGCACGTACCCATTTCGTGCATCAGCTCAATATTCACCGGCGTCTCGACAATGCCGCCCCCGCACGAAACCAACAGGCTGCGCTCACTTTGGAGCGAACGGAGCGCCGAGGTCTCGAGCTCGCGAAAACGATCCTCGCCCTCGGTCTGAAAAATCTCGGTTACCGACTTGCCGCAACGGCGCACGACCAGACGGTCGGTATCGATAAAACGCCGCTTGAACATAGTGCCGACGTTGCGCGCGAGCGTCGATTTGCCCGCGCCCAAAAAGCCGATAAAGAAGATATGGTCGCAGCCGTGTTTGGTGTGCTGGGACATAGCGAGACCTATTCCTCGCAGGGAAGGTCGCGAAGGGCCCGGCGCTCAAAGATACGGAAGATCTGCGTATACCACAGGTCCTGCGTCGCCTGCGGCTTTACCAGGATGGTATCGACGCCGGCGAAGTTGCCGCTCCACACGTCCGTGTAGAGCTGATCACCGATCAGCACCGCCTCGTCGGCCGTGGCGCCGAGGCGCTTAAGACCCGCCTTGAGGGCAAACGGCGCCGGCTTCATGGCGTGGCTGATGGCCTCGAGTCCCAGCTCGCGTGCAGAGCTCATGACCTGGTCGCGATGCCAGTTGTTGGACACCATGCACAGCTTAAAGCCTTTGGCGCGGGCGGCATCGAGCCAAGCGGAAACCGCGGCGGGAACCTGCTCGGTGTCGCGCGGCACCAAGGTGTTATCGCGATCGAGCAGAATGGCGCGTTTGCCGTCGGCCCACAGGGTATTAAGGTCGATGCGATCGACCGAGGCAACGTAACGTTTGGGGCTAAAAATCCTCATGCTAATTCCAAGACTGTTGATGCTCTTCGTAGGTTTGCGAGAAGTACTCCTCGTCCTGCGTAATGTAGAAATACAGGTCATCGGAGTCGGTCGGCTCAAGCGTGGCCTTGAGTGCCTCGAGCGACGGAGAGCAGATGGGCGTGGGCGGCAGACCCTCATGCTTATAGGTGTTATACGGACTATCGCTCTGCAGGTCGTCGGCGGTAACCTCGCCACCGGTGACATACATCATAGTCGCATCGCTATTGAGATAGCGCAGACCGTCGAGCTTGCCGGCAAGGCGGTTGTAGAAAACCGAGGCCACATGCGCACGTTGATCGGCGTTGAGGCCCTCGCGCTCAACGATAGAGGCCAAGTTGACGATGTCGTAGTCGGACATCTCCACACCGTAGCGTTCCTTGATCTTGGCTTCGCAGCTCGCAAAGTCAAGCGACTTGTACTCGGTCTTAAACTGATCGAGCATAGCGCGAATCACGTCATCGGCCGTCGGCGAATCGCCCAGCGAATAGGTCTTGGGGAACAAGAAACCCTCGAGCGAATCGTTGGCGGCGCCCTTAAGGAAGCTATAGTCGTCCACGTAGTTGGAGGCCTTGGCCTGGTTGAGGAAGTCTTCCTTAGAGATGCTGTCGTAGGCCTGGGCCACACGGTCGGCGACTTGATCGACCGTCAGGCCCTCAGGGATAGTCAGCGTATTGGAGCCCGCGTTGGGGCCTTCCATGAGCTGCTGAACAACCTTGGTCGCATCCATGAGTGTGGTGAACGAATAATCACCAGGCTTGAGCGACATATCGGCGTTGAGCTTTTTCACCGCCGCATAGTAATCCTTGGGATTTTCTACGATATGGTTCTCGGAGAGAATCGAAGCGATGCTGTCACCCGAGGCACCATCGGGAATCGTGATAGTAACCTGCTGGCCTGCAACGACTTTCGCACCCTCACCGCCAAAGAAGCCCTTGACGGCTGGCACGACAAAGAAAACGATCGCGACAAGCGCAAGCACGGCAACAACGCCACCGATAATCATAGGCACCGGGGAGCTTTTCTTTTGAGCACCGCGACGAGCATGCGTGTTGTAGCTCGAGCGGGTCGCCGGAGCAACGCCATGCGAACCACGAGCGTGATGCGAATGCGATTGGGGGGCCTGCGTTCGCTGGGTAGGTGCCTGCTGCTTAAAGCGGGTGCCGCCTGCAGGCTGGGCCGTACGAGCAGTGGGCTGCTGAACCGCGTGAGAAGCCGAATGCTGAACCGAACGAGCAGAAGGCTGCTGACCCGTCCGTTGAACAGGTTGGGCCGAACGAGAGAAGGACTGCGCCGGGCGCGCGGCAGGCTGAGCTGCGCGCTGCGTCGGCTGTGCCGGACGCTGGCCAGGCTGGGCAGGGCGCGACGCCGGCTGCTGTGTACGATTCGGCTGGCGCGGATCGGAAGCACTAGGCATGCGAAACCTCCTCGTTTTTACGATCGAGCCACGTCTGCAAAAACAGGCTGGCGGCAATCATGTCGATCTTGCCCCTCATCTGCTTTTCGTTGAGTCCCTGCTCGCGCAGGATACGCTTGGCCTCTTGCGAGGACAGACGCTCGTCCTCAAACTCCAACGGAAGATCGAGCTCGTCGGCAATCTTTTGCGCCACAGCGGCAACGCGCTCGGCCTGAGGGCCGGGCTCACCGGCCATGGTCAGGGGACGTCCGCTTACCAGGATGTCGGGCTCATAGTCCTCAACCAGGTAGCGGAACGTCTTGGCCATACCGGTGACCTCGGCAGCCGGAAGCACCTTGACAGGCATCGCCATCTTGCCATCACGGCTCGAGACGGCGATGCCAATCCTGGTCTCCCCTATGTCCAGCGCGAGCGCAACCACAGTGACTTCTTAGATTCTTAGGCGCCGAGCGCGGTCTTAGCGGCCGCGAGGGCATCGGCGATGCCGGCAGCATTCTTGCCACCGGCCTGGGCCATGTTGGGACGACCGCCACCGCGACCGTCGACCAGACCCGCGATCTGCTTGATCACGTTACCGGCGTGGAAACCGGCCTTGACGGCGTCATCAGAGCCGGCAGCGAGCAGGGCCGGAGTGCCCTTCTCAGTCACGCTGGCGACGACACAAGCGACAGGGCCGGCGACCTTCTGATGCACGGTATCCCATACGTTGCGCAGGTCGGCAGCCTCAAGGCCCTGGAGCTCAGCGACAACGAGCTTATAGCCGTCGAGCTCGACGGCGCCCTCGATGGCGCTGGAGATGGCGTCGGAGGAGCCACCGGTCAGAGCCTTTTTGAGCTTATTGGACGTCTCGCGCAGCTCGGCCTGCAGGTTCTCCACACGAGCGGGAACCTCATCCACGCGGCACTTGAGCGCAGCGGCGGCGGCGTCAACGAGTGCCAGGCGGTCGGCCATATAGTCGAGGGCACCCTTAGAGGTCACGGCCTCGATACGGCGGACATTGGAGCCCGTGGAGGACTCGGAAATGATCTTGAACAGGCCGATCTCGGCGGTGTTGGCAGCGTGTGTGCCACCGCAGAGTTCGCGGGAGAACGGCTGGTCCTCAGCGCCCACGGAGACAACGCGGACGACGTCGCCATACTTCTCGCCAAACAGGGCGACAGCGCCGGCAGCCTTAGCCTCGTCGATGCCCATGACACGGGTCACGACCGGCTTGGAAGCGAAGATCTGCTGGTTGACCAGGTCCTCGACAGCCTTGAGCTGCTCGGAGGACAGGGCCTCGAAGTGCGTAAAGTCAAAGCGCAGGTGCTCGGGCGTCACCAGCGAGCCGGCCTGGGAGACGTGCTCGCCCAGGACCTGCTTAAGGGCGGCGTCGAGCAGGTGCGTGGCGGTGTGGTTGCGGCGCAGGAAGCCACGGCGCTCGGCGTCGAGCGCGGCGGTCACGGTAGCACCGACGGCCAGCGTGCCCTCGGCAATGTGGGCGACGTGAGCATACAGGCCGTTGTGGTTCTTGGTATCGGAAACGGTCAGCGAAACGCCCTCGGCGGAAAGCTCGCCGGCATCGCCCTGCTGGCCACCCATCTCGGCATAGAACGGAGTGCGGTCGAGAACGACCTCGACGTCCTCGCCGGCGGCAGCGGACTCGACGGACTCGCCGTTGCGCACGATGGCAACAACCTTGGCGCCCTCGATCACATCGTTGTCATAGCCGTCGAACTCAGTCGCGGCGACCTTGTCGGAAAGCTCGACCCAAACGTCGTTGAAGCTGCCCCAGGCGTCGCCTTTGGCATTGGCGCGGGCGCGGGCCTTCTGGTCCTCCATGCAGGCAGTGAAGCCGTCCATATCGACATCGTGGCCAGCGGTGCCGGCGATCTCGACGGTCAGGTCGATGGGGAAACCAAAGGTGTCGTGCAGCTTAAAGGCAACGTCGCCCGGAAGCACAGCGCCCTCGGCAAGCGCTGCCAGGGCCTCGTCCAGGTAAACACGGCCGTTGTCGAGCGTCGTGGAGAAGCGCTCCTCCTCGGAGGCGACGATACCCTTGACGAGGGCGACGTTCTTGAGCAGCTCGGGATAAGCCTCGCCCATCTGAGCGTTGACTTCGTCGATGAACTTGGTCAGGAAGGCGCCCTCGATGCCCAGCAGGCGACCGTGGAACACGGCACGACGGAGCAGGCGGCGAAGGACGTACTCGCGACCCTCGTTACCGGGAAGGATGCCGTCCGAGATCATAAAGTCGACGGCACGGGAGTGGTCGGCGATGATACGCAGGGAGCGGCTGGCGCCGGAGTAATCGTCGGCGTCATAGGTCTTGCCGCTAATCTTCTCGCCCAGCTTGATGAGATGCTGCATCAAGTCGCCGTCGTAGTTGGCGGTCTTGTGCTGTATGATGGCGGCCATGCGCTCCAGGCCCATGCCCGTATCGAGGTTGCGGTGCGGCAGCTCCGGCATGGAGCCGTCCTCCTGGCGATCATACTGGGTAAAGACGAGGTTCCAGAACTCCAGGAAGCGGTCGCAGTCGCAGCCGGGCTTGCAGTCGGGACTACCGCAGCCGACCTCCTCGCCCATGTCAAAGTAGATCTCGGAGCAGGGACCGCAGGGGCCAGTGGGGCCAGCGGCCCAGAAGTTGTCGTCCTCGCCCAGGCGGGAGATGTGGTCCTCGGCAACGCCCAGAGAACGCCACACGTCGTGGGTCTCGTCGTCCTCGGTAAAGACGGTGAAGTACAGGCGGTCGAGCGGCAGCTTGAACTCCTTGGTGATGAGCTCAAAGGCCCAGGCGCAAGCCTGCTGCTTGGAGACGCCGCCAAAGGAGAAGTCGCCGAGCATCTCGAAGAAGGACAGGTGACGGCCGTCCTCGCCGATGCAATCGATGTCGTTGGTGCGGACGCACTTCTGGCAGGAGATAGCGCCGATCTCCTTCATGGTCTTCTTGCCCTGGTAGTACTCCTTAAACTGGTTCATGCCGGCGTTGGCAAGCAGCAGCGAAGGATCGTCGGGGACGAGGGACGAAGAAGGATAGAGCTTAAGACCGCGCTCCTCAAAGAAGTTGAGGAACTTGGAGCGAATCTCGGCCGTAGTCATTGACGGGTAGTCAGCACTCATAGAGGGAATCTCCTCGGTTTCACATCGAAACAGTTCAAACGTAACGATATTACCATCCCACCGCGCAAGTGCAAAAAAGAGGGCCGGCACAATGCCGGCCCTTCAGCGAAATTGCATGTTAGCGCGTATGAATATTAATCCGAATTACCCCGCTAGTTGTCATCATCGTCCATGGAGCCGTCGATGCCGGTTTTGGTGTCGTCATCCGTGTTGGAATCGTCATCCTTAGCGAAGGGGTTCTTGAAGAAGCCCGTCGCATCGGGCTGCAGACCAGAGAGCTTGATCCAGGGATTATCGAGATCGGGCTTGGGCATGGCCTTGGCCTCGGGCGCAGTCTCGTTGCCGATGAGCTCGGACTCGTAGATGAAGGTGTCGTCGCCGAGCGCGTCGTAGGCGGCGACCGGGTTGCCATCGGCATCGCGGTACGGCGTGCCCTTAAACACGGCGCCGTCATAGGCCACAAGCTGTCGGCCGGTCTCATTCTCGAAGTAGTACACGAAGATACCCTTGAGGGCCGCACAAAGCGGGATGGCAATAATCATGCCGATGGGGCCCATGAGTGCCGAGCCAATAACGAGCGCCGTGAGGCTCATGATGGGATGCACCTGCACCGAGCTCTGCATGACCTTGGGCGAAATGACGTTATCGGTGACGTTTTGCGCGACCATCGTCACGATGAGCGTCCATAACGCCAACATGGGGCTGAACATGAAACCGAGCACCGTGGCGATTGCTGCGCTCACCCAGGGACCGACGACCGGAACCAAATGCATGATGCCGGTAAAGATAGCCATGAGCGCCGCATACGGATGGCCGATGATCATAAAACCGATAAAGGCGAGGAAACCACCACAGATGGACGTCACGACCATACCGCGCATGTAGCCGCCGACAGAGCGAGAAAGGATGGCGACCATAAAGCGGTACGAGGTCTCCTTCTCCTGACCGATGATGGTGCAAATCTCGTGGTGCATGCGAGGGTAGTCGCAGGCCATCCAGTAGGCAAGCACCAGGCCAAGGAAGATAACGAACAGCTGCGAGGCCGTATTGGTGATGAGTGGGAACACACCACGACCAAGCTCGGCGGCAATCTGAGACACATACCTCGATGCCACGGCAACCAGCGACGAAAGATTATCGTCCAAATACTCCTTGAGCGGCGTGTTGTTGAGCGTCTTTGCATGCGAGATCATCTCGTTGAGATCGCCACCTGCAACACGAAGCTGCTCGGGCAGGCGGCTCAGGACTTCCATGATCTGACCAAAGAGAATCGGCGACAAGATACAAACGACACCGACGAGCACGGCAACAACAACAATAAGCGCGATAAGCGAACCGATGCCGCGATTCACGCCATGGTGCTCGAGCCAGTTGGTGATCGGGGACATCACAAAGGCAATGATGGAGCCGACGGCAAGAAACTCAATAACCGGCGCCAGGATGCCCATAAGGTTAAAGATGACAGCGGCGATGACAATGCAGCCGACAACAGCCCAAATGCGCAGCGTCAGAATGCGAGTGTCGCGCAGCACGCGATCGGTTTGTTGGGGGTGCTCACTCATGAACGAATCATCACTCCGTCGGGGTCGATCTTGTCCTGAATCTTCTTAAGCGTGCGGCGCAGCAGACGCGAAACCTGCACCTGAGAAATACCAAGCTTCTTGGCGATCTCGATCTGGGTCATGCCCTTCACAAAGCGCAGCTCGATCACCTCGCGCTCGCGCGGCGAGAAATCACGGATGGCTTCCTCGATCACTAGGCGGTCATCGGTAAAGTCGAGCTCGTTGTCGTCGTCGGCGTAACGGTCGAGAATCGAGGGGGCATCGTCGGAATCGGACGCACCAGGAGCCTCGATGGGCACCGAGGTATAGGCCGAAGACGATTCCATAGCCTCGAGGACCTCATCGACAGTCACATCTAGATACTCAGCGATCTCCTCAACCTTGGGCGAACGCTGCAGCTCGTTGGTAAGTTTGTCAGTAGCTTGGTTGACCTTGGCCGAGAGCTCCTGCAGACGACGAGGTACGCGCACGCTCCAGCCCTTGTCGCGAAAATGGCGTTTGATCTCGCCCAGGATAGTGGGTGTTGCAAACGTCGTGAACTCGAGCCCGCGCTCGGGGTCAAAGCGGTCGATAGCCTTGAGCAAACCCAGATAGCCGACCTGCATGAGGTCGTCGAGCGGCTCGCCGCGATTCTTAAATTTGTTGGCAAGAAACCTTACCAGGTTCATATGGGACATGACGAGCTGCTCGCGCGCGTCCGGATCACCGGTTTCTTTGTAGCGACGAAACAGCTCGCGGGTTTTCTCCTTGTCCCAAGCGGTCTTGCCGCTCCGGGAACGTTCGGTCATATTAGATATCCGCCTTGAGGTCGAGGGAAAGCGTCAGGGGCGCCGTAGTCTTTTCGTAGGAGTCGCACACGCTCGCGAGGATGAGCTCGGCATACACCGCAGCCTGGTCGTCTTCATCGACCGTAGCCTGGTCGCCAAAGGTAATAGTCATGCCAACGTGGGTCTCATCGACATCGAATTTGATGGTGATGTCATCGCAGTCGACCGCGGTGCAACCAAAGATGAAAGCCTCCTCAGCAGCCATGCGGATGTCCTCGATGCGATCGACAGACATAGAGCACAGGGCACCAACGTTGGCTGCCGTCATGCGCACAAGGCGAGCGAGACGCGGGTCACCGGCAACGGTCAGCGTGATAGGGCAGGTTGCTTCGCTACTCATCGCAGGACTCCTCAGAGGTCTCGGCGGGCGTATAGGTGTAATACTGAGCCGGCTTGGATACAGACTTCTGACCATCATCGTCGCCCGCGGCGGCCTCGTCCTCGCCAATTAGGATGCGCTCGGTAGGCTGCTCGGCCTCCGCAGCGGCAGCGGCGAGCTTGCGATCGGCGTCGGCTGCAGGAGCCTTCACCTTATTGAAGAGCTTCTGCACAGCACCGGCGGCAGAGTCGGTCACGCTCGACACAGCATTGCTGGCCTCGGCCATGCTGCCCGTAACCTCGGAAATGTCGCGAACCACGGCTTCGACCTCTACGAGATTGGAGGTAAGGGCATCAACTGCCGTCTTGCTCGACTTAAGCAGCGGCTCCATCTGGGCAAGCGCCGGCGTAAGCTCATCGACAGCGCCATCGAGCTTTGCCACCACAGGCTGAGCCTCGGCGATGGTGTTGTTGAGGTCGTTCACGGTCTTATCGAGCGAGTCGACAACATTGCGGGTCTTGCGCAGGGTAAGCGCGAGCTCAGCGATGGCCCACACGCCGGCAACGGCGAGCAGCAGCAGGGCGATTTGAATGGGACTCATACAAGCCTCCCGGAAGAATCGAAATACAGACGCTTTTCATGGTACCCCAAAGGGGACCGAACATGCCAAAAGCAGCAACGTGGGACAAAATTATCAGCAGCTACCTCGGTGCATTCCCGCTGCGGTCTCGTTCGCTTTGCTCTACGCGCCACTCTTCCCAGCCGCGCCCGGCAGGCTGCCAAAATGCACCGCGTTCCAAGCCTTCGGGCAAATAGCGCTGATCGACCCAGCCTTCGGGATAATCATGTGGATACTTATACACACCGTATTCATCGCTGCCCGGGCGATGGCGATCGCGCAGATAACTCGGCACCTCGCGAAGCCCACTAGAATGGATATCGGCCAGCGCCGCATCGATCGAAGCCTCACACGCGTTGGATTTTGGCGCCAAGCACACATAGAGTGCAGCCTGAGCCAGGTTAATGCGGCACTCGGGATAGCCAATGACCTCGGCAGACTTAAACGCGGCATGCGCCACCAAAAGCGCCTGCGGGTCGGCGTTGCCAACATCCTCAGAAGCGTGAATCATAATGCGGCGAGCGATAAACTTAGGATCCTCCCCAGCATCGATCATGCGCGCGAGCCAATAGATCGTGGCATCGGGGTCACTACCGCGCATGGACTTGATGAACGCACTGATGATGTCGTAGTGCATGTCGCCGTTTTTGTCATACGTAAAGCCGCGACGCGGGTTGGCAATCTTCACGTCATCCACGGTGATGGGATAGCGCTCCCCCGCCGCAGGCGCTGGCGTTCCCTCGGTATCGGGACGCGTGACGGCAATCTCGCTCGCAAGCTCGAGCGTCGTGAGCGCCGAGCGAGCGTCACCCGCTGCCAGCGTGCAAATGGTCTTGACCGTATCCTCATCGGCCGAGAACTTTCCGTTCAAGCCCTGTGGTGCCTCGAGCGCACGCTCAATAAGCGTGGCGATATCCTCATCCTTCAGATGTTCAAGCTCCACCACGCGCCCGCGCGACAACAGTGCCGAGTTGACCTCAAAGTACGGGTTCTCTGTCGTAGCGCCAATCATAATGACGGTACGGTTCTCAACTGCATGCAGCAGGGCATCCTGCTGCGACTTAGAGAAGCGGTGAATCTCATCGATAAATAGAATGGTGCGACGGTCGTACGTATTCAGGCGCGTCTTGGCCTCATCAATCACGCGACGCAGGTCCTTCACGGTACCCGTGACGGCGCTGACCTCGACAAACTCGCTCTTGGTATGGTTGGCGATAATGTGGGCCAGCGTCGTCTTGCCCGTACCGGCAGGCCCGTACAGAATCACGCTCGAAAGCACGTCGTGCTCGATCGCGGCACGCAGCCATGAACCCTTACCGACGGCCTTTTGCTGGCCCACGTACTCGTCGAGCGAATTGGGGCGCATGCGCACCGCAAGCGGCGCATTCTGAAAGGAACGCTCGCGCGTCGAAGCAGAAAAAAGGTCGTCCATAGCCATCCCGTGTATCAATCAAATACGTTTTCCACTAACAGTATACCGAATTAATACGAACTACCGTTCGTTAATATAGGTACGGTGCGGAAACTCCAGACCAGGGAACAGCTTGCTCGTCAGTTCGCAGAAATAACCGTCCGTCATGCTCGTGATATAATCCACCACGGCTTGATCCTTGTCGTCCTGCCAGGCATAGGTGCGATCATAGTAGGAAAGCTGCTGCTCAATGCGCGAAATATGGTGCTTAAAGATGTAAGAGGACTCGTCGCCACTGTTTAGATCCCGCAGGCAACGGTCGTAGAGCTTTACGAACGCCTCGCGCAGCTCCGCCTCGGAATCGCCTTCGATACCGCCCTTGCTATAGATCTTCTCGTAGTTCTCGCGCTTGGCTCGGCGAATTTCCTCAAACAGGTCCTCGCTCATCTCGATGCGCGGCTTACCATAGCTGTGCTCAACGATATCGATGGAGGCATGCGTGAGGATCCAACTGTTGTAGGCACCGCCCCGGCCATCATCAAAAGCGTCGGGCGAAAGCAGGCCCGCCGCGATCGCATCCTGACGGTCACGACCGACGTAGGCAAGAATATCCGAGATGCGAACGACGCAGCCCTCGAGCGTCATGGGACGCAGATGCTCAATTGCGCTATAGCCCGTGGCAATGCAATCCTCAACCGTCTGGTCAAACTGGTCAAAGGAGCCCATGTCCGAGAGCTCAAACACACGCTGCTCGTACTCGCCGTTATGGCATAGCACGCCGTCGAGCGTCTGGAGCGACACGTTGCGGCCATACAACGCGTCGAGCACGCGAACCGACTGCACGTTATGGAAAAAATAACGCCCCGTACGCTCATGATAGATATCATTGAGGAAGCGCTCGCCGGCATGGCCGAAAGGCGTGTGTCCCAAGTCGTGACCCAGGCCAATCGCCTCGATCAGATCGCAATTGAGCCCCAGGGCGCGACCGATATCGCGCGCAATGCGGGAGACAAGCTGTACGTGCAAACCGCGGCGTGAAAGATCATCATTGCTACGGAAGCTAAAGACCTGCGTTTTGCCTGCATAACGGGTGTACGCCGGAAGATGAAGTATCTTTTCGGTATCGCGCATAAACGCCGGACGCATAAGCGTGCCTTTGTCGGCGGCGCGATCAATACGACGAATGACCTGATCATCGTTGCAACGATACGGGTTGATATAGCCCGAAGCACGATCGGCGGCAATGCGCTCGACAAGCTCGGGCGACAACGCCGAGGGAATACGGTCCATGCGCGCCTTAATGACGGCCGTTTCTTGATTAGATTCCATGGCATACTCCTTAAAAAGGATGCGCAATCGGTTACAAAGTGCAGCCCACGACCTCGATTATGGCAAAAATCGGCACTAAAAACGGGAGCAATGGCAGGGAGCGCGATTTTGCGATGAGGCAAGCGACGGCAAGGGTCAGGAGCGCAACCGCAAACGCGACAACGCCGCCCAGGGGATCGAAGGTACAAAGGGCAAAGAGTGCCTTGACGTCCCCCATGCCAATGCCAGGAGCGTGGCGAACTCTACGCCAGAGCGACTCGGTAAGCACAAGGCCAAGGTAGACGATGACCGCAAGACCGGCGTGGTCAAGCGCTGTGTTCAAACCGAGGTCGAGCCAAACGCCCGCCAACGCCGCCACGGCACATGCGCCGGCAAGCCCATTGGGAAACCGTCGCTCTCGGGCATCAATTGCCACGCCGGCAAAGATGCAAATCCAAAACGGGATATAGATCATCGAAAACCTCCTTGAGCAGCTGCTCAAAAGCAAAAACCACCACAAAGGTGCCTGTCCCCTTTGCGGTGGTTTTGGTGGTGGTTATTTGGCGCCTTGCATGACCTCGTCAAGGGTAACGCTGACGGCGTGCTGCGTCGGGACCCAGTCGACCTTCAGGAACAGCGCGGCCACCGTGATGGGGATATAGCTGAACATAAAGATCGGGAAGGTAAACAGGTTAGTCACCAGACGCCACTTTTGCGCGCAGTGAATGTGCTTGTACTCAAAGATAGTCGTGAGCAGCGCCAGGATAAAGAAAGTCAGATACATCATGGCGAAGGTCATAATGAGCGAAGCGGCACAGGCCTGCATCTCGACTTCGGTAGCCAAAAAGCCGTGCGAGAGTCCACCCACGATCAGGAACGTCGCATTGGCGAGCATCGAGATGAGCGACAGCAGCATACCCGGGGCGATCGTCATGAACATGTCGTAGGCGGCAAAGCGATGGTAGCGGAAGATCGACTTGACCAGGTGCTTACCGTAAGTAAAGAACACCTGGTAGAAGCCCTTGGTCCAACGCATGCGCTGTTTCCAGGACGCCTTAAACGTCACGGGTTGTTCGTCAAAGAACTCCGCCGGCGCATAGCCAATGCGAATGCCGTGAATGGCGCAGAACGTGGTGAACTGAATGTCCTCGGTCAGCGTGTGGAACTGCCAACCGTGCATGCCCTCGATAACGCTGGCGGAGATGAGGTAGCCCGAACCCGAAACAGCGCAGGACGTCTTGCAGATATTACGCGCGTTGTTGAGGAAGCGCGCCTCGCGTAGATACCACGTGGCATTAGCAGCCGAGATCCACGAGCTGCCGAAGTTCTTGGAATTGCGATAGCTCGTGACCACATGGAAGCCCTGGTCAAAGGCATCATTCATCTTGGAAACGTAATCGCGGGAGATAACGTTATCGGCATCGAAGATAAAGTAGCCCTCAAACGTGTCGGGATACTCGTTGAGAATGCGGTCGAAGCCAAAGTCCATGACCCAGCTCTTGCCCTTGCGGGCCAGGTCATTGCGCTCGTAAACAATGGCACCGGCCTCGCGCGCGAGCTGCGCCGTGTTGTCGGTGCAGGCATCGGCGACCACGAAAACCTCGATGAGCTCGGACGGATAATCCTGGTCCTTGATGGAGCGAACGAGGTTGGCGATCACGGCCTCCTCATTATGCGCCGCGATAAAAAAGGCATAGCGATGGAGTTTTTTGGCCTTGGGAGGCGCGACCTCGCCACGAAGAGCGCCAATGACAAAGAAGACCACCTGGTACAGAAAGCAGACCGTGAGCAGCGTAACCACAATCTGGTTAAAGATCACGATGGGCGTGTTAGTTTGTAAAAAGGCGAGCATGCAGGCTCCCGAGAACGCGTTACGTAAACAACCGTATATCTTACCGCAGGCTTACCGAGTTCAAGAAACCACCTAATACCGGCTAGGCTTCGAGAAGGCCAAGCTGCGGGACGATGTCGTCGCCGGCGGCGGTGCGGCCAAGCGAGCGCGGAGCCAGATCGTCGAGAACCGCAGCGAGATCCCACGGCAACTCGTCGCGGCACTCAATGCGCTCCCCCGTCACGGGATGGTCGAACGCCACGCGCCAGGAATGAAGGAACTGCCTGGTCAGGCCCTGGTCGGCGCGCGCATCGCACTTGCCGTAGAGTGGATCGCCCACGCAGGCGTGGTTGATATGACGCATATGCACGCGAATCTGGTGCGTGCGACCGGTAAACAGATGGCACTCAACGAGCGTATAACCATCGTCAAAGCGCGTGGAATCAAAGCGCTCGAGGACTTTAAAGGTCGTAATGGCCTGACGGGCAAAGGGGTCGTCCGAAACCGCCATCTTGACGCGGTCGCGCGTAGAACGGGCGATACCGGTATTGATGGTGCCCTCGTCCATGGCGATGTGCCCGTGGACAAGCGTGATATAGCGGCGGTCGAGCGTACGCGTGCGAATGAGATTTTGAAGCGCGCGCTGGGTGTCGTCGTCTTTTGCCGCGAGCATAAGGCCCGAGGTATCGCGATCCAGGCGATGCACGATGCCGGGGCGGTCCTCACCCTGCACGGCACCAAGATGATCGATACCGCAGTGGTAGACCAAGGCGTTCGCAAGCGTGCCGCTCTCGTGGCCGCGGGCGGGATGGCACACCAGGCCACGCTGCTTGGAGAGCACGATAAGGTAGTCGTCCTCGTAGCGGATATCGAGGGGGATGGCCTCGGGAATCACATCAGTGGGATCATGCGGCTCGGGCTGGTCGACCGAGATGCGGTCACCGGAGCGCACAGCATATTTTTTTGATAGGCAGGTCTCGCCGTTCACGATTACGGCGCCGCCCTCGATCAGATGCGCGCAGGCAGAGCGCGTGGGGCAGCCGTCGTTGGCACCCAGAAAGGCGTCGAGACGCTGGCCAGAGCAATCGTCGGCAACAAGAATATGGATGTCGGCCATTAACGCTCATTCCTTTCGCGAATCTTGCGGGCACGCTCCACACGCTGCTTGGCTTTGCGCTTGGCGCGGGCCTCATCACGGGCATTGAGCTCGGCAGTCGCATCGACTTCGCGGGCCGCAGGGCTCAAGAACATGTAGCCGATGAGGGCAAGCACAACGCCTACGGTGATGCCGATATCGGCCACGTTAAAGACGGGAAAGTCGATGAAGGTGGTGGCAATAAAATCGGTCACAAAGCCAAAAGCCAGGCGATCGATCGCGTTGCCAATGGCGCCACCCACGACCATAGCCATGCCCACAACCTCCAAGCGAGCAAGCTGGGGCGTGCGAAGCAAGTACACGGCAATGGCGACAATGACCGCAAGCGCCAGCAAAGCGAACGCAACGCCATGCCCCTCGCCCATGCTAAAGGCAGCACCGATATTACGGACAAACATAAAGTCAATGACACCGGGGATGACGGTCACATGCAAAGCGTCGCCCACGGCACGAACCGCAAGCTTGGTCAGCTGGTCAAGAAGCAGCACAACCAGCGCCACCCCACCAGCAACACCCAACCGCCAACGCAAAGGCGGCGTCATACCCCCAGCACGACCCAAATCAATCCCCTACCCTCAAGAACATCGAATTCCGTTTAACGCAATTAACCATCTTATATTGCCACACGCAGAGCGCACGACATATTCGCTAACGCCAGATAAATAACCAGCAAAAAAAGAAAGCGGCATTCCGAATAACGGAATGTCGCTTAATAGCTTTCGACTAAAAGCGCAAGTCGAAAGAAAGCCTCTTGCTCCAGCAATGGAAACGCCGCGTTATCGTCACCAACAGACACTATGACCCAATCCGAGGGCACTAAAAAGATAGGAGCCCCCGCTCGTG
>CABUQG010000022.1 GCA_902493535.1 uncultured Collinsella sp. | reverse complement strand
AAGCGGTCGGCGGGGCCATTGTGGCTCTTGACAGCGGATTGGGTCATATGAGCGAAAACCCGCCAGAGCGAGCAAGGTGCCTTGAAACGAGGCGGCATTGACCTTCTGGTCATGCTGCCGAAGTTGAAAGGCAGATTGCCGCTCTGGCGGGCTTGTAGCGTCGAGCCGTTACGCGGTTTGGTAAAACCGCGTAACTAAATCCGCTCCGCGATCTCGTGGATGAGGTAGTCGGTCTTTTCCCAGCCCAGGCACGGATCGGTGATCGACTTGCCAAAGACGCCGCCGTCGACCGGCTGGTTGCCGTCCTCCAGGTAGGACTCGATCATAAAGCCCTTGACCAGCTTGGAGATGGACTCGTTGCGGCGGCAGCTGTCGAGCACCTCTTTGCAAATGCGGTACTGCTCCAGCGGACGCTTGCCCGAGTTGTCGTGGTTGCAGTCGATGACCGCCGCCGGGTTGGCGTAACCGGCATGCTCGGTATAGCGCTCGGCCAGGCGCTCCAGGTGCTCGTAGTGGTAGTTGGGGTAGGTGCGCCCATCGAGACCGATGTAACCACGCATAACGGCGTGCGCGAGCGGATTGCCGTCGCATTCGACCTCCCAGTTGCGGAAGATGAAGCTCTGGTGCGCCTGAGCGGCGTAAATGGAGTTGAGCATGACGGTGGTGGAACCGGCGGTGGGGTTCTTCATGCCCACGGGCACCGAAATGCCGCTCGATACCAGGCGATGCTCCTGGTTTTCGACCGAGCGCGCGCCCACGGCAACATAGCTCAGCAGGTCAACGAGGTACTGGTAGTTGGACGGATAGAGCATCTCGTCGGCGGTGAAGAAGCCCGTTTCCTCAATAACGCGCAGGTGCATGTGGCGGATGGCCTTAACGCCTTCGAGCAGGTCATCGGGCGCCTCGGGGTCGGGGTTGTGCAGCAGACCCTTGTAGCCGGTGCCCTTGGTGCGCGGCTTGTTGGTGTAGACGCGCGGAATAATGATGAGTTTGTCTTTGACCTCCTCGGCGGTCTTGGCCAGTCGGTTCATGTACTCAAGCACCGAATCCTCGCGGTCGGCAGAGCACGGGCCGATGATGAGTACCTTGCGCGCGTCCTCGCCGGTAAAGATCTTGGCGACCTCGGCGTCGAATGCCTGTTTTTTGGCAGTAAGCTCGGCGGAAAGCGGCATTTCCTCGCGGATCTCCATGGGGATCGGCAACCTGCGTTTGAATTCCATGGCCATAGGGGCCTCCTCAATCTATAGAAAGAGCAATAAGCGTATTGTCGAGTGTTCGGCATTATCCGCTGTCGCACGCTAAAGTGCAACCCCTCGCCGCCCCGAAACCTGCCAAAAGGGACAGGTTTATTTTGGCAGGTTTTATATGGGGGAACGTCGGCGGATACCGGGAGGGAGTGGCGTCGCGCGGGACCCTAAGGCTATTGTCGGTTCCCCAGGAAACACCCTGTGGGCAAAAAATGCCAAATATGAGTACTGTTGCTAATCTAGTAGCATATCGGTCTAGCAAGATAATAGACAAAGTGAAAAATATGTTCATTAACATTGCCACGCAGAAGCCCGCTAACGGGCGTTTTGATTAATTTGAAGGCGTATAGAGGCCGCAAGGAGGTCGTTTGAGGCTGTTTTGGCTGATACTAAAAAAGTAACAGTACTCATATTTGCCATTTTTTGCCCACGGGGTCTGGAAAGCGCCGTCAATGAGGTCTCAGGGAAGGCGTTTCGAGGCTCGGAGGACACAAAACGGGGGCGCAGGTTGTCCTGCGCCCCCGTTTTCTTGGCATTGCGGTTGTTTGCTGCCGGTTTTACGCCGCCTCGTCGAACTGCGAGTTGTACAGGTCGGCGTAGAAGCCACCCTGGGCGAGCAGCTCGTCGTGCGTGCCCTTTTCGACGATGTCGCCGTCGCGAATTACCAAGATCACGTCGGCGTTGCGGATCGTGGACAGGCGGTGCGCGATGACAAAGCTGGTACGGCCCTGCATCAGCGCATCCATGGCGCGCTGGATGAGCTCCTCGGTGCGGGTATCGACGTTGGATGTCGCCTCGTCCAGAATGAGCGCCGGGCGGTCGGCCAAAATGGCACGGGCAATGGTCACGAGCTGGCGCTGACCCTGCGACAGGTTAGTGCCCTCCTCGTTGATCATAAAGTCGTAGCCGCCGGCGAGCGTATGAATAAAGTGGTCGCAGCGTGCGGCGCGCGCAGCGGCTTCGACCTCGGCATCGCTCGCGTCGGGGCGTCCGTAGCGGATGTTCTCGCGGATGGTGCCGTTAAACAGCCAGGTATCCTGCAGCACCATGGCAAACTCGCCGCGCAGCGCCGCGCGGTCCCAGTCGCGCACGTCGACGCCCTCGACACGCAGCGAACCGCCGTCCACATCGTAGAAGCGCTGCAGCAGCTTGATGAGCGTGGTCTTGCCGGCGCCGGTGGGACCGACGATGGCGATGGTCTGGCCGGGCTGCGCCTCGCAGCTAAAGTCGTGGATGATGGTCTTGTCGGGCGTGTAGCCAAACTTC
The DNA here is from genome assembly GCA_902493535.1 of uncultured Collinsella sp. Lineage (GTDB taxonomy): Bacteria > Actinomycetota > Coriobacteriia > Coriobacteriales > Coriobacteriaceae > Collinsella. Next base: position 27,254 of record CABUQG010000022.1, on the reverse strand, counting down.
ACATGGTCAAACTCCACGTGGCCGGGGCGCTTCTCGGGAATCTGCGCGTCGGCCTTCTGCTCCTCCTCGGGCGCGGCCAGGAACTCAAACACGCGCTCGGTGGCGGCGGCCATCGACTGCATCGTGTTGCTCACGTTGCCCAGCTGCTGCACGGGTTGCGTAAAGTTGCGAACGTACTGGATAAAGCTCTGGATGTCGCCGGGCGTGGCATTGCCGGTCAGTGCGAGCTGCGCGCCCACCACGACGACGCCCACGTAGCCCATGTTGCCCACCAAGCTCATAAGCGGCATCATCAGGCCCGACAGGAACTGCGAGCGCCAGCCACTAATAAAGAGGCGGTCGTTTTGACGGTCGAACTCCTCGATTGAGGCCTCGGCGCGGTCGAACACCTGAATGACGTTTTGGCCGGCAAAATCCTCCTCGATAATGCCGTTGACGGCACCCAGAACCTGCTGCTGCTCTCGGAAGTATGGCTGCGAGAAGTGAATCATTACGGTCAGGATAATCGCGGCGGCCGGCAGCGTGAGCACGGTGACGCCGGTGAGCGGCAGGCTGATCGACAGCATCATGACGAGCACGCCGATAATCTGCGTGACGGACGTAATAAGCTGGGTCACGCTCTGGTTGAGCGACTGGCCCAGCGTATCGACGTCGTTGGTGATGCGGCTGAGCACGTCGCCCTTGCTGTGGCCGTTGAAGTAGCTCATTGGAACGACAGCGATCTTGGCGGCGATCTCCTTGCGCATGCGATAGCAGATCTTTTGCGTGACGCCGGTCATGAGCCAGCCCTGGATGAGGCTGCAAACAGAGCTTGCCAGATACAGGCAGAGCAAAAAGCCGAGCGTCTTGGCGATCCAGTTAAAGTCGACATCGCCGGTACCGTTGACCTTGGCAACCAGGCCCTCGAACAGTTTGGTGGTGACCTGGCCGAGCACCTTTGGTCCCACAATATTAAAGATGACCGAGCACACGGCAAAGGCGACGGCGGCAAACACGGCAATCTTGTGCTGGCCGATATATCCGAGCAGCTGCCTCATGGTGCCCTTAAAGTCCTTGGCCTTTTCGCCACGGCGCATGCCACCCATGCGGCCCATGGGTCCACGCTGACGGGTGGGCTTGGGAATCTGAGTCTTGGTCTCGTCTGCCATTAGCGCTCGCCTCCTTCCGTGACGGCTGCAATTTCTTCTTGGGTAAGCCCCAGCTCCTCGGCGGAAAGCTGCGACTGTGCGATCTCCAGGTACGCCGGGCAGCTGCGCAGCAGCTCCTCGTGCGTACCGGTGCCCACCACGTGGCCGTCGTCGAGCACGATGATCTGGTCGGCGTGCATGATGGTCGCGATGCGCTGGGCCACGACCACGAGTGCGGCGTCGGTAACGTTTTTGGCCAGCTCCTCGCGCAGGCGCGCGTCGGTCTTGTAGTCGAGGGCACTAAACGAGTCATCGAACACCACGACCTCGGGCTTTTTGGCCAACGCGCGGGCGATGGCCAGGCGCTGGCGCTGGCCGCCCGAGACATTGGATCCGCCCTGGCTGATGGGGGAGTCGTAGCCGCCCTCGCGCTCGGCGATAAAGTCCTCCGCCTGGGCGACGCGTGCCGCCTGGCGCATATCCTCGTCACTCACCATATCGCCGGCAAACTTGAGGTTGCTCTCGACGGTGCCCGAGAACAGGCGACCCTGCTGCGGGATATAACCAATACGGCGGCGTAGCTCGGAAAGGGTCATGTCACGCACGTCGATGCCGTCGAGCGAAATGCTGCCGCCTGTGACGTCGTACAGGCGCGGAATCAGCTGCACGAGCGTGGACTTGCCCGAGCCCGTGGAGCCAATGATGCCGAGCATCTGACCGGCATGCGTGGTGAAGTTCACGCCGCTGATGACATCGGCGCGGGCATCGGGATACTGGAAGCTCACGTCGCGGAAGGTGAGCTCACCGCGTGACGCGCTGGTCGCGGGCAGTTTGGGCGAGGAGGGGTCGTTGATGCTCGTGGGGCAGGTGATGACCTCTTCCACGCGCTCGGCTGCGACCTCGGCGCGGGGCAGGATGACCGAAACCATGGTGAGGATCATAAACGCCATGACGATCTGCATGGTGTAGGAGATAAACGCCATCATGTTGCCGACCTGCATCACGCCGTCGGACACGCCCTGCGCGCCAAACCAGACGATAAGCACGGTGATGCAATTCATGACCAGCATCATGAGCGGCATCATAAAGCTCATGGCGCGGTTGGTGTAGAGCTGCGTGGTCATCAGGTCGAGCGAAGCCTTGTCAAAACGCTCGAGCTCATGCTCCTCGCGGTTGAACGAGCGGATAGGCATAAGGCCGTCGAGCAGCTCGCGGGCGGTAAGGTTCACGCGGTCCACAAAGCTCTGCATCTTTTTGAATTTGGGCATAGTGAGGCCCATAAGCACGCCGACGACGGCCGAGACCGCGATGATGGCCACGGCGATGGTCCACTCCAGGCCGGTGTGGTTGGCCAGGACGCGCATGACGGCGACGATGCCCATGACGGGCGCCATCAGACACATGCGGATAAACAGGGTTGCGGCCATCTGAATCTGCTGAATGTCGTTGGTGCAGCGGGTGATGAGCGAGGCCTGGCTAAACTTGCCCACCTCGGCCGGCGAGAAGTGCATAACCTTGTTGAAGGTCTCGCGGCGCAGGTCGCGTGCGATGGAGCAGGCGGTGCGCGAAGCCACGGCACCGGTCAGGATGGTGGCGACCAGCGACACCAGACACAGACCAAACATCGTGGTCGCCATGCGGCCCAGGTAGGCGTTCTGCACGTCGGCGGGGTCGATGCCCTGCGCCTTGTACTCGTCCTGTACATAGCTCACGGCGCGCTGGGTGACGATGGAGCCCGACATGGAGCCCATTTTGTCCGCCATTTCGTTGGCGCCCTCGACGAGCTTGCTTTGGTCTACCAGACCGCCCTCGACACCCAGGCGCAGGCTCTTCATGGTGATCTTGCCGCCGTCGGCGTCGATCTGCTTTTGCATATTCTGCGCCGCTGCGGCCTTCTGCTGCATCTCGGCGAGCTGCTCGGGCGTCATCGCTGCCATTTGCTCGGGCGTGGGCATGGCCTGAGCGGCGTCGCTGTCTTTCTCGCTGGACGTGCCGGTCATGTCTCCCATGGAGTCGGCGTCGATGCCCTGGTTGAGCGAAAGGACGACGGTCTCGGGCAGGCTCATAATGTCGGTAATTTTGCCTCCATCGGCACGCTCTTCCTCGGTGCCCTTGTACGTTCGAATGCCGTTTTTGTCAGCCTTGCTAAACACGGCCTCCACAGCCTTGGCGTCCTTGGCGCTCATGAAGAGTTCGAGGTCGTCGAGCGATTCGGCGCGAATGGTGTCGGGCACGGGCGAGGCGATGCCGCCTTGCTGCACGCCCACGTCGACGATATCGCTCATGTAGGTAGGCAGTGCCAGATCGGCGTTGCAACTGATTACGATAAGTACGATAGCTGCGAACAGTGCCAGGATGTGCTTTTTAAAGAGTTTGAGAATCCTCACTCGGCATCTCTCCTTTCTTGATTGCGGTCGATAATTTCGTTGGCACGCCTTAGAAGGCGCACCATCTCTTGGGTATCTGTTTCGCCGAGCTGCTCGAGGAAGGCCGCGGTGCGCTCCTCGAATTCCCGTCGTTTGATTTCGAGATCCTGGAATCCCTTGTCGGTCACCGTGACGTGTACGCGACGACGGTCGGTCTTTGAGTGCTCGCGCTCGACCCAGCCCTTGGCTTCGAGAGCGCGTAGGATATTGGCGATGCGGGCGCTCGAGACCCAGGCGCGATCGGCGAGTTCGCTCGGCGTGAGCGAACCGCCAGCGAGCATGAGGGCGCGCATGACGGCCATCTCGCCGCCGAGGGCTTTGTCCGCAAAACGCGAAATGCGCTGATGCATGCTGCCGAACTCGGTAAGGAGCTGACGCCCAAGTTCACGGAAATCGGTATCTTCCACCGAAAACCCCTAACACTAGAAACTATTTTCGGTGAAAGATGATACCCCCGCACGCGCACCCTATACGGTAGATTTTGGGACATGCCTAGAAAACAACCTTTAGGCGACCTCCGTACACCGTCGGTATCAGCAAAGTTAGGGGTAGATCTCTGAGCACGTCCTAAAGCCCACTCAGAGGCACTTTACCCTGCTAAAGCTGGCATAACAGCTAGAGTGAACGTCGTACAAAGGCAAGGAAAAAACTAAACAAATCGGTGAACGGTAGTTGTTCGCGCTCGCATTTCCTGCGGATTTGTAAAAAACGCCATTATGATATAAAAAAAGAAACATATAACAGCCCAGATGGAGAGGGTCGCTATGTTATCCTTCTCAAACGGGTGAAATCTTGGGTTTTGGGTTGTAGTTCCAAGGTGGACAAACGTTTTTCCCTGCACCAACGTGTGGTGAAGAACGGAAGAAGCCGGTAGTGCAAGCCGATAATTCAAGAATTCAATAAGCAGCGGTGTGAGAGAGCGCCGCATTACACGTAACTAGGAGCGTGGTTACACAATGCAGGAGGCATGGGAAGGCTTCAAGGAAGGCATTTGGACGGGAGAGGTTGACGTCCGAGACTTCATCCAGAAGAACTACACCCCCTACGAGGGCGACGAGTCGTTCCTCGTAGGTCCGACCGAGCGTACCAAGGAGCTGTGGGGCGAGGTTCTCGACCTGCTGCTTAAGGAGCGCGAGCAGGGTGGTGTCCTCGATATGGACACCAAGACCGTTACGGGTATCGTGAGCCACCCCGCTGGCTACATCGATAACGCCCACCGCGAGAAGGAGACCATCGTCGGCCTCCAGACCGACAAGCCGCTCAAGCGCGCGCTGCACGTCAACGGTGGTATCCGCATCGCTTGCCAGGCTGCCAGCCAGCACGGCTACAAGGTCGACGAGAACGTTGTCGAGCGCTACACCTTCGAGCGCAAGACCCACAACGCCGGCGTCTTCGATGTTTACACCCCCGAGATGCGTGCTTGCCGCTCGGCTCACATCATCACCGGTCTGCCCGATGGCTATGGCCGCGGCCGCATCATCGGCGACTACCGTCGTGTCGCCCTGTACGGTGTCGACTACCTGATTAAGGACAAGGAGGCCCAGAAGGCTTCCACCCCGACGGTCATGACCGCCGACAACATCCGCGACCGTGAGGAGCTGCAGGAGCAGATCCGCGCCCTCGGCGAGCTCAAGATGATGGCCGAGACCTATGGTTTCGACATTTCCAACCCTGCTACCAACACGCAGGAGGCCATCCAGTGGATGTACTTCGCCTACCTCGCTGCCGTCAAGGAGCAGAACGGCGCCGCTATGTCCATCGGCCGTACCTCCACGTTCATCGACATCTACGCTGAGCGCGACCTTGCCAACGGTACCTTCACCGAGGAGCAGATCCAGGAGTTCGTGGATCACTTCATCATGAAGCTCCGCATGGTCAAGTTTGCCCGTACCCCCGAGTACCAGGCCCTGTTCACCGGCGATCCGCAGTGGGTCACCGAGTCCATCGGCGGCATGGGTGTTGACGGCCGTACGCTCGTTACTAAGATGAGCTACCGCTACCTGCACACGCTCGAGAACATGGGTACCAGCCCCGAGCCCAACATGACCGTTCTGTGGTCGACCCGTCTGCCCGAGAACTTCAAGAAGTTCTGCGCCAAGACTTCCGTCGCCAGCTCCTCGATCCAGTACGAGAACGACGACCTCATGCGCGTCTATCACGGCGACGACTACGGCATTGCCTGCTGCGTGTCCTCCATGCGCATCGGCAAGGAGATGCAGTTCTTCGGCGCCCGCGCCAACCTTGCCAAGTGCCTGCTCTACGCACTCAACGGCGGTGTTGACGAGGTCTCCAAGAAGCAGGTCGGCCCCAAGTATCGCGCCGTCGAGGGCGATACGCTCGATTACGACGACGTTGTGGCCAAGTACAACGACATGATGAAGTGGCTCGCTGGCGTGTACGTCAACTCGCTGAACATCATTCACTACATGCACGACAAGTATTGCTACGAGCGCATCCAGATGGCTCTGCACGACAAGCACGTGCACCGCTGGTTCGCTACGGGCATCGCTGGCCTTTCCGTCGTGGCTGACTCCCTGTCCGCCATCAAGTACGCCAAGGTTCACCCCGTCCGTGATGAGAACGGCATCATCGTCGACTTCGAGACCGAGGGCGAGTTCCCCAAGTACGGCAACGACGACGACCGCGTCGACCAGATCGCTCACGACGTTGTGCACCAGTTCATGGAGTACATCCGCATGAACGACACCTACCGCAACTCCGTGCCCACGACCTCGGTTCTGACCATTACCTCCAACGTCGTGTACGGTAAGAAGACCGGCTCCACGCCCGACGGCCGCAAGGCTGGCCAGCCGTTCGCCCCGGGTGCTAACCCCATGCACAAGCGCGATAGCCATGGCGCCATCGCTTCGCTGTCTTCGGTTTCCAAGCTCCCGTTCCGCGATGCTCAGGACGGCATCTCCAACACCTTCTCCATCATCCCGAGTGCGCTCGGCAAAGAGGATCAGGTGTTCTTTGGCGATATCGACCTTGATCAGCTGGGCGAGTAACTATTGTTAGTGCTATACTAACAATAACGATTACTGATTAGCGCGCCGGTTTCGGCCGGCGCCTATTAATCGAAGGAGACACATTATGAAGGTTTCTGAAGTTTCCGAGACCCAGGCCGATAACCTGGTCCACATGCTCGACGCTTACGCCGAGAAGGGTGGCCACCACCTGAACATCAACGTCTTCAACCGTGAGACGCTGCTCGACGCTCAGGCTCACCCCGAGAAGTATCCGCAGCTGACCATCCGCGTTTCCGGCTACGCCGTGAACTTCCACACGCTCACCAAGGAGCAGCAGGACGAGGTCATTGCGCGTACCTTCCACGACAAGTTCTAAAGGGGCTCAACTCCCGCAGGATCGCCGGGGCTGTTTGGGCTACCTCCCAAAACGTCCTCGGACATGCAAAGAGGCTCGCTGCGCACTTCGTGCGGCGAGCCTCTTTGCGTCCTGCGGAATGTTTTGGGAGGTAGCCCAAACAGCCCCGGCGGGGGTCCTGTGTAGTCACCCTTTAGGCGGAACTCTCCTAATTATTTGGATGAGTCGTTTACTTACTTGTGCTGTTACCGTCTTCCCGCTGTTGTTGGGGTATGCTTTGTTCGTATGTAAACGTATGACATGTTGATGGGGGAGGGTGCTATGGCTCACGAGAGTGCCCGTTCTAAGGATACGGCTAAGCCTGGCATCAAGGAAGTTGCAGCGGTGGCGGGGGTTTCGCCTACTACGGTATCTCGCGTGCTTAATAATCGCGGCTACATTAGCCAGGAAACCCGCGATAAAGTCCATGCGGCGATGGAGCGCATCAACTATACGCCCAACGATATCGCCCGTGCCATGCTCAACGGTCGCCTGAATCTTATCGGTATGATCGTTCCCTTTGTGAGCAGCCCGTTCCATGCTCAGGTTGTGCAGGCGGTCGAGCGCACGTTAGCGGAAAACGGCTTTAAGATGTTGCTGTGCAACAGCGCCAATCGACCCGATCTTGAGCGTTCCTATATTGACATGCTCCGCCGCAATATGGTCGACGGCGTCATCGTCAACTCCCTCAATATCGGTGCCGAGGCATATGCCGAGATGGGCTTGAGCCTGGTTGGCATCGACTGCGATCTTGGCGAGGGCTCTGTCCAGATTGCAAGTGACAGCTATGGCATTGGCGAGCACGCCACGCGCCGTCTGATTGATGACGGCTGCAGGCGTATCCTGTGCCTGCGCAGCAATAGCCGCATGCGCATGCCTGCCAATAAGCGTACCGATGCCTACCTCGATGTTGTTGAGCAGGCCGGTTTGTCCGCGCTTGTCCGTGAGGTTGAGTTCGTTAAGCCCGACGACGAAAAGGGCGCGGTCGTTGCGAAGATCCTCGATGAGAACCCCGATATTGACGGCATCTTTGCGGGAGACGATACGATGGCGGCCATCTGTCTCAACGTGATGAAGCAGCGCGGCTTGAGCGCTCCAGACGATATTAAGGTCGTGGGCGCGGATGGTGCCCGCCGAACTATGACGTTTATGCCTGACTTAACAACCGTACGCCAAGATATCGATCGCATCGGAGAGCTCGCGGCGCAATCCATCATCGCTCTTATTAACGGCGATAATCCCGAATCGAATATCAAGCTCCCCGTTGAACTCATTGAGGGCAAAACCGCGTAGTTCATCCCGTGCCAAAAGAATTCCTCAAACGCCTCTGATGACCGTTCACCGGCATATGTCAACCGTTTGCCGACGACTGGAACTGCGAAAAGACGTATTGGTGTGAAAACGTTTGACATATGAAAACGATTGACATATCTTGCCATTGTACCGAGTTAGTATGTCGTGGAAAGGAAGTCTCGGATGCACAAGGTGTATTACCAGCCTGAGGGAATTTGGGTAGGCGACATCATGCCGTACGGCGAGGACGGCACGTTCTATCTCTATCATCAGCGTGACACGCGTAACCCCGAACCTTTCGGAGAGCCGTTTGGCTGGGCACTCGCTACGACCAAGGATTTCGTCAACTACAAGGACTTTGGCGAGAGCCTTGAGCGCGGCGGCGACGAGGAAGTCGACCAGTACATTTATGCCGGCACGGTGTTTAAGGTGGGCGACAAGTACCATGCGCTCTACACTGGTTGCAATCGCGATAAGGTCCGCGCACGTTTGATGAAGCAGGTTCTTCTTCACGCAACGAGCGACGACGCCGTCAAGTGGGAGAAGAACATCGCCGAGACGCTGCTTCCGCCCCAGGAGGGTTACGATGACCGCAACTGGCGCGATCCCTTTGTGCTTTGGGATGAGGAGAACGAAGAGTACATGCTCATCCTCGGCACGCGTGTGGGCGAGGACAAGCGTCTGATGACCGGCCGCCTGGTCAAGTTCACCTCCAAGGATCTGACCAACTGGGAGTTCCAGGGCGACTGGTGGAACCCGGGCCTGTACACCATGTTTGAGATGCCTGATCTCTTTAAGATGGGCGACTGGTGGTACCTCGTCTTTTCCGAGTACAGCGACGGCAACAAGACCCGTTACCGCATGTCCAAGTCCATCAACGGTCCTTGGATTACCCCCGCTGACGACTCCTTCGACGGCCGCGCGTACTACGCCGCTCGCACCGCATTCGATGGCGAGCGTCGCGTTCTCTTTGGTTGGGTTCCTACGCGTGACGAGGGCGGCGACCCCAGCTCTTACCTATGGGGTGGCACCTTTATGCCCCTCGAGATCGTTCAGCGTGCCGACGGAACGCTCGGCACCAAGCTCCCCGACAGCATGCTTGGCGCCTTTGGCGAGGCTAAGGCAGTCGAGACCTTTGAGCTTTCCTGCGAGTCGGGCAAGGTCGAGCAGGTGCTCGCCGCGGATGCCGGCTCCACCTACTTGCTCGATGCCGACATTGAGCTCGGCGGTAACGCTGCCGGCTTCTCGGTCAAGTTCGCCGAGGACGCCGAGACCGGTCTTGCCTATGAGTTCCGCGCCAACCTGCGCGAGGGCAAGCTCGAGTTCACGCCGGCTCCCCAGTACCCGTGGTTCCAGGTCAACAACATGGGCCTCGAGCGTCCGTTGTTCTTTAAGGGCGAGGGCACTCACCATGTGCGTCTGGTCGTCGACGACGACATCGCGACCATCTTTGTCGATGATGTTGCGCTCAACGCTCGCTTCTGCAACAAGCAGGGCCAGGGTGTGGCGCTTACCGTCACCGACGGTGCGCTCAAGTGCGCAAACGCAACGATCGCGTCTCTGTAGCGGCAACGAACCGTTTTATGATTTAGAAAAGGAATGGAGAGGAACATGGACTACAAGGCAGTGTCCCAGCAAGTCGTCGACAACGTCGGCGGACTGGAGAACATCGAGGGCGCCACGCATTGCGTGACCCGTCTGCGTCTGGTGCTCAAGGATACGAGCAAATACAACAAGGCCGAGCTCGAGAACATCGATGGCGTCAAGGGCGTGCTGTACAACAGCGGCCAGCTCATGATCATCTTCGGTACCGGTACCGTCAACAAGGTTTACGATGAGTTTATGGCTCTGACGGGCGTTAAGGAGATCAGTGCTTCCGAGGTCAAGGGCGCTGAGGCGGACAAGAAGGGCAAGTTCTTCTCGGTCCTCAAGGTATTCTCGGACATCTTTATCCCCATCATTCCCGCCTTCGTCGGCGCTGCAATCATCATCGGCCTTAAGTCGCTGATCGTTGCCAACGGCCTCTTTGGCATGGAAGGCAGCCTCGCCGATCACAGCGAGTTCCTCAAGAACCTCGCAAGCTTCTTTGCCATTATCGCCACCACGTTCGACTACCTGCCTGTCCTGGTTATGTACAGCGCGGTCAAGCGTTTTGGCGGTAACCCGATCCTGGGCATCCTCGTCGGTATCGTCATGGTTCACCCGAGCCTTATGAACCGCAACACGTTCGTTATGGACCCGACGGGTGCTGAGTATTGGAACTTCGGTCCGCTATCCATTCCCATGGTTGCTTTCCAGGGCGGCGTATTCCCTGCAATCCTGACTGCCTGGTTTATGGCCAAGGTCGAAAAGATTGCCCAGAAGTACATCCCCGAGGTCGTTTCGTTCGTCTTTGTCCCGACCGTTACCCTGATTCTTGCTAACGTCGCCCTGTTCACCGTGTTCGGCCCGCTCGGCAACCTGATCGGTGACGTCCTCGCCGGCGTAATCGATATCCTGTACAACAGGATGGGCGTCTTTGGTGCCTTTGTCTTCGCCGCGTTCCTGCAGCCGCTCGTCGTTACCGGTACGCATCAGTTCATCCAGGGTATCGAGGCAAACCTTGTTGCCACGACTGGCTTCAACTACATCCAGGCCATCTGGTCGGTTTCCATCATCGCCCAGGGCGGCGGCGCCATCGGTATGTACCTCATTCACAAGAAGCACTCCAAAGAGCGCAACATCTGCATGTCGTCCTTTATCCCGACGCTGGTCGGAATCTCCGAGCCCGCTATCTTTGCTGCAAACATGCGCTATTCGATCATTCCGTTCATCTGCGCATGCATCGGTGCAGGCTGCGGCGGTGCCTTCGTCAAGCTCTTTGAGGTGCGCGCTATCGGTCAGGGTCTGACCGGCGTGCTTGGCCTGCTCATCGTCACGCCCGAGACCCTCGTGTGGTATGTGGCTGGCAATCTCATCGCCTTTATCGTGCCGATCGTCTTGATCTTTGCCTACAACAAGGCAAAGGGCGTGCCGACCACCGATGAAGAGGGCGCTGGCGCTGGCTTCGACGTTAGCTTCTAGTTGAGCCGTTCAGTGTAATCTGAGGATAAGTCCATTTGAGGAAGGGCGTTCGACTCGTGTGAGTCGAGCGTCCTTCCCCATAGACGAGAAAGTCAACGGCGATGTTAAATCAAAAAAACAAGGTGACACGCGCGGACTATGAGCAGTGGCGTGTCGGACAGGATGAGACGGCGGCTCGCATCGCGTCCGACCCCGATAGGCTTCTGTTCCATGTGGAGCCTGAGCTTGGCTGGCTCAACGACCCCAACGGTTTGGTTCAGATTGGTGATACGTATCACATCTATCATCAATACGATCCGTTCGATGCTGCGCATGGCGGTCCAGTGCTTTGGAACCATCTGACGACAAAGGATTTTGTGACGTACGAGAATCACGGCCCCGTGCTGTTCCCCGATTCCGATTTGGATTCGAGCGGAGCGTATTCTGGTTCTGCCTTTGTACGTGATGGCAAGATTCACTACTTCTATACCGGCAACGTCAAGCATTTTGACCGCGATGATTACGACTACGTGTTGACGGGCCGTGAGCAAAACCAGATTCATATGGTTGCCGAGAATCCCGACGAATTGGGCGAGAAGCGCATGGCTGTTGGACCAGTCGATTACCCCGACGATATCGGTACACACGTGCGCGACCCCAAGATCCTTGAGCACGATGGTATCTACTACATGGTTCTGGGCGCTCGTACGAAAGACGACCGTGGCTGCGTGCTTGTCTATACTTCGCGTGATTTAGGGGTCTGGAGCTATGCGACGCGCATTGAGCTGGGCGAGAAGTTTGGCTTTATGTGGGAGTGCCCTGATCTGTTTGAGCTTGATGGCGAGCTTATTCTCGTTTGCTGCCCGCAGGGTGTGCCTGCCGATGGTTGGCGTTACCGCAATCCGCATCAGTGCGTGTGGTTCCCTATCGAGGCCGATTGGGAGGCGCCGAGTTTTAAGATCACCGGGCAGGGCATGCCCCCGATGGTCGATGCCGGTTTTGATTTCTATGCTCCGCAGTCCTTTGAGGATGCTGCAGGCCGGCGTTTGATGATCGGATGGTCGGGTTGCCCCGATTCGACGGCGGAAAACCCGACGGTGGCGCGCGGGTGGCAGTGCGCGTTGACGGTGCCGCGAGAGCTGAGCATGCGCGATGGTAAGCTCTGCCAGCAGCCGGCGCACGAGATTGAGAGGATGCGCGGCGACTGCGTTCGCGCGACAGGCGGTGAAACCGTTGAGGAGCCGGGCCGCCTGTTTGATCTTGTGGTTTCCTGCGAGGGCGCCAAGATGGTCGAGCTCGAAATCCGCAAGGGTGTCTTTGTGCGTTATACGGACGGGATGCTTACCCTCGATATGGGTGATGAAGGCTATGGGCGCGACCAGAGGTCGATTGAGCTCGGCGAGCTTCGCGACCTACAAGTGCTTTCGGACACTACGATGGTCGAGATTTTTGCAAATGGCGGCGAGGCGGCACTTACGAGCCGTACCTATTCGCCGGCGGTTCCGGCGATGGAGCTGCACGCCGAGGGTGCGGCATCGATGAATTTCTACCGCCTCGTGCATTAACCGTGCGTGGAGCACGATTGGATTTACTGGACGGAATGTGTCGCAGTTGTCGCGGCCAACTACCGCTTACCGCATATAACGACCGTTTGCGGAATAAGTAACCCTCCTTAATAAACCGTGTAGAATCTTAGATAAGCACGGAGTTTTCCAGGGAGACGCTGTCCTTTGTTGTGTGCAAGGGGCGGCGTCTCTTTGGCGCTTGGACGCTGTTGTGCAACAGTGCGGCGGTCCGTGCCATGTATTGAAAAGCCAATGTTGAGATGGGTCGTGATAATAATGGACAAGTACGTAATCGTGGTTGAGTCTGGGTCGGATGTGACGCCGGAGCTTTGCGAGCGCTACGGCATCGTGCGCGTGCCCATGCATGTCACGATTGGTGACGAGACCGTCGAGGACGGTTCGATCGATCCGCTCGAGATTTATTCACGCTGCAACGAGTTTGGCGTAATGCCCAAGACCAGTGGCTGTGCGCCTGCGGATTTTGCGCACGTATATGACCGTATCCATGCCGAGCAGCCCGATGCGACCATTCTGCATCTTGCGTACTCCGAGGCCACGACCTGCTCGCATCAATCATCGAAGATCGCCGCCAAGGGTCGCGACTACGTCTACTCCGTGGACACGCGCTTTGTCTCGGTGGGCCAGTCGCTCGTTGTCGTCGAGACCGCCAAATACATCGAGGCTCACCCCGATGCCACCGTCGACGAGATCTTTGCTTTTACGAATTCCGTCATGGACCGTGTGCTGCTGGGCTTTGTTCCTACCGACCTAGCCTTCCTTAAGGCAGGCGGTCGTCTGTCCAACGTGGCATTCCTTGGCGCCCACCTGCTCAAGATTAAGCCCTGCATTGAGGTAACGGGCGGTAAGTTTGTGGCGACCAAGAAGTTCCGCGGCTCTATGCTCAAGTGCGCCCGTGCCTTTATTGACCACATGGTTGCGAAGGGCGAGATTGACTACTCGCACATTGGGCTGGCGTATTCGGTAGGTCTTTCCCAGGAGCTGCGCGACGACATGGAAGTCTATGCGCACGACCTGGGCTTTAAGGACGTTACCTGGACTCAGGTCGGCGGTGTCATCTCGAGCCATTGCGGCCCGACCGCCTTCGGTGCGGTGCTCACGCTTAAAGCGTAAGGCCTAGCGTCTATCGATTTCTATTGCCTCGGCGGCGGGCGGGTTGCGATAACCTTCCCGCCGCTCTTGCGTGGGGCCAAATAGAACAACCCAATTGACTGCTAAACCGTTTCGCCATCATGCATATGGGCTAGAATGACTCTGGCATTTATCTAGCTAAAACCAATGAGAGGCAAGGTAGCGGGAATGGCTGAGATGACGCTCGAGGGTGTGGACGCTCGTCCCGAGGACTCCGCATTTGCCCTAGGCCGCGTGCATTCAATCGAGACGATGGGAACGGTCGACGGTCCCGGCATCCGCTTTGTAGTGTTTGTCCAGGGCTGTCCCATGCGCTGCGCGTATTGCCACAATCCCGATACCTGGTCTGTTCACGGCGGCACCATGGTGACCGTCGAGCATCTGATGGACGAGTTCCAGAGTAACCATGAGTTTTACCGCAGCGGCGGCATTACGGTTTCGGGTGGCGAGCCGCTCCTGCAGCCCGAGTTTTTGGCCGATCTGTTCCGTGCAATGCACAACAACCCCGATGGCCGCGTGCATACCTGCCTCGACAGCTGCGGCTATGCGTTTGACCCCAACCATCCCGAGAAGTTCGATGCCGTACTCAACGAGACCGACATGGTGCTGCTCGACATTAAACACGCCGATCCCGTCGAGCATAAAAAGCTGACCGGTTGCGATCCCGCACGCATTCTGGCGTTTGGCGATGAGCTTGCCCGTCGCAAGATTAAGGTTGTTATTCGCCACGTGGTGGTGCCGGGCATTACCGACACGGTGGAGGAGTGCGAGGCGCTCGGCCGCCTGATTGCCCCGTGGCATAACGTGGTCGGCCTGGAGATGCTGCCGTATCACACGATGGGTGTCGTCAAGTACGAGCAACTGGGCATTCCCTATAAGCTTGAGGGCGTGCCCCAGATGGATACCGCGCGCATGCCCGAGCTGCGCAATGCCGTTATGACCGGCATGAAAAAGCGCCGCACGGAACTCAAAAACGCCATCGGCTAGCGAGCCATATTCGCTCCCCAAAGGCACTCATTGGGGACAGACTTAAATGAGTGCCCCTGGGCACCAAGTTGATTGCCAAAGAGCCCCGTCAAGTTGCGGTGGAATAGTTCTTGTTTTTCGGCTTATGCCGCCCAAATAGGAACTATTCCACCGCAACTGCATTTTGGGCGGAGATGCGCAACAGAATCGCGCCATTTGGATAAATACGCTTGTGGTTTCTTTAAAGACGCCTTAAACGCCGCTGAATATCTTTGGAAAGAAATGCCTGCTCGGTATTATGCTGCTCGTATATGAACGGTAGCAGTCAGGAGACCACGTGCGAAACAACGCATCGCGGGACGAGTATATGCCGCAGCATAGCAGCAGATATGAGACGAAGGGCACGTCTTCGCGTGGCCTTGCCGACGCTCGCGTCCGCGTGACGAAGATTGCCGCCATTGGGATGCTAACGTTGGCGATTATTATCCTCGGAATTACCGCCAAAACCTACGCGTCGGAGCGAATGGCACGCTCAGATGCGTCAACGGTACAGACGCAAAACGAGAAGGTTTCAAAGTCCAAAGCGTCGGCAGATCTCAAGACGAGACTTTCGAAGGCGGACTTCAACGATATCCCTTCGGGTGATACCGTTCAGACCTTCTCGTTGGTGGATAACAAGACTCCTACCTTGGAGGATGAGAGCCTTGCCTTGCTCCAGGATGCCCTGAGTCGGGCGCAGGAGCTAGGCGATGTGGGCGTGGTGTTCTACGACCTGTCAAGCGGCAAGGGCGTGACGTATAACCCCGATGTCGAGGTTTACGGCGCGAGTAGCTACAAGGCGCTCTATGCGTTGTACATCTGCGAATCTCTGGTCGAGACGGGTCAGGTTTCACTCGATGATTCCCTTGGCACCTATGGTGGCTACAACATGGGTTGGCAGACGGTGCGCGACCTGATCGATGCCGCGGTCGTTAATTCGGACAACGATTCGTTTATTGCGTTACGCGCGGCGTTTGACCGTGTCGGTTACGAGGATTGGATTGCCAGTCTTGGCATCGATTACGATACCGCACTCGATCCAATGAGTGATTTTCCCACCTATTGCCCGCGCACCTCGGCCAAATTGTGGCGCGAGATGAGCGAGTATTTGAGCCGTGATACCGAGACGTCGCAATGGCTATCGGATCTTCTGGCCTCTACGACCCGGTCCTTTATCCGCGACGGCATTGCGGACGACCAAGCCCTGGTGCGCAACAAGGCCGGCTGGATTAGCGAGGATGGTTGCTATTCGACATGCGATGCGGGCCTCATCGATGTCGATGGCGACACCTACATTATGAGCATCATGACATCGATGCCATGGAGTGATCGCTCGAGTGAGCTGGTGGCTGCGATTGCTAAGATATTCTTTGATACGCGAGCTGCGCTGGCCTAACGTGTTCGTTTGACGAGGTCAAACAAAATGCTGGTACCATACCGTGGTTGAGAATTTCGTATAGGTTTGGGGAATGGCATGGCTACCATCGCGATTATCGGTGCGCTCGAAAAAGAGATCATGCAGATTAAGGAAGAGTTGAGCAACGTTTGCATGGTACAGGAGGCGGGCTTGAACGTTGTGACCGGCGGGCTCGACGGCCTGTCGATTGTCGCCACGACGGCGGGTATGGGCACGGTAAACGCTGCCGCCGCAACACAGCACCTCATTAGCAAGTATGCTCCACAGGCAGTTGTGTTTTCTGGTATCGCAGGTGGCCTGAATCCCAAGCTCCATATCGACGATGTCGTCATTGGCAAATGCCTGCGCTATCTAGATACCGATACCGCGCTTATCGCCGAGTCTGCACCGGGGCTCGAGGAGTTTGTCTCGACGCCTGCGCTGGTCGATATTGCCGCCGATGTGCTTGCTGAGCGTGGGTTTGTTGATGCTTCGACAAATGCGACCGCTTCGAACGAGGGCGCAAAGCAGTTCCTGGTCGGCACGATTGCCACGGGTAACCGCTTTGTGACGGGCGCCGCTATGCGCAATGATGCCATCGAGGCGACGCATGCCGATTGTGTCGGCATGGAGGGCGCGGCAATTGCCCATGTCGCAACCAAAAATGGTGTCGATTGCCTGGTGCTGCGTGCTATCAGCGATAATTGTGACGAGGCGTATGATGCGATTTGCGACCGCGAGTTCGATTTGTTCGAGTATGCGCGTGCCGCAAGCGATATCACGCTCGATATCGTTCGACGCATTGCCGCTGCGCAATAGCGCGTTTTTTGCAAGATCCTACGACCAAGGAGTGTCCATGGCCGATTCCATTAACTACCAGCTTGCCAAGTTCGTCGCCAGCTACGGCAAGGTTTCGCAGATCCCCGAGTCCACCTGTCCCGAGGTGAGCTTCGTTGGCCGCTCAAATGTGGGCAAGTCGTCCATCATGAACAAGCTCTTTGGCCGCAAGAACCTGGTGAAGGTTTCGAGCACGCCGGGCAAGACGAGCAACATCAATTTCTTCGAGGCCGACGACGTGCACTTTGTGGACCTGCCGGGCTACGGTTTCGCCCGTCGTTCCAAGGCCGAGCGCGACCGCTGGGCCGAGCTCATCGGCGACTTCTTCGACTCCGAGCGCAGCTTTAACTTGGTTGTGTCGCTAGTGGACATTCGCCATGACCCCAGTAAGCTCGACCATGACATGATCGACTACCTGCAGGGCAACGAGTTCAACTTTATCGTCTGCCTCACCAAGGCCGACAAGCTCAGCCGCACCCAGCAGGCCCGCCAGGCAGCAGCCATCAAAAAGCAGCTCAACGTCCCGGCCGAGAACGTAATCATCACAAGCTCCCAGACCGGCGCCGGCATCGACGAACTCAAAAAGCGCATCGCCGAGGCCTGCCTCTAATAAGTGCCCCAGCCTAGCAAGAGCCCCTATCAATAAAAGGCCATAATTTCAGCCCGGCGCCCCTTCAAAGCGTGGGTCCCTGTAGACATCGCTTGCCACGTTGCCATAGGGCCACCCAGGGGCATCCCCTTAAAAACATTCCGCAGCACGAGGCCCGCTTATCCGCAGCTCCGAAGGAGCAGGATAAGCGGGCCTCAAGTGCGAGGACGTTTTTAAGGGGATGCCCCTGGGTGGCCCGGACAGACCGATCGGCGATGTCTACAGGTACTCGATTTGAGCGCCTTCGGTGTCGCACGTCAGAATATACGTCTCACACTTGGGGAACTGCTCACGCAGCTTGACCTGTAGGAACTTTGCCACGATGGTGTCGTCAGTCACGGCCATGAGGGTCGAGCCCGAGCCGCTGATCCAGATGGTCTTGGCGCCTCCGTTAAGGCAGGTGTCGCGCACGGCGTTGTAGTCGGGAATCAGACGGCGACGATAGGGCTCTTGAATGCGGTCGTCATTAGCGGCGGCAATCAGGTCCAGGTCACCAGTCTCCAAGCCGCGCGTCATGCCGGCGATGCGGCCCATCTGCCATACGGCGGTGGAGAGCGGAACCTCCTGCGGCACGACCTTGCGCGCCTCGCTCGTATGCACCTCGTAGGGAGGAATCACGGTAATAAAACGCAGGCGATCGCTCACCTCGTAGCGCAGGCACTGGGGGAGCGAATCGGTCGGCGTAAAGGAGCAGACGGCGCCGCCCAGGATAGCGGGGGCGACGTTATCGGGATGGCCCTCGACCTCGGTGGCAATGCGGACGAGCTCGGCACGGTCGACGGTGTGGCCTGTCAGCGCGGCGGCGGCCATAATGCCGGCGACGACACAGGTGGAGCTGGAGCCCAGGCCGCGGGCGACGGGGACGTCAGTCTGAATGTCGATGGCGACGGGGAAGGCCGGCTCGCCCCATGCGGCCAGTGCATCGACAAAGCTAACGTAGACCAGGTTGTTCTCGTTTTGGAATTCCTCGGGGCAGCCCGTGATGGTGAGCTTGTCGGCGCGCTCGAAGGTGAAGTGCGAGTAGAGGCTGACGGCCATGCCGAGGGTGTCGTAGCCAATGCCTAGGTTCGCGCTGGTGGCGGGGACGGTGATTTTGATCATGGGAATCTCCTGGGCGGTCTGCCTGTTTAGTTCGCTGCTCGGGCAGTCCTGGCTCGCTCGGAAAGCACATTAAGTGCTTTCCGGCTCGTGCGGAACTCGCGACGAACTAAACAGGCAGACCCGCATGTCAGCTCGTCATTATCCCGGTGAGTATCTGATAAAAGAAGGTGCGCCGGCTTTCGCCGGCGCCTAGTAAGGGTTTAGTTGGTAGCCATCTTTTTTGCAGCCTGCTCTACGTAGTTGGCCATGTCGGCTACGTCGCAGACGTCTTCGAAGCGGACGGGCTTGGACTCGAGCTCGGCGAGCTGGACCGGGGCAACCGTGTTGGTTGCCTGCTCGAGCACGCGCATAGCCTCAAAGTCGTCCTCGGGAACGTCGAGGCCCAGGGCGTCGCAGCAGGCGCGCGGGAACTTGTAGGGGCTGGCGGTCGAAAGCAGCACGCGGGCCTTGGCGCCCTCGGCGGGAGCGACCTTTTCAAAGACGTGATAGCCGCAAGCGGTGTGCGGGTCGATCACGTAGCCGTTTGTATCCCAGCAGCTCTTGATGGCGGCGCGGACCTCGTCCTCGCTGGCCCAGCCGCAGCCAAAGACGCTCTGAATCTTTGCCAGCAGGTCGGCGGGAACCTCGTAGCGACCAGTCTGTGCCAGCTGCTCCATAAGGCCGGCAACAAGCTCGCAGTCGCCATCGGACAGGAAGTACAGCATACGCTCCAGGTTAGAGCTGATGAGGATGTCCATCGAAGGCGAGATGGTCGTGAAGAACGGACGGTTGCGGTCGTAGACGCCGGTGGTCAGGAAGTCGGCAAGCACGTTGTTCTTGTCGCTGGCCACGACGAGCTTGGCGACGGGCAGACCCATGCGCTTGGCGTAGTAGCCGGCCAGGATATCGCCAAAGTTGCCGGTCGGTACGCAGAACTCCACGGCGTCGCCAGCCTCGATAGCGCCGGCGCGCAGCAGCTGCGCATAGGCGGCAAAGTAGTAGACGACCTGCGGTACCAGACGGCCGACGTTGATGGAGTTGGCGCTCGAAAGCACCGTGCCGGCAGCCTCCAGACGCTCGGCAAGCTCCTTATCGGCAAAGATGCGCTTGACGGCACTCTGGGCGTCGTCGAAGTTGCCGCGGATGCCGCAGACAGCGACGTTATCGCCCTCCTGAGTGGACATCTGCAGATTCTGCACGCGGCTGACTTTGCCCTCGGGATAAAAGACGGTGATGCCCGTGCCCGGGGCGTTGGCAAAGCCGGCGAGTGCTGCCTTGCCCGTGTCGCCCGACGTGGCGGTGACGATCATGATGCGCTCGGCGCCGCCGTCCTTGGCGGAAGTGCGGGCCATGAGGCGGGGGAGCATCTGCAGGGCGACGTCCTTGAAGGCGCTCGTGGGGCCGCCAAAGAGCTCCATCACATAGGTCTGAGGGGCGTCAGCGCCCGGCGCAGCGTCGAGTTTGACGAGCGGCGTGATCTCTTCACTCGCGAACGTGCCGCGGTATGCCTCGTCGACACACGCCGAAATTTCTTCGGCCGTGTAATCATTCAGTAACATTCCCAACACATCTTGAGCGATTTCAAAGTACGATTTATCTGCAAGCGAGCTGATATCGACCTGCTGGGTGCCGAGCTCGTCCGAGACAAACAAACCCCCGTCGGGAGCGATGCCGGTGCGGATTGCTACCTTACTTGAGCACGATAAAGTGCGTCCTCGTGTACTATGATAAGTTCCCATATAACACTGCTCCTCGGATGCCTTGGTCCCAATCGGTGAAACCATGGTATCAGAGCGCGCAAAATAGGTTCGCAGAGGCTTTTTAGAAAGGTAACCTCCAGCCCATGATTAAGATTGCCAAGTTTGGCGGCTCGTCGGTCGCCGACGCCGAACACTTTAAGAAGATCAAGGCCATCGTCGACGCCGACCCTGCTCGCCGTTTTGTGGTGGTTTCCGCCTGCGGTCGCCGCTTTAAGGGCGACACCAAGGTGACCGACCTGCTCTACCTGGTTAACGCGCACGTTAAGTATCACGTGTCGTGCGAGGAACTGCTCGAGGACATTGGCCAGCGCTATTTTGATATCGCTGATGAGCTGGAGCTCACCTATCCCATCCGCGAGGAGTTCGCGGCCTTTGCCGAGCGCGCCCGCTCGGGCGGCTACTCCACCGAGGAGCTCGTGAGCCGTGGCGAGTACTTCACCGCTCGCCTGATGGCCGAGTACCTGGACCTGCCGTTCCTGGACGCCGCGACGGTTGTGGCGTTCCATCATGACGGTACGCTCAGCATGAACCGCACCTCCGAGCTGGTGCAGGAATACGGCCAGCAGGGCGGCTTTGTTATGCCCGGTTTCTACGGCGCGACGCGAGAGGGCCAGATCAAGCTGCTCGATCGTGGCGGCGGCGATATCTCGGGCTCGATCTTGGCCAAGTGCCTGGGCGCCGACCTGTACGAGAACTGGACCGATGTCTCTGGTTTCTATTCTGCCGATCCGCGTATTGTTCCCGAGGCTCAGCCCATTGCGCGCGTTACCTACGAGGAGCTGCGCGAGCTTTCGTACATGGGCGCAAGCGTCCTGCACGAGGAGGCCGTGTTCCCTGTGCGTGAGGCGGGTATTCCGCTGGTCATCAAGAACACCAATGCGCCGCAGGACCCCGGCACCATCATTAGCGAGACGGCTGATGAGGGCGAGGCAGAGCCCATCATTACCGGCGTGACCGGCAAGCGCGGCTTTGTCGCCATCAACGTTGCCCGCGACCGCACCAAGCCCCGTGTCGGCTTTATGCGCCGCGCGCTTTCGGTCTTCGAGCGTTATGACGTTTCCGTCGAGCACATGCCCACCGGTGTCGACCGCTTTGGCGCCGTGGTGCAGGAGAAGGATGTGCACGATTCGCTGTACTCGCTCGTGGGCGACATTCAGCAGGAGGTCGAGCCGCTCGAGATCGAGGTTGTCGAGGGCTTGGCGCTCATCGCTACCGTCGGTCGTAACCTGCGCGGCCGCGCGGGTATCTCGGGCCACCTGTTTGGCATGCTTGGCCAGGCCGGCGTGAGCGTGCGCATGATTTCGCAGAGCTGCGACGAGATCAACATCATTATCGGTGTTGAGGAGAAAGACTTCGACCTGGCGATTCAGACCATTTACCGTGCCTTCTCCGACGAGAACGGCATTGTGAAGGTCTCCGACTTGGAGGCTCCCACGCCGGTCGATCCCACCCTGGCTGCGCTCAAAAAGTAGCGACTGCTCGGTAGATTTTTTGGGTCATGTCTCAAAAATCTACGGCGGGGCGTTTCGTTTCGGTTTCGTTTCGACGGGGCGGGTTTCGTGCTCGCCTCGTTCTTGTATACACTGGCAACAATAATCGGCCTGCTCGGCGTGCGGGCAAAAGCCATAACCTTTAAAGGGGGAAGCATGAAACAGTACACGGTTGCTATTTTGGGCGCGACGGGAGCCGTGGGCACCCAGATGCTCGAGTGCCTAAACGAGCAGGAGTTCCCGGTTGGCAAGCTCAAGCTGCTGGCGAGCGCGCGTTCTGCGGGCAAGACCGTCGAGTTCCGCGGCGAGCAGATCGTGATCGAAGAGGCTTGTCCCGAGGCCTTTGAGGGCTGTGACATTGTGCTTGGAGCCGCCGGCGACGACATCGCGAAGGAGCTACTGCCCGAGGCCGTCAAGCGCGGCGCCGTCGTGGTCGACAACAGCCACGCCTTCCGTATGGATCCCGAGGTGCCGCTGGTCGTGCCCGAGATCAATGCCGACGATATCAAGTGGCATCACGGCCTTATCGCCAACCCCAACTGCGCGACCATCATCGGCCTGGTTCCCACGTGGCCGCTGCACCAGCTCGCTGGCGTGAAGCGCATGATCGTCTCGACGTATCAGGCGGCTTCGGGTGCCGGCGCTCCCGGTATGGCCGAGCTCGAGGCCCAACTGGCCGCCCTGGGCCGCGGCGAGGAGATTCCCGAGCCGCGCGCGTTTGCCGCCCAGCTTGCGAGCAACCTGATTCCGCAGATTGGCGGCGTCAAGGAAGAGGGCTTTACCTCCGAGGAGATGAAGCTGCAAAACGAGGGCCGCAAGATCATGCACCTGCCCGAGCTGCGCGTGAACTGCACCTGCGTGCGCGTGCCCGTGCTGCGCTCGCACTCCGAGAGCATTACGCTTGAGTTTGAGCGCGACATTACGGTTGACGAGGCTCGTGCTACGCTGGCTGCCGCTCCCGGTGTCAAGCTGGTTGACGATATGGCTGCCGAGGATGCACACGACCGCTTCCCCATGCCGATGGATACGTCCGACCAGGACCTGATTTGGGCCGGCCGCGTGCGTCGCGACATCTCGAACCCCGAGGCTGCGCGCGGCATCACCTTCTGGTGCTGCGGCGACCAAATCCGTAAGGGCGCGGCAACCAACGCCGTCCAGATCGCTAAGCTGCTCTGCGAGTAGTGTGACCTGTCCGGCGGGGGCCGGGCTAGTTTTCAGAACGTCCTCGACCATGTGTGGCGCCTTGTCCTGCTCCTTCGGAGCCGCGGACAAGGCGCCACACTGGTCTGCGGAGTGTTCTGAAAACTAGCCCGGCCCCCGCCTGCGGTGACGCTGCTGCAAGCGGCCTGCGATGGGGCCGTTGTTGGTTGGGGCCGCTGGGCTGATGGGAGCACGTGGCTGTTGTGGGCTCTGGTCCCGGCGGCGGCCCCGGCGCTTCGCGCCTGCCGCCTTTTGGGACTGTGGAGCGCCGCCGGCAGCTGCGGCGCTGTTGCGCCTGCTGCCTGCGGGAACTTTGGGGTTGAGGCGGTAACTTTGGCGCGCCTGTGTTTGTTGCTTGTGAGGGCTTAGGGGTTGATGCGAATCGAAGGTGAATGGTTTTCCGGGAAGTGAACGACCTATTTTGGACCCTTGAAGCATCGGCATATTTTGGCCGCCATTTCCTGCGGTTTTATCGCATGAATCCTGCTGTTTTGCAATTAAAAAATGCGGATGCTTCGGGGCCCTAGTTTTACTCGTCCACTTCTCGGAAAACCATTCACCTTCGTTTTTGCCGGACATCGTTTTGGGCGTTGCGACTCGGTATCGGCCGATATTGAGAGGGAAAACGCCCTCTCTTGGACAATCGAGTCTGTCCGGACGCATCTGCGGGAGTTGTCTGCACAGTTCGCGGTATTATGTTTGCGAAGTTTTGAAAGGAGCCGCTGGTGGTCACGACGACGTTTGCTTCGCCTTTGGGCGAAATCTTGCTTGCCGCTGATGGCCGCGGTTTGACAGGGCTTTGGTTTGAGGGGCAGGAGCACTTTGGCTCCACGCTTCTCAAAGAAGATCCCGAACGTGTTGAAGGCGCCGATGCGGTTTCCGGTACTGGTGGCATGTCGCCGGTGAGCCCGGTAAATGGTGCGGCTTCTTCGGTGCTTGAGCGTTCCTGGGCTTGGCTGAATGCTTATTTTGCAGGGCAGGAGCCTCGGTTTACGCCGCCGTTGCATATGATTGGTACGGCGTTTCAGCGCGAGGTTTGGTTTGAGCTGCTTTCTATCCCGCGTGGCGAGGTCGCTACGTATGGCGAGATCGCCCAGCGTGTTGCCGCTCGACATCGTGTACCGGGAAACGAGGCACCCGTTGTATCTCCCCGTGCGGTGGGGGCTGCGGTCGCTCGCAATCCCATTTCGATTATCGTGCCGTGCCATCGCGTGGTTGCCGCCGACGGCTCGCTTAACGGATATGCCGGCGGCCTTGACCGCAAGGAGTGGCTGCTGCGGCTCGAGGGTGCGTACGAGGAGTAACGCCAGGGCACTTTGCATAGCCAAGACGCCGTGAAAGAACGGGATGTGCTTTCCGAATGGCGTTCCAAGCGGAAACCGTGTCCCGGAATACAGCCTCAGAGTGGGACGCTGTTTCCGGTTGAGACCACTTGCTTGGACATCTATCTACGCCCGCTCCTGCAGGGCGTAGATAGATTTGTCCATGTTGAACAGATAAGCCACGACGCAGGCAATAAAGAACATCGGCAAGTTGCCAAAGCCGAAGACTTCGCAGCCAATAAGGATGGGTGCGAGCAGAATCGCTGACAGCATAAGCCCCATAACGGCGATGTGCACATAGGGGTTGGGGAGCAGTCGCGCCGCAAGGGTCTTGGCGTGGGCAAGACACCAGACAAAAGCTCCACCTACCATGCCAAACGCGATGTCCAGCACCGCAAGCCGGCCAGACCGTGAAGGTCAAGCGCGCAGGAGGCGGCAACGTCAAAACACAAGCGTTAACTGCGCGCCTTGCTCAACGGGTTGCTCCTTGTGCTCGCTAAGAAGGACCATTCGGTCTTCGTATTGCTTTTCGGTCATTTCGATAACGGTGACCTCTCCAGCGCTTGGAAGATTCAGCTTAAGGCGAGCGATATGTGCCGCTGCAGATTCGCGAGTCACCAACAGGCGCGAATACACCGAGAACTGCTCCATATGGTATCCGTCGCTAATCAGAAACTTTCGAAAGTCGCTATACTGCCGACGCTCGGCTTTGCTTCCCGTTGGAAGATCGAACAGAACCAATAACCTCATAACCCTCATGGCTCCTCCCTATTCAACAGTTACCATCTCGAGCCCTTTTAGCTCGGGCAACAACAGTCTCTTAGGATCCTTTTCGAGAACGGCAGTTCTGAGTGAAGAGAGCGTTGTCTCTATGCACTGCTGACAGCCGCAACGTTTTCCGTCGATAGTCATGACGTGCTCAAACACGCGGGCGAGCAACGCTTTGTCGCGCTGGCCCAAAGGCTCTGCAACGCCGTAGCTCATAACAATTAGATCGACGAGAGGGCGGAACGGTTCAATAAGATCGTCGACGAGATTGAATGCGTTGTAAACGCTGTGATGGTGAAGCCCCTGGGATACGAGCCATCCACCGCCAACGGCTGCTCTTCCGATGCCTGCACGCAGGACGCTGTAACCATAATCGAGGGCGGAGCTCTGCATGCTGTTACGTCTGGTCCCTTCGGTAATGAGGGCTTTAAAGTACGCGGAGGCAGCTGCGCCTTCTCGATTGTCCGTGTCGCCCGAAAGAACGGTTTTGGCATAAGAGGGGAGAGGGCCTGCTGACAACCCCATTTCTGTGAGAACCGCCGCTTGGTTGAGTATCTTTGCCTGAACGATTCGTTTCCAAAGCTGCTTTTTAAACGGAAGGCTCATGGCAAGCTGATCCTCGACGATGCGCGCATGGCGCGAATGGGCGCCCATGGGGAGCATAAGACCATTGGGCATATGATCGCGCCCGCAGATCATGACGCCTATTCCCGCGTCGTTAAGTTGCGACATGCAGGCGACCGTCATCGTGGTTTGATGGGATTCGACGATGACGACCCAAATGTCCTCGAGGGGAATGGTGGAGCTGCGGTCGTCCACGGTGATCATCAATAGGCCGTTCTTGATGCAGAGGTGGGCCTTGCTCTGGATAAGTATTGTCCGTTGAGCCATTTTGTCGACGACCTTCCCCGCATTAGCGCTACAATACAGCTAAGTCGAAAGCAGCTCACCTTGGGGAAGGGCGCGGCTCCAGACAAGGGGAGCCACTTAAGTGGCTTACCCGTAAAGTAACCCCCGTTCAATCTTCGGATTGGGCGGGGCGAACTTTTTTGGGCGAGTGTTAGCCAGTATTCCGTAAACGGTAGCTATGGATAGCATTTAGGCGGGTCCTTTTGAGCGTTTTTTCGCCTAAGGATTGATTCGATTGTGAAGAAAAGTACATAAATCGCTGTGCCGAATACGGCTCTTTTCTTGCGTGAAGCGCGACGTGTCGACGCATTTTGTCTCGAAAAAAATGAATCGCAGATGTAGATCTGAGGTCGAATCAGTCTTCTTTTTTTGAGGCTTGAAACAGAAAAGCCCCTGTTAAAGGGGCTTTTCTGTGCGCACATAGCGTATCACCTTGGGGAAGGGCGCGTGCTCAAGACTAGGACGGATCCTGTTGTGTATGAAAGTTCAGCGTATCACCTTGGGGAAGGGCGCGTGCTCAAGACTAGGGCAGCCCTTGCGTTTCCGGACCTCGGAGCGTATCACCTTGGGGAAGGGCGCGTGCTCAAGACCTGGTCTGATGGGGTTCGTTTCGCCGATGTAGCGTATCACCTTGGGGAAGGGCGCGTGCTCAAGACAAGCTCGCCGAGGAGGAGGACCGCCGGTACAGCGTATCACCTTGGGGAAGGGCGCGTGCTCAAGACAACCTGTTGTCAGGCTCCACGGATAGGGCAAGCGTATCACCTTGGGGAAGGGCGCGTGCTCAAGACGGCGAGGCTGTTGTCGATGTCCTCGCGGAGAGCGTATCACCTTGGGGAAGGGCGCGTGCTCAAGACGAGGCGGGTGGCCTGCTCG